>JAJTGH010000142.1 GCA_021299555.1 Comamonadaceae bacterium
ATGCCCAGTTCGTAGCCGCCGGGCTTACCCATGGAATAGCCATTCTCTCCCTTCACAGGCTGATTGGTGCGCAAGGTCAGCGGCGCGGCCTGCAGCGGCTGCTCGAGCTGCAGCAAAGCCAGGTCGTGGCGCACGTCGATGGCCAGCAGACGCGCGGCGAGCTTGCTTTGCCCGCTGGCATGGATGCTGATGCGGTGCTGCTCGGGCTCGTAGACCGCCTCCGAGATGGCGTGATAGTTGGTGACCACCAGGTCCGGGCGCTGCGTGATGAAGCCTGAGGCGCTCGAACTGATGCCGTGGTTGCCCTTGACCTCGATCTTGACCTCGACCACCGAGGGGCGAACCCGCTCATAGAGCGCCTGCTGCGTCAGCCCCGCCCCCTGGGCCCAGGCTGCTGCTGCGCTTAGCGCAAGGGCCAAGGCACCGGCCAGCCGCCATGCGCCGCGCACACAGGCGCTCAATGAGCCAGCGCAGCCCGGTGGGCAAAGACAGTTCATGACGGATAGCAACGATTCATGGGGTTGATTGTGCCCCTCACCCAGACCCTCTCCCAGACACAGAGGGCCGGGGTTGGGGTATTTGCCTTAACCGAGCAAGCGCTTGAGGTAGCGACCCGTGTGGCTGGCCGGGTTGGCTGCGATCTGTTCGGGTGTGCCCACCGCGACCACGCTGCCGCCACCGGCACCGCCTTCGGGTCCCATGTCGATCAGCCAGTCGGCAGTTTTGATGACGTCCAGGTTATGCTCGATCACCACGATGGTGTTGCCGGCATCGCGCAGCTGGTGCAGCACCTTGAGCAGCAGGGCGATGTCGGCAAAGTGCAGCCCGGTGGTGGGCTCGTCGAGCACGTAGAGCGTGCGTCCAGTGTCGCGCTTGGACAATTCGAGCGCGAGCTTGACGCGCTGGGCCTCGCCACCCGACAGCGTGGTGGCCGCCTGACCGAGCTTGACGTAGCTCAGACCGACATCGAGCAGGGTTTGCAGTTTGCGGGCGATCACCGGTTGGGCGCTGAAAAAATCGGCCGCGGCCTCGATGGTGAGGTCAAGAATCTGGGCGATGTTCTTGCCTTTGTAGGTGATCTCCAGTGTCTCGCGGTTGTAGCGCTGGCCGTGGCATACGTCGCACGGCACGTAGACGTCGGGCAGGAAGTGCATCTCGACCTTGACCATGCCGTCGCCCTGGCAGGCCTCGCATCGGCCACCGGCCACATTGAATGAAAAGCGGCCGGCCCCGTAGCCACGCTCTTTGGCGCTGTTCATCTCGGCCATGAGCTCGCGAATGGGCGTGAACAGGCCGGTGTAGGTGGCCGGGTTGCTGCGCGGGGTGCGGCCTATGGGCGACTGATCGACATTGATGACTTTGTCAAAGTACTCCAGACCCTCAATGTCTTCGTGCGGCGCGGGTTCGTCGTGGGCGCGGTAGATGTGCCGCGCGGCCGCGGCATACAGGGTGTCATTGACCAAGGTGGACTTGCCCGATCCGGAAACGCCGGTCACGCAGGTGAGCAGGCCGACCGGAAATTCGACGCTGACCCCTTGCAGGTTGTTGCCACTGGCGCCGATGAGCTTGAGCGCTTGCAGCGCGTTTGTTTTTTTGCCGCCGGGCGCGGGCAACCAGGGCGTGCGCCGCTTGGGCACGGCAATGCAGCGTGTGCGCGAAAGATAGGCCCCGGTGAGCGATGCGGTGTTTGCCGCCACGTCCTGGCAAGTGCCCTGTGCGACCACCCGCCCGCCGTGGATGCCCGCGCCCGGGCCCATGTCGATCACATGGTCGGCCGCCCGGATCATGTCTTCGTCGTGCTCGACCACGAGCACACTGTTGCCTATGTCGCGCAGATGCTTGAGCGTGGCAATGAGCCGGTCGTTGTCGCGCTGGTGCAGCCCGATGCTCGGCTCGTCGAGCACGTACATCACACCGGTGAGCCCCGAGCCGATCTGACTGGCCAGCCGGATGCGCTGCGACTCGCCGCCCGAGAGCGTCTCGGCACTGCGGTCCAGGCTGAGGTAGCTCAGCCCGACGTCGTTGAGAAACTTCAGCCGCAGACCGATCTCGCGCACCACCTTGCCCGCGATTTCGGCCTTGGCGCCCTGCATCTGCAGCGATTCAAAGTAGGCCTGACTCTGGCGCAAGGTGGCGCGGCTGATGTCGTAGATGGCCTTGCGGCTGCCGTCATGGGGGTTGACCAGATGCACGTGGCGCGCTTCGCGCCTCAGCCGTGTGCCGCGGCAGTCGGGGCAGGGCTGCACACTTCGGTGGCGGGCCAGCTCTTCGCGGACAACGGCCGAGTCGGTCTCGCGCCAACGGCGCTCGAAATTGGGGATAACGCCCTCAAACGGGTGCTTTTTGCTGACCTTGCGGCCGGCGCTCTGACCCGATTCGACCTCGTAGCTGAACTTGATGGGCTCCTCGCCCGAGCCGTAGAGCAACACCTGCCGCACCTGCTCGGGCAGCTCTTCAAAGGGCTGCTCCAGATCGAAGCGGTAATGGCGGGCCAGACTTTCAAGCAAGGCAAAGTAGTAGGCATTGCGCCGGTCCCAGCCCTTGATGGCGCCACTGGCCAGACTCAGGGAGGGAAAGGCGACCACACGGGCCGGGTCAAAAAAGTCGCGATGCCCCAGTCCGTCGCAACTGGGGCAGGCGCCCACGGGCGAGTTGAAGGAAAACAGCCGCGGCTCCATGTCGGCCAGCGAGTAGTCGCACGCGGGGCAGGCAAACTTGGCACTGAACAGGTGCTCAGCCTGGCTGGGCTGGGCGTCCATGTCGAGTGCCACGGCCTTGCCATTGGCCAGGGCCAGCGCGGCCTCAAAGCTCTCGGCCAGGCGCTGGCGCTGGGCATCACGCGAGGCGGGTGCACCCGGCGCGCCAGCGGTGGCATCGCCCCCGCTGGTCAAGGCCTCTGGCCCCTGGGGGGCGGGCGCTTCGGGCTCGTCGGCGCGTATCTTGAGTCGATCGATCACCACGTCGATGCTGTGCTTTTCACTTTTCTTGAGCGCCGGCAGGCTGTCGGCCTCAAAGATCTGCCCGTCGATGCGAAAGCGCACATAGCCGCGGGCGCGCATCTGCTCGAAGATCTGCGCGAATTCGCCCTTTTTCTCGCGGGCAATGGGCGCGAGCACCATCAGACGCGTGCCTGCGGGCCACTGCAAAACGGCATCGACCATCTCGCTGACGCTTTGCGCTTGCAGCGGCAAATCGTGGTCGGGGCAGTAGGGCGTGCCCGCGCGGGCAAAGAGCAGGCGCAGGTAGTCATGGATTTCCGTGACGGTGCCCACGGTCGAACGCGGGTTGTGAGAAGCGGCCTTTTGCTCGATGGAGATCGCCGGCGACAAGCCCTCGATCAGGTCGACATCGGGCTTGTCCATGAGCTGCAAAAACTGCCGTGCGTAGGTCGAAAGGCTTTCCACATAGCGCCTCTGGCCCTCGGCATAGAGGGTGTCAAAGGCCAGGGACGATTTGCCCGAGCCCGACAAGCCGGTGATCACCACCAGCTCATTGCGCGGAATGTCCAGATCGATGTTCTTGAGGTTGTGCGTGCGAGCGCCGCGCACACTGATGCGCTGGGCGCCCAGAACCTGAGCCAGGTACTTGCTGTCGGCGGAGGTGTTCATCAAAGAAGGTTGGGCAGGGTAACCGGCCATCATAAAGCGCCTGGGAGAAATCTGCCGCTCTGGCGGTTGACCCACGCCCAACGGCTTGACGGACAATGCCAGCTTTGCCCGGTTCGCCGGGTAGCGCCAGATACAACGCCAACCCGCCGTGCATTCCACCGAAGAAGATGTGCCCATGACGCCGACCGAGCTGCGGTCGAGCCTGTCCTTGTCGCTGATCTTTGCGATGCGCATGCTCGGGCTGTTTCTGGTGCTGCCGGTGTTTGCGCTGGAGGCGGCGCGCCTGCCCGGCGGAGACGATCTGGCCCTGGTGGGCCTGGCCATGGGCATTTACGGGCTGACCCAAGGCCTGCTGCAAATCCCCTTTGGCATGGCCAGCGACCGCTTCGGGCGCAAACGGGTGATTGTTTTTGGACTGCTGGTGTTCGCGCTGGGCAGCTTCATGGCCATGACCGCCACCACGCTGGCCGCGTTGACCCTGGGCCGGGCGGTACAGGGGGCCGGGGCGATTTCAGCGGCAGTCACAGCCTTGCTGGCCGACCAGACGCGCGATGAGGTGCGCACCAAGGCCATGACGCTGTTGGGCGTGAGCATCGGTTTTGTGTTTGCGCTGTCTCTGATCGTGGCGCCAGTGCTCAACACCTACATCGGCCTGCCCGGCCTGTTTGCGCTGACGGCGGTGATGGCGCTGCTGGGCATTGCGGTGGTGCTCAAGATCACGCCGGCCGAGCCCGCGCAGCTCGAGGCACGGCAAAAAGGCCGGCTGGCGCTGGTGCTGGGCAATGCACAGCTGATGCGGCTCAACCTGGGCGTGTTTGTGCTGCACGCGGTGCAGCTGGCCATGTGGGTGGCCATTCCGGCCATGCTGGTGCAAGCCGGACTGGCCAAAGACGACCACTGGCAGGTTTACCTGCCCACGGTGGTCGCTTCCTTCTTTGTGCTGCGCTCAACGCTCTACCCGCTCGAACGCCGCGGCTACCTGCGGGCCGTGTTCCTGGGGTCGGTGGGGCTGATCGGGCTGGTGGAGGTCGGCCTGCTGTGGGCCAGCGATCAAGCGCCCAGCCTGAGTGCTCTGACCTGGCTGCTGTTTGCCTTTTTCTGCGGCTTCAATATTCTGGAATCCTGCCAACCAAGCATGGCCTCGCGTGTGGCGCCGCAACACGCACGGGGGACGGCCCTGGGTGTTTTCAATACTTTGCAGTCCATGGGTTTCTTTGTGGGCGGAGCTCTGGGAGGATGGCTGGTGCGCACCCATGGCCCTGCCGCCGTATTTGCTGCCTGCACCGCACTGATGGCGCTGTGGCTGGCGGCGGCCTGGCCCATGCGTGCGCCGGCCCGCCACGGCCAGGGCAGCGCAAACCCGAGCCCGGCCAGTGGCAGCGCTGCCCGTTAAACTCAAGCCAATAGGAGATACGCCATGGCATCGGTCAATAAAGTCATCATCGTCGGCAACCTCGGGCGCGACCCGGAAGTGCGCACCTTCCCCAGCGGCGACCGGGTGGCCAACGTCGCAGTCGCCACCACCGACAAGTGGAAAGACAAGCAAACCGGCGAAGCCAAGGAAGCCACCGAATGGCACCGGGTGGTATTCAACGGCCGGCTGGCCGACATCGCCGCAGAATACCTGCGCAAGGGCTCACAGGTCTATGTAGAGGGCAGCTTGCGCACACGCAAGTGGACCGACGCGCAAGGCCAGGAAAAATACACCACAGAAATCCGCGCCGACCAGATGCAAATGCTCGGCCGCCGTGAAGGCATGGGTGGGCCAGGCGGCTCCGACGAAGGCGGCGGCTATAGCCGCCCTGCACCGGCCTCACGCCCAGCCGAAGCAGCGAAGCCGGCCGGCGCAAAAGCCAAAGGCGACAGTGGCTTTGGCGACATGGACGACGATATTCCGTTCTGAGCCTGCATCGCACCGCGATCGGCGCTCCCACTGCAGACTCTGAGCAGGTTGCAAACCGGCCTGCCTCACCCTCATGACGCAAGAGGGGACTGCACGAGGAAGAGGCAGAGCGAGTGTGGGTGGACGTGGAAGTGGAAGCCGGCCCCTCGGGGCGATGGGGCCCTTTTGCGGAGGCTGCGCCACCATCAATCCGAGCTCAGCGCATCGCAGCCATCAATCACCCCTCCGCCCAAACACACCTCGCCGTCGTAGAGCACGGCCGACTGCCCTGGCGTGACGGCCCACTGGGCCTGTGCAAAACTCAACCCGCATTGCCGGACATCGGCACTGATCACGCTGCAGGCGGCGTCTTGCTGGCGGTAGCGGGTTTTGGCGGCCAAGGGCCCGGGTGCCGGGGCCCGGCCTGCAACCCAGCTGCAGTCCTGTGCGTGCAGCCGGTGTGAGAGCAGCCAGGGGTGGTCATGGCCCTGCACCACCCACAAGGTGTTGTGCTCGACGTCTTTGCGCGCCACAAACCAGGGGGC
>JAJTGH010000143.1 GCA_021299555.1 Comamonadaceae bacterium
CCGGCGAGCTGACCCTGACCCAACCCGACTTCATGGACCGCGTGATTGAAAAGGCCAGCGCTCGCGGCCTGCGGGTGTATCTGCAGGTGATGGCGGCCAGCCCACCGGGCTACAGGGTCCAGTTTTCAGGTGCGGTGCTGCAAGACCAGTGCCGCGGACCCGACGCTCAACTGCACCGCGACCGTGTGGACCGCAACGCCAGCCTGGCCAGCGAGGCTGTGCATGCCTATGGAGCCGCTTTGCTCGCCGAGTTGGCCGAGCGCTACCCCCTAGTCACCGGCTTTCGCATCGACTGGCCCGAATACCCGCCGTACGACTTGCGCAGTGCCTTGTTCGATTTCAGCGAGCATGGGCAGCGTGCGATTGCGGCCCAAGGTGCCGATCCGCTAGAGCTGGCTCGGCAGTTGAGCCTGGCCCTGCAGTCGTGGCGGCAGATTGCGGTGCAATCGAGCGCAGAGGGCGCCACAGCAGTGAGCCGGCGCTTGGCCGATGCCGGCTGGAATGACTGGCTTGGCCCCGAGGGGCCGGCCCGCGCTTTGTGGGCCAGCAAGCGCGCCAGCGTTGCACGCATGCTCGGCGCCTACCGCAAGGCGCTCGATTCGGTGCCCGGGCCGCGTCGATTGCTCGAGCCTCAGGTGTTTCCGCAGCCCATGAGCACCTGGTCGGGATTTGCCTGGGAGTCGCTGTCTGCCCACTGCGACGCCGTTGGGGTCAAGCTCTACACCATGCACTGGCCCATGATTGCACGCTATTGGGCGCGAGACCTGATTGGACGATCCGACGGGCCAGCGGCCGACGTCGTGACGCAGGCCCTGTTTCAGTGGATGGGCCTGGGGCCTGGACTGGACGCTGCGGCCCTGAGGTATCCGCCCCCCGACACCGATCATCCGGTGGGCGAGCAGGCACAGGTCCTCAAGTTGCGCACCGCGGTCACGCAAGCCGGGGCAACGCCCGTCATTGCTTTTACCCACAGTTACGGACCCGAGGGCGACTTCATGCGCCGTTTCAGGCTCGCCGCCCAGACCGTCTGTTCGCCCGGTGGTTCTGGAAGGGTATGGGTCAACCGCTACGGCTATTTGAGTGCGAGCAAGCTCGCCGCCTTGGGGCAGTTCATGCGCACTGCATTGTCCCGGTGAAGCCCATGGCCGCAGCGGCGTCAGACGGTTCTTTGGCCGAGCAGGTGCATGTGCGCCTGCGCTCGGACATTGTGCATGCCCGCCTGCGCCCAGGTGTTTTGTTGTCGGAAAACCAGCAGGCGCTGCGGCTGGGCGTGAGCCGAACGCCAGTGCGTGAGTCGATTCAGCGGCTGGTGCGGGAGGGTTGGGTTCATGTGCTGCCGCAAAGGGGAACGCGTGTGTCGCTGCTGAGCATGGACCGCATCCGCGAAGCCCTGTTTGTGCGCGAAGCGGTAGAGACGCACGTGATTCGCCGTTTGCTCAGCGATGCACCGGACGAGGCCGCCTGGCTGCGCCTGGAGCGCTGCATCGAGGTGCAGCAAAAGGCGCTGGAGCAGGGCGATCTGGAGGCCGTCATGCAGGCCGATGCAGCTTTTCATTGCAGCATGCTTGAGCTGTGTGGCATGGGCGCTGTCTGGCCCATCGTCTCGCAGGCCCGGGACATGCACCAGCGCGTCAGAGCCATTGCGGTGCCTGAGTTGCAAAGCGGCGAGCAGGCCCTGGCCGATCACCGCGCCATCGTTGCTTGCCTGCGGCGGCACGATGCAGATGCGGCTGTGCTCAGCATGGCGCATCATTTGAACAACAATGCGCTTTTGGTGCAAAAAATTGCCGATCTTCACCCCGAATATTTTGAAGGACAGGCCCATGTTGACCGAATCATTTGAGATCATCGACCCGCGCTTTGCACGCTACGCGCCTGGCAATGTCCATCTGGAGCGTCTTGCCAGCGGATGTCGCTGGTCCGAGGGCCCGGTTTACCTGCCGGCCGGCCGCTACCTGCTGTGGTCTGACATTCCCAACAACCGCGTGATGCGTTGGGACGAGACCGACGGCTCGGTGTCGGTCTTTCAGAGCCCCTCGGCAAACGCCAACGGCCACACCCTGGACCGTCAGGGCCGGGTGATCAGTTGCGAGCACCTGGGTCGCTGTGTCTCGCGCATCGAGCACGACGGCAGTCGCACCGTCCTGGCCTCGCATTTCAAGGGCCAGCGCCTCAATTCACCCAATGATGTGGTGGTCAAGTCGGACGACAGCATCTGGTTCACCGACCCAACCTATGGCATCGATTCCGATTACGAGGGAGAGGCTGCGCCGTCGCAGATCGGTGCCAGCCATGTCTACCGCATCGACGGCCGTACCGGTCAGATTCAGGCAGTCGTTGAGAACATGGAAAAGCCCAACGGTTTGGCCTTTTCCCCCGACGAGAAATATCTGTATGTGGTTGACACCGGCGTCTCCCACCGCGCAGACGGCCCGCGCGATGTGCGTCGCTATGCGCTGTCGGGCGATGCGCGCTCAGTGCAAGGCCCGGGTCACCTGTTGGCCAGTGCCACTGTGGGACTGTTCGACGGGCTGCGGGTCGACGTGGACGGCAACCTCTGGCTGGGCGCGGGCGATGGGGTGCATTGCCTGGACCCACAGGGCGATTTGATCGGCAAGATTCGTGTTCCCGAGGTCGTGGCCAATGTCTGCTTTGGCGGGCCCAAACGCAACCGCCTGTTCATCTGCGGGACCCAGTCGCTGTACTCGATCTACGTCCGCACCTGCGGCGCGACCTGGCCGACAGCCTGAGTCGCGCCTCCACTCGGGCCGTTTTGGCCCATGGTTTTGTCCATCTGCGGCCCGCGGGGCTAAGCGGCCGCGTTTGCTGTTTTGTGGCATCTGCGGGTAAATGCCAGTTGCCCTGAGCGGACAGCTTTTTAGACTGGCTGAGGTTTCAAAGAGCAACAGGAGACAGTTATGAATGCAGACATCACTCGGCGGCAATGGGTGCTCGGGACCGCTGGCGCCGTCTTGGCCGGCGCGGCCGGGGCGCAGGAGTTTCCGATCAAGCCCATTCGCATCGTGGTGCCGCAAGCGCCCGGTGGCGGTACGGATATTCTGGCGCGCAACCTGTCTGCGCGCATGACCGAACTTCTCAAGCAGGGCGTGGTGGTCGAAAACCGCACCGGCGCCGGCTCGTTGGTTGGCACCGAATTCGTTGCTCGCGCGCCGGCCGATGGCTATACCCTGCTGATGGGGGGCATCTTCAACATGGTCATGAACAAGGCCCTGGTCAAGAACCTGTCGTATTCGCCAGAAAGCGACTTCGTCAGCCTGGGATATGTTTCTGCCTATCCCTTTGTCCTGCTGATGCGCTCCGATCTGCCGGTCAATTCCTTGGCTGAATTGGCCGCCTATGCCAAGGCCAGACCCGGCAAGCTGACCTACGGTTCAGGTGGCATGGGCACCCTGCAGCATGTGTGGGGGGCTATTTTGACCAGCAGCCTGGGGCTCGATATGGTGCATGTGCCCTTCAAAGGTGCTGCGCCTGCGCACCAGGAGATGATGGCCGGCCGACTCGACATCATGTTTGACAACATCTCAGCGGCCAAGCCACATATTCAGGCGGGGCGGCTCAAGGGCTTGGTGGTCTCCTCTGCCCAGCGCAGCAGCCAATTGCCCAATATCGCTTGCGCGAGACGCTGGCTGCGATCAACCGCGAGGCAGAGTTCGTTGCCCGGGTTGAACGCGATGGCGGACGCTTGCTCAACATTGCACCGTCGCAGCAGCAGGGTTTCTTGCGCGACGAAATCGAGCGCTGGGTTGGCGCGGCGCAGCGCTACAAGGTGACCGCCGACTGAGGCACCACAGCAAAGTGCCGCCCTAGGCGCGGCTCACACTCTCACCCGTTGAGAGCAGCTAAGGCCCGTGTGGTGGCACGGGCTCGGCCAATTCGACGATCACAGGGGCGTGGTCGCTGGGGCGTTCGTTCTTTCGGGGCGATCGATCGATGGTGCAGGCTTTGACCCTTGCCTTGAGCGATGGGCTGACCAGAATGTGGTCGATGCGCAGCCCCTTGTTGCGGCGAAAAGCCATCTCTCGGTAGTCCCACCAGGAGTAGCTCTTTTCGGGCTGATCAAACAGCCTGAAGGCATCGACCAGACCCAGTCCCAGCAGCGCTGCAAAGGCCTGACGCTCTTGCGTGGTGTGGTGTATGGTTTCCCGCAGGCCCTGAGGGTCGTGGGTGTCGCGGTCGTCGGCCGTGATGTTGAAGTCGCCCACGAGCACCAATGGCGCAGGCCCAGCCAGTTCGGCAGCAATCTGCCGGTGCAAGCCTTGCAGCCAATTCATTTTGTAAGCAAACTTTTCGCTGCCCGGTTCCTGACCGTTGACAAAATAGCCATTGACCACCCGCAGATCCCCCCCGGGCGCCTGCACTGTGGCGCTGACCACTCGGGCCTGTTCGTCTTCAAAGCCCGCAATATTGCGCAGCACATCGCTCAAAGGATGCTGGCTGATCAGCGCCACGCCGTTGTAGGTTTTCTGGCCAAAGACGGCGCAGTGCGGGTAGCCCGCTTGCTCCAGCGCTGCCAGCGGAAATTTATCGTCCGTGAGTTTGAGCTCTTGCAGGCACAGCACATCGACTGGGTTGGCTGCCAGCCAGTCCAGCACCTGGGGCAGCCGGATGGACAGCGAGTTGACATTCCAGGTGGCGATTTTCAAGGTGGGCTCCGGTTCAAGAGTGGGTGCTGCTAAGCCTTGGCCATGTGTGCATCCCAGGCGCTGCAAAAGTCGGGCAGGACTTCGAAGTGGGGCAGGGCGCCGGTGGGAAACACCTGTACCTTCCAGTTGCCCAGGGCTTGCAACAGCGATTTTTGCCGGTAGTCGGTAAAGTCGCCGCGCACGCCGTGACACATCCAGACCGGCTGACTCAGGCTCTCGTACACATCGAGAATGTCGCGGCTGAAAAGCGCGCCCGACAAAAAGCTCAGCGGCGCATGCTCGGCCCCAGGCGTGCGTGCAACACGCACCGCCTCTTCAAACATGAGCGCGTCGATTTGAGACCCTCCCCAGGTCTTGCGCAGAAAAAAACGGATCACGCCCGGTCGGGTCAGGGCGCGGTAAAGTCCGGGGCCCCAGGCGCTCAACGCACGGTGCAGCCAGGGCAATACGGCCGTGCTGCCCGCTGGCTCGCGGCGCTGCGTACGCCCGCTCAAACCGGTGGGGCTGACCAAGGCCAGGCTGCGGTAGTCCTGCGGCCGCTCGCTGGCCGCGCGGGCTAAAAATTCGCAAGACAGCGATAGCGCCAGAGCGTCCACCGGGGCGCCCTGACAGCGGCTGCGGATCGCTTGCACCACTTGGTGCAGCGCGTCCGTCATCACCCGCGGTGTGTAGAGCATCGGTTTGCGGGCGGATCCGCCAAAGCCGGGCAGATCCATGGAAAACACCGCCCGACCGGCTGCGTAGTGCTCGTGCAGCGGGCGCACTTCCGCCGCGCTGGCCGCGGCATTGACGCTGTGCAGCAGCAGCAGGGGCAGCCCCTCCTGCCCGGCGGTGTGCACGGCCAAAGGCCCCGCAGCGCTGTCCACCTCGAAAGTCTGTCCGCTCAGTTGCGGGGAAAAAACGGTCTTGTCGCTGTGTGGAGCCATGGGCAAGTAATCATAGCTGCCCGTCCTCAGGCGCCATCTGGGCCCGACATTGGCCCCATGTCGGCGTGTTATCCATGACTAATGCAGTCGGATATGGCCGCGGTGCTAGCATCTAGACTGTTCTCAACCACTACAACAGGATTCACATGAAATCTGCAAATCGCCGCGTCTTCATGATGCAAGTCGCCTTGGGTGGCACTGCTTTGGCTGCCGCAAGTTCTGCCTCTGCCCAAGCCATGGTCAACGAAAAAGATGCGCAGGCCGTCTCTCTGGGCTACGCGGCCGACACCACCAAGGTCGATGCCAAGAAGTTCCCCAAGCACGCTGCGGCTCAAAAGTGCAGCAATTGCCAGCTTTACACCGGAGCAGCCGGCTCCAAGGCGGGCCCTTGCTCCATTTTCCCGGGCAAGCAGGTGGCGGCCAATGGCTGGTGCTCAGCTTACGTCAAGAAGGCCTGATCGCCCCCGCCCGCCCCGACCCATTGCGATGGGTCAGGGCCAGCAGCAAAAAGCCCGCCTCGAGCGGGCTTTTTGCTGGGCGCGGCCGGTCTTGGTGCGCCGGCCTGACCTCGTACACAATGGGGCACATGTCACACCCATCCTTTGCCAGCATCGATGCCCTGGGCCAGGCCCTGCAGGAGGCCGGTTATTTTGCGGACCGGCGCCTGGCCACCGCGGTGTTTTTGCCCTTGCGCCTGGGCCGACCCCTGCTGCTCGAGGGCGAGCCCGGCGTGGGCAAGACCGAGCTGGCCAAAGCCTTGTCCGCTGCCTTGCAGCGCGCCCTCATTCGCCTGCAGTGCTATGACGGCCTGGAGCAGCGCGAGGCTTTGTACGAATGGAACTATGCGGCCCAGCTTTTGCACATGCGCGCCGCCGAGGGGCGTGGCGAGGTCGGCGATCTTGAGCGTGAGGTCTACACCGGGCACTACCTGATCCGACGGCCCTTGTTGCAAGCGCTGCAAGCGCCAGAGCCAGGGGCGGTGCTGCTCATCGATGAGATCGACCGCGCCGACGAGCCCTTTGAGGCTTTCTTGCTCGAATACCTGGGCGAATACCAGGTCAGCATTCCGGAGCTGGGCACCGTGCGTGCCCAGGTGCCGCCGGTGACCATCTTGACCAGCAACCGAACCCGTGAACTCAATGACGCGGTCAAGCGCCGCTGCCTCTATCACTGGCTCGACTACCCCGAACGTGAGCGCGAGCTGGCCATTGTGCGGGCCCAGGTGCCGCAAGCGAGCGAGCAGCTGACGGCGCAGGTGGCCCGCTTCGTCGGCAAGTTGCGCCAGTCGCCGTTCAAGGATGCCTTTGCCCGGGCACCTGGGATTGCCGAGAGCGTGGAATGGGCCAAAGCCCTGGTTGCGCTCGATACCCTCTCGCTCGATCCGGAAGTAGCCTCTGACACGGCCGGCATCTTGTTCAAGCAGCGCGAAGATGTGGCCGCCCTGACCCAGGACCTGGCCCGGGAAATCCTGCACTCTGAAGACGCCGCATGAGGTCTTTGAACGGGCACCGCATCGCCGCGCCGGCGCGGCTTGCAGCGTGGGTGGGCTCGCGTGCAACTCGGTGACGCCCGCGCTGGCCGGCTGGCTGGCAACCTGACGGCTTTTGGCCGAAGCCTGCGGCGCGCGGGTGTGCCGGTCGATGCCAGCCGCATTGCGCTGGCGCAGCAGGCGGCCTTGCTGATCGATCTGGGTCGGCGCGATGACTTGGCCGCGGCGCTGGAGACCGTGCTGGTCAGCCGTGAGCGAGACCGGGCGGTTTTTCGTGAGCTTTTTGATGCTTTTTTTCGCGACCCTAGAGTTGCCCACAAGCTGCTTGCCCAGTTGCTGCCCACTGCCGAAGGCCGTGCTGAGCCAGACCGCCGCCGCGCCCGCGTGCGCGATGCGCTGCAGCCCCCTCGTGCCAAAACGCCTCTGGCCCAGCCTCAGGCCAAGGACCGCGAATTTGAATTCGACGCGGCCATGACCGCCAGCGACCTGCAGCGCTTGCACCATGCAGACTTCAACAGCCTGTCGGCCGATGAATACGCCTTGGTCGAGCGTCTGGCCCGCGAGATCGCCTTGCGCATGCCCGAGTTGCCGTCGCGGCGCATGCGACCGGGCTGGCGAGGCGAGCGCCCGCACTGGCCGGGGGTGATGCGACGGGCAGCGCGCAGCGGTGGTGAGTTGCTGGATCTGCCGCGTCTGGAGCGGCGCATGAGTCCACTGCCCTTGATGGTGCTGGTCGATGTCTCGGGTTCCATGGAGCGTTACAGCCGCATGCTGCTGGCCTTTTTGCATGCAGCCACGCGTGCGCACAGGCGCCGCGACGTGCTGGCCTTCGGCATGGACCTGACCGACCTGCAGAGCGCTTTTGGACTGGCCGATACAGACGCCATGCTCGAGCAAACCAACGCCTTGATCGCCGACTACGCCGGCGGCACGCGTCTGGGGGCCAGCCTGGCGCAGTTGCGACAGCGGCATGCACGCCGGCTGATTGGTCGGCGCACGGTGGTGCTGATCATCACGGACGGTCTGGACACGGGAGAGCCTGAAGTCTTGCAGCAGCAACTGCAGTGGCTGCGCCTGCACAGCCGGCGATTGCTCTGGCTCAACCCGTTGATGCGTTTTGACGGCTACGCGCCTTTGGCCCGAGGTGCTGCCGCGCTGCACGCGCATGCCCATGTCATGCTCGCGGTCCACAACCTAAGCCGTTTGCAAGAGCTCGCCGCCAGCCTGGCTCGACTGCTGCGCAACTAAACTTTTTCCCGTACGCCGGCGGTAGTTGCCCCGGTGTTGCAAAATCGGGCCTGTGCCGACAAACCAAAATCAAGTGAGCAAGGAAGACCCATCATGGACATGCAAGCCACCCGTTCGCTGGGCGTGACGCAGCAGCAAGCCTGGCAGGCGCTCAATGACCCCGAGGTGCTCAAGCTGTGCATTCCCGGCTGCGACAAGGTCCAGGCCACGGCTGAGAACGAATACGACATCGGCATGTCCCTGCGCATTGGCCCGGTGTCGGCCAAGTTCAAGGGCCACATCAGCCTGAGCGACATACAGCCGCCGGCCAGTTACCGCATCTCCTTCGATGGCCAGGGCGGTCCGGCTGGTTTCGGCAAGGGCAGCGCGCAGGTGCAGCTTATCCCCACGGCCAGCGGTTGTGATCTGGCCTACACCGTCAATGCATCGGTTGGAGGCAAGGTGGCTCAATTGGGCCAGCGCCTCATCGATGGCGCGGCCAGGTCCTTGGCCGAAGATTTTTTCAAGCGCTTTGACGACGAAATGCAGCGGCGCCACGGTCCGGCCCCGGCTGCGGCTCAAGACGCACAACCGCGTGCCGCATCAGCGGGCGGCTCGCCTTCGGTGCTCTTGCCTGCTGTGCTCGCCGCTGTGGGCGGTGCGGGTGTGATGATCGTGGTGATGGGCCTGATCTGGCTCGCCCGCTGACACAGCCAGTCACTCGAGCCATGGTAAACCTAGATGTGATGGTCCTGCGCACGCTGCGCGACTGGCGAGCAGCGGGCAAGCGCGCACTGATGGCCACCGTCGTGCGTACATGGGGCTCTTCACCGCGACCGGTGGGCTCCATCATGGCGCTGTGCGAAGACGGTGCGGTGGTCGGCTCGGTGTCGGGCGGCTGCATCGAGGACGACCTGATCTACCAGTACACCCAGGCCTACAAGGGGGCCGGGCAGGGCGCTGACGGCCGATCCATCCCGGTGGGCGCGCCGCGCTTCATCAAGTACGGTGTCAGTGCCGACGAGGCCCACCGTTTTGGTCTGCCTTGCGGCGGCACGCTCGAGCTGCTGCTCGAGTTCGATCCATGCACCCAATCGCTGGCGCAGCTGGTGCAAGCGCTCGAGGCCGGCCAGCTGATGCAGCGCAGCGTCAAGCTTGCAGACGGTGCGGTCACGCTGGCGCCGGCAGACTCGCCGGCCGAGCTCGCGCTCACAGAGCTTGAGTTGGTCAACACCTTCGGCCCCGAGT
>JAJTGH010000144.1 GCA_021299555.1 Comamonadaceae bacterium
GCAGGCGCACCGGTGGGATCTGACCCCACCCCCCCACGTTCAAAGAATCCGCCAGCCGCTGCTTCCACCGAGCGGCGCCACACCACCTGGTCCTTCGGCGAACTTCCCGAGCTCATGGAAATCAGCAAAGGCGGCCAGTCCCTCATCGGCTTTCCCGCGCTGGTGGATCAAGGTGATGCGGTGACCGTCGAGGTGTTTGACGAACCCGATGTGGCCGCCGCCAAGCACCGCCAAGGCCTGGTCCGCCTGTTTGCCCTGCAAATCAAGGACGCGCTCAAGTACCTTGAGAAAAACATTCCGGACCTGCAAAAAATGTCGGCGGCCTACATGCCCTTGGGAACGTCTGAAGAACTGAAACAACAAATCCTTGACGTGGCGCTTGACCGGGCATTTCTGCTCGACCCCTTGCCTGACGACCAGGCCAGCTTCAAGCGCCGGGTGGACGAAGGCCGCGGCCGCCTCACGCTGATTGCCAACGAGGTGGCGCGCCTGGCCAGCACCATCCTGGCCGAATACGCCGCCGCCACCCGCAAGATCAAGGACACCAAGAACGCCCCCGAGGCCACGTCAGATTGCACCGAGCAGCTGCAGCGCCTCGTCCCCAAGAACTTCCTGGCCGCCACCCCCTGGCCGCAACTGCAGCACTATGCCCGCTACTTGAAAGCGATCACCCTGCGCCTGGACAAGTACCGCGCCGACCCGGCCCGCGACGCCCAGCGCCTCTCAGAGTTGCGCCCGCAAGAGCAACGCTACTGGCGCCTGGTGGCCGAGCGCAAAGGCGTGCAAGACGCCCGCATGCTCGAGTTCCGCTGGCTGTTGGAAGAGCTGCGCGTGAGCTTCTTTGCGCAAGAGCTGCGCACGCCGCAGCCTGTGAGCATCAAGAGGCTGGAGAAGGGGCATGGTGCTGGGGGAAACCACGCGGCCACGGTTGTCAGGAAAGCCCGTAACAGCTCCAGTGCCTCTGAAAGCTTGTCTTCGTGCACCAGATAATCCGGCCGGTTTATCAGGCCTTCGGCAGAGGCAGGCTGCTTTTATCTATTTTTTACAAATAATTATTTATTTATAGTTAAAAAAATCCATTTTCATTTCTTCAGACCCTATAGTTCGCGGTCTTTCTTACACATTGCGGAGAGTCTATGCAATCGAAGATTCGGCTGTGGTCAAGCTTGGCCGTTCTGGGTGGGGGCCTTGCAGTGGCGGTTGGGCTTCATGCGATGCCCGTTACGGCCTACATCGGAGAACTAAACCTTTCAAAGGGTGCCATCGCTCCGGCGGGTACGGTCTATGGAAGCTTGAAGGTGCTCCGACGCACCTCCAGTGCGTCCGCGGCGGCTTTGACATTTACGCTACCCCGCGGCTTCATGGTGTCGGGT
This sequence comes from Comamonadaceae bacterium, assembly GCA_021299555.1. GTDB lineage: Bacteria > Pseudomonadota > Gammaproteobacteria > Burkholderiales > Burkholderiaceae_C > Polaromonas. The sequence continues at coordinate 1,374 of JAJTGH010000144.1, forward strand.
TGGACATCGACGTTCTACAGTGACGGCAAGCCGGTCACATCGGGTGCGTCGCGGTGCGCACCGTCGGGCTCTGCGGACACTGGGGTCATCACGGTGCCCAGCTTTCAGCTGCCCAAGGCCGGAGACTATTGCCTGTACAGATTCAAGCTCCAGGCGCCGCAACTGGCGCTCTTGTCCAGGTATTCGCCTTCCTTTGCGCTGACGTTTTCGGGGAGCTCCCTTAAGTTGACCCGCGACTCGCTTCAGGTCAACGCCAACCTGCCAGAGGTTCGCCCGCCCGTCGAACTCGGTAAATCGCCGGGTCCGGGCACCTGGTGGGAGGATCTCGTAAGCAGCAAGGGCCTGTCCAGGATGGAGGTGACCATGACGCCCCACACCGATCCTGGTCCAATGTCGTATGTGTTCTGGGCCAACCAGATCGATATCGGTGGCTACTTCGGCATGCAAAGCACCTACTTGCGCGACGAAAGCGGTAAGCTCGGCCGCCTGTTCATTTTCTCGATCTGGAGCGGCAAGGCATTCAAGAAAGGGAGCTCAGGCAGTTGGTGCATCAAGGGCGATGAGGATGGTCCTTTCCGTGGTTGCAGATACGTTCATGACTGGAAGCCGGGTTACAGCTATGTGTTTTCGCTCACGGCAGAAGGCGATGGATGGTTCAAGCTATCGGTGCTGGAGAAGGAAACCAAAAAGTCCTTTGTGGTGGGCTCCTTGCAGGTCGATGCCAAGCTCAACCCCGCACAGGCCGGCGAGACGATCAGACCGGTTGGCTTTGCAACGTGGGTGGAATACATTCAGTGGAACGATCCGCGAACCAATTGCGAAAGTGTGGCCCGCACTGAGATGACGGTGAGCGCCACGGCCAAGGACGCAGCTTCAGGCAAGGTGTTGAAGTACCAGCAGGCCCCTTGGACTCGCCCGAAGTCGGGGGTTTGCCTTGACGTCACCGACCAGCGTGTGGACCAGAGCAAAGACCTGCACACGGTTTTTCTTACCGGCGCACCCGAGAGCAGCGCGTTCGGTAACCTCAAGGGCTCTAGTGGATGCCTCCAAGCTGAATTTCCTTTCGAGGATTCTCGGCCGGACCAAGCCAATGCAGCCGTGTTCAAGTCCTGCGTATCGAAGAGCAAGTTTGACGCTGGCGCCGTGGCCGAGCATCAATGGGTTCTGGCAGACGACGGCACAGTACGTATGCTCAGTGACTATTGCCTGACGGCCAGGGATCCTCTGGGCGCGGTGGGGTCCTCTGTGATCGTGGCTTCTTGCATCAAGGGCGCGGCCAACCAGCGTTGGAAGCGCACCAACCTTCAGCTTGCTTCTGGGGTTTCGGGCGCCTGCTTAGCAGCACGCAGCAGCACTTACTCTGCGACCAATCAGCCTTCTGCTTCCCTGGTGAATTGCAGCAACAAACAGGCTGCGACGTGGAGCAGCTTGCCGGGCGTATCCACTAACTTTGACGATTGAGTGGGCCGGGCCCCAGTCAGCCGTCGCACCTTGCACCGCATGACGGTCTCAATGCTTGGTTGGTGAGGGCGGCCGCAGGTCGCTGTGCTCCAGCGCGCCCGGCTGGCCTTTCTTGGCTTCCCACTGGGCCAGTGCCTCGGCGCGCGTGCCTTGCGGGTGGCTGCGAAAGTACGACTGCATGTGCTGGTTGAACTGAAACTGCGGCGCCACCGGGGTGCGGTGGGCGGGGGCCAGGCTGGCACGGTAGAGCGCCCGGGCGTGGCCCAGGGTGTTGCCGTTGGGTGCCTTGAACAGGTTGCGCAGCACCTGGTTGGAGCGAAAGCTGGCGCCCATGTGCTCGGTGAAGAACTGCCGCAGCCCGTGGCTCAGGGGTAAGCCGGGCTGAATGACGATCTCCAGGGTGAGCCGGTCGGGCAAGGCGCTGTGCAAGGCGCCGGTGGAAATCGGGTTGCGCTTGGTAATGCGGGCGTCGGCCTTAGACCTTAGAGATTGGCCAGGCGCTCCAGCGCGGTGTGCAGCGTCTCGTCCTTCTTGACAAAGCAAAAACGCACCACGCGCTGATCGAACCCATCGCCGTTGAAGGCCGACAGCGCAATGGCGGCCACGCCGATCTCGATGGTCAGCCATATGCAAGACGCCCGCATGCTCGAGTTCCGCTGGCTGTTGGAAGAGCTGCGCGTGAGCTTCTTTGCGCAAGAGCTGCGCACGCCGCAGCCTGTGAGCATCAAGAGGCTGGAGAAGGAGAGCTGCGCGTGAGCTTCTTTGCGCAAGAGCTGCGCACGCCGCAGCCTGTGAGCATCAAGAGGCTGGAGAAGGCTTGGGGGCAGTTGCATCATTGAGCGCAAACGGTCTTTGTGCGAATTTTTTCGGGTCCGTGAAGACACCCCGTCTGTGACTATGTTTTTGAAATTTGAGCAAGCTGGCCGGCATCGTGACGTGGTCAGCTCTGGGCGTGTATGCTCAGTCGCCCGAGCTGTAATCGGGAATCTTTTTCGAAGTTGAGGTCTCTATGTCCACACCAGAACCCTATACCCCACCCCAGGTCTGGACCTGGCAACAACCCAATGGGGGGCGCTTTGCCAACATCAACCGGCCGGTTTCCGGGGCCACGCACGAACAGGCACTGCCGCGGGGCAAGCACCCGTTGCAGCTGTATTCGCTGGGCACGCCCAACGGCGTGAAGGTGACCATCATGCTCGAGGAGTTGCTGGCCCTGGGGCACAGCGGTGCCGAATACGACGCCTGGCTGATCCGTATTCACGAGGGCGCGCAATTTGGCAGCGGCTTTGTGGAGGTCAACCCCAATTCCAAGATCCCGGCCCTGCTTGACTGCAGCGGCCCGAAGCCGCAGCGGGTGTTCGAGTCGGGCGCCATCCTGGTGTACCTGGCCGAGAAGTTTGGCGTCTTCCTGCCCACCGAGCCTGCCAAAAGGGCCGAATGCCTGTCGTGGCTGTTCTGGCAGATGGGCAGCGCGCCGTTTTTGGGCGGAGGCTTCGGGCACTTTTATGCTTACGCACCGGTGAAGATCGAGTACGCGATCGACCGCTACGCCATGGAGACCAAACGCCAGATGGACGTGCTCGACCAGCGCCTGGCACAAAGCCGCTATGTGGCCGGAGACGACTACACCGTGGCCGACATGGCCATCTGGCCCTGGTATGGTGCCATGGCCCGCGGTGAGATGTACGAGGCCGGTGAATTTTTGCAGGTGCACGAATACAAACATGTGCTGCGCTGGGCGCAGGAATTGTTCGAACGCCCAGCGGTGCAGCGCGGCCGCATGGTCAACCGGGTGCGCGGAGAGCCCAGCAGCCAACTGCACGAGCGCCACGACGCCAGCGACTTTGAGACCCGCACGCAAGACAAGCTGCAGCCCAAATGATGATTACTTTTTACGACTGCGCCAGCGCGCCCAATCCGCGCCGCGCGCGCATCGTGCTCGCGGAAAAGGGCGTTGCCCATGAAACGGTGCAGATCGATCTGCGTGCCGGCGAGCAGTTGGGGAGCGCTTACCGTCAGATCAATCCGCAGTGCACCGTGCCAGCCATGCGCGTGATTGAAGACGACGGCAGTGCCCTGGTGCTGCCTGACAACGCTGCCATTGCGGCCTACCTGGAGGCGCGCTTCCCGGATCCGCCTCTGATGGGACGCACGCCCCAGGAAAAGGCTGAAGTCGCCAGCTTTAACTGGCGCATGGAGTTCGATGGACTGATGCCCATTGCCGAGGCGCTGCGCAACAGTTCGCCGGCCATGGTCGACAGGGCCTTGCCCGGGCCGGTGAATTACCCGCAGATTCCCCAGTTGGCCGAGCGGGGTTTGCTCAGGGTGCAGAGGTTTTTTGCTGAACTCAATGAACATCTGGCCGGCCGCGATTTTGTGGCTGCAGGGCAAATGAGCATCGCCGACATCACCGCCGTGGTGGCGGTTGATTTCGCGCGCATCGTCAAGATCAAGCCCGACGAACGCCATCCGCACCTGTTGCGTTGGCGATCGGCCATGGCTGAGCGCGAATCGATGAAGGGTTAGGTCAAAGGCGCTGGAACGATGAGCCGATGGCCCATGGCGATGTCGGCGTGCGCGGCCGACGGCTCGGGCAGCGCCGGATCAATGGCCGAACCGTATGGTTCGTAAGGCCTGCCAAGTCACAGTCCCGTCCGGCCTATGCGCCTGGATCGGCGGCTGCGCCCTGGCGGCTTTGCGCACGATGGCAGGCTCAAAGCCTGGCCAGCCTCTGCAGTGCAGTATTGAGCGTCTCGTCCTTCTTGGCAAAGCAAAACCGCACGACGTTCTGGTCGAATCCATTGCCATAGAAGGCCGACAGGGGAATGGCCGCCACGCCGATTTCACGGGTGAGCCATTGGCAGAAATCGGCCTCGCTCAGGTCGCTGACTGCCGAGATGTCGACGCACTGAAAGTAGCTGCCCTCGCTGGGCAAGAGCTTGAGCCGGGTTTTCTGTAAGCCCTGGCGAAACAGGTCGCGTTTGCGCTGGTAGAACGCAGGCAGGCCCAGGTAGGGCGCCGGGTCGGCCATGTAATGCGCCAGGGCGTGTTGCATGGGCGTGTTGACGGTGAACACGTTGAACTGGTGCACCTTGCGAAACTCGGTCGTCAGGTCGGCCGGCGCTGCCACGTAGCCCACCTTCCAGCCGGTGACGTGATAGGTCTTGCCAAAGCTGCTTACGATAAAGGCCCGGGCAGCAAGCCCAGGAAAGCTCGATGCACTGTGGTGCTGACGCTCCGGAGCGTCAAACACCATGTGTTCATAGACCTCGTCGGAGATCAGCAGCACGTTGGTCGGTGCCAGCAACTCTTGCAGGCGCAGCATCTCTTGTCGGCTCCAGACGGTGGCGCTGGGGTTGTGGGGCGTGTTGATCAAAATGGCACGGGTCCTGGGCCCTATGGCGGCTGCGATCTTGTCAAAGTCGGGCCGAAAGCTGCCGGGCTTGAGCGGCACGCGCACAACCACCCCGCCTGCCAGCTCGATGTTGGGTACGTAGCTGTCATAGCAAGGCTCGAGCACGATCACCTCGTCTCCGGGGTGCACCACGGCCAAGATGATGGTGATGATGGCCTGTGTGGCGCCGGCGGTGATGGTGATCTCGCTGTCGGCCTTGTAGGTTTTGCCGTAGAGGGTCTCGATTTTTGAAGCCACGGCCTGGCGCAGGCTGGGCACGCCGGCCATGGGTGGGTATTGGTTGAGGTCGGCGTTCATCGCATCAGTGACCGCGCCTGTGAGCTTGCGGTCGCAGCCAAAGTCCGGGAAGCCTTGCCCCAGGTTGACGGCTCCCTTTTCGGCGGCCAGGGCCGACATCACGGTAAAGATGGTGGTGCCTACGTTGGGCAGGCGGCTTTGGAGGGCGGGGGTGCTTGCAGCGTTCATGGAGTGCTTGAATCGGTGTCGTTGCGGGGGAAGGGCGCGGGGTTCAAAGTTCGTGGTCTTCAAAGTGGCCCGACATGGCCTTCATGATGACCTCGCGTGTGAGTTTTTCGCTCACCAATTGCGCAAACTGGTAGACAAAGTTGCGCAAGTAGGCACTGCGTTTAAAGGCCACGCGTGCCACGTTCATGCCAAACAGGGAGCCCGCAGGCTGCGAGACCAGGTCTTTGGCATCATCTTCGCCCATGGCCATTTCTGCCACGATGCCCACGCCCATGCCCAGACGCACATAGGTTTTGAGCACGTCCGAGTCGATGGCTTCGAGCGCAATGCGCGGAGCGAGTTTTTCGGCGGCAAAGGCCTGATCGATCCGGGTGCGCCCGGTAAATGATGGGTGATAGGTGATCAGCGGCTGCACGGCCAAGTCTTTGAGGCTGATGTGCTCGCGCCGCGCCAGCGGATGGTCGGGCGGCATCACCAACATGTGCTGCCATTCATAGCAGGGCAGCGTGACGAGCTCTTCATATTCGGTCAGTGATTCGGTGGCAATGCCGATCTCGGCCACTTCATCGATCAGCATGCGCGCCACTTGCCCGGGCGAGCCCTGATGCATGCTCACGTTGACCTTGGGAAACGCCTGGCGCAGTCGGGCCACGGGCTGCGGCAGCACGTAGCGGGCCTGGGTGTGTGTGGTTGCAATGGACAGGGTGCCGCTGTCTTGCGCCGAAAACTGCTCGCCAATGCGCCGCAGATTGCCCACCTCACGCATGATCAGCTCTATGCTCTTGAGCACATGCTCACCCGGCTCGGTGACGCGTTTGAGTCGCTTGCCGTGCCGGGCAAAGATCTCTACGCCCAGCTCCTCTTCCAGTTCGATGATGGCTTTCGAGACGCCCGGCTGCGAGGTGTGCAGGGCTTTGGCCGTCTCGGTGAGGTTCAGGTTGCGTCGGACGGCCTCATGTACAAAGCGAAACTGATGCAGGTTCATATCGATATTCAGCTAATTATCGGTGTCATTATGCCTTTTTGTTGGATTTTTGCTTGGGCTTGAGGCTCGGCCCCGAGGGGCGCAGCCGCACCCGGATGCAGCCGACTCAGGCTCGGCCCAAGGCCAGGTCGGCCAGCAAGTCGGTCAGGGCCGCTGACTGGCCAGCCGGCGCCAGCAGTTCAAAATGAACGCCTGGATGCTGCTCGGTCAGTGCCCGCATGAGTTCAGGCAGGTCCTCACGGGCGTGTTTGCCCATGCCCAGGAACACAGGAAAGACCCGGATGGCACGCACCCCTAGGCCCACGAGCTCTTGCACGGCATCGAGCAGGCTCGGCGTGCTCAGCTCCAGATAAGCGCAGCGCACGGGCGTGCCCGGCTCTCGCTGGACTATGGCTTGGGCCACCGCCTGGATAGGCAGGTGCCACTGGGGGTCGCGCGATCCGTGCGCAAACAAGACGATGGCAAGGGTCATGGCCGGGCTGCTCGAACCCGTTAACGCCGCAGCACGAGCCAGCCGAATGCAGCCAGAGACACGGCGGTGTAGATCAGGCCCGGGGCGGCCGCTGCTACCCAGGGCTGCCACTGCTGCAGGTTGCCTACGTAGACGGCAATGTTGTTCATCATGAAAAAGCTGATCCCGATCATCACGCCGGCAAACACATAGGCCGATATCCCGCCCGAGCGCATGTGCAGGTAGGCAAAGGGCAGGGCCAAGATCACCATGACCAGGCAGCTCAGCGGATAAAACACCTTTTTCCAGAACTCGATCTCATAGCGCTGCGCGTTTTGGCCGTTGTTGTTGAGGTGCCGGATATAGGTGAACAAGTCCACGGTGCGCATCCGGTCGGGTCGCAGCAGCGCTGCAGCCACCATTTCCGAGCTGATTTGCGTGCTCCAGCGCCAACCCTCCATGTTGCTGCGATCGACCACCGAGGGCCTATCGGGTTCGCCCGCGGCCTTTTGTCTCGGCATCGCAAGCTGGCTGTCGGCCTTGGGCTGCGAGGGCTCCTTGAATACCGATCGCTTGACCGACTTCAGCAGCCAGGCGCCGCTCGATTCAAACTGTCCATTGGCCGCCTGCGTGATAGAGCGCACCCTGCCCAGTTCGTCGAACTCGTAGATTTCAATGCCTTGCATGTCGTTGTTCGGGCTGAGCGACTGGACGTTGACCACGATGCTCAAGGCCTCGCGTTTCTCACGCAGCCATGCGCCCGTCTGGCCGACCGTGATGCGCCCGCCAAAGCGCGCCTTGAGCAGCTGCGATGCTTTATCGGCCGTTGGCGCCACATAGTCACCGATCACAAAAGCCAGCGAAACAAACGCTGCGCCCAGGATCATCAGCAAGCGCAGGGCTCGCCACGGGTCCAGGCCGCTGGTGCGCAAAATGGTGTATTCCGAGCTCTGAGCCAACCGCGCCATGACGAAAATCGTGCCTATGAGCACCGAAATTGGCAGCAGCTCATAGAGCCGATTGGGCAGCAACAGAGTCACGTAAAGCAGCGCATGGCGGATCTGGTAAACGCTGCCGTCGATGCCCTGGTTGCGCCCGAGGTTTTGCAATTCGTCGACCAGATCGAAAAACATGAACAGGGTCAAAAATCCCAGAGTGACCAGACCTATGGACACCAGCGTTTCTGTGTAAATGAGTTTGCGCAGTGTTTTCATGCCCGGGCTCCACGGGGCAGGCCGAAAATCATGCGACGCAGCAGCTCAGCGGGTCTGACCCAGCCGCGGTGCGTAGCGGTCAACCACAGCAGTGCCATGGCGAAAAAGCCGCCATGGAGC
>JAJTGH010000145.1 GCA_021299555.1 Comamonadaceae bacterium
CCCGTTGCCCGCATCGACGGTGACTTCAAGCTTGGCATCTTTGAAGTAGCCCTTGGCCACTGGCGTCAGAAAGAAGGCGGCCGGGCCTTCAAAGCGCCAGTCCAGCTGGAATTTGATGGCTGTGTTTTGGGCTTGGGCACTGCCCAGTGCCAGCAGTCCAGCCAGGGCGAGGGTCGATTGCAGGAGGGTGCGTTTTTTCATGGCGTATCCATCAAAGGTGGGGTGAAAGAAATATCCGGCCAGCAATAAGAGTGCCAGATGGTCGCTTGCGCTGGGAGCGGCTATCGATTTTCTAGCCTTCCTGGCGCATACAGACAAGCTGCGAGTATGCACTTTCTTGGGACATTCCCTGAACCGTGCCCGGGCAGACTTGGACTACCCAGGGCGTCATTTTCTCCATGCAAATTTGTAGTCTGTACTGTATACACTTCAAATCCTGTGGTGCATAAGTGAAAACCCGCAGGCTCTGCGGGGCCGTTGGCGGCCGACAGGTTTGCTTGTGCGTCAGGCGAGCAGATCGAGCAGCGTGCGTGCGACCACCTGGGTGGCGCGGCGCAGGTCTTCGAGCTGCACGCGCTCGTCGGCCCGCTTGGCGTGGCTTTCGAGCACGGTGCGGGGGCCTGCGCCATAAATCACGCCTGGGATGCCGCGTTCCACATACAGCCGCACGTCGGTGTACAGCGGCGTGCCCACGGCTGGGATGGGCTCACCGAATACCGCCTGGCCGTGTTTTTGCAGCGCCTCAACCAGCGGCCGGTTGCCTGGCAGCGGCACCATGGCGCGCGCCAGCAGCATGCGCCGCACGTCGACCCGGATCTGATGGCCGCCGCGCGGTGGCTTGAAGCCGGCCGCCGTCTGCGCGATGGTTTGTCGCAAGCTCGCTTCGACCTGACTCGGATCTTCTTCGGGGATCATGCGGCGATCCAACTTGAGCACCACCTTGCCCGGAATCACGTTGGTGTTGGTGTTGCCACTGATCAGGCCCACGTTCAGATAGGGGTGCGTGATGCCATCGACCTGCGATCGCACCTGAAGGTATTGCGCATTGAGTGCGTAAAGCGCGTTGAGGATGTGATTGGCCCCTTGCAGCGCGTCCACACCACTGTCGGGTATAGCGGCGTGAGACATTTCGCCGTGCACCGTCACTTCAAGCTGCAGGCAGCCGTTGTGGGCCACCACGACCTGGTAGCTAAAGCCCGCTGCAATCATGAGATCGGGTTGAGTCAGCCCCTTTTGCAGCAGCCAGCCCGGACCCACCTCGCCGCCAAACTCTTCGTCGTAGGTGAAGTGCAATTCCACGCCGCCCTTGAGGGGCAGGCCCAGCGACTCGAGCGCGCGGGTGGCAAAGGTGAAGGTAGAGAAGTCGCACTTGCTGACCGCGGTGGCGCGGCCGTACATGGCGCCGCCTTCGATGTGTCCGCCGTAGGGGTCGTGCGTCCATCCTTCGCCCGGGGGCACCACGTCTCCGTGGGCGTTCAGGGCGATGGTTTTTCCGGCGCCGTATTTTCTGCGCACGATCAGGTTGGTGATGGACTGCAGTGCGCAGGCCCTGACCTCGGCGTCGGGCACCCGGTGTTTTTCTGCCTCCATGCCAAAGGCTTTGAGCAGATCGGCAGTGCGTTCGGCGTGTGGGGCATTGTTGCCTGGCGGGGTGTCGGTGGGCACCTGCACCAGAGCCTGCAAGAACCTGACCTGCTCGTCAAAGTGCGCGTCGATCCAGGCATCGAGCTGCGCATAGTGTTGTGGGGTGGCGCTCATGCGGTCTCCGTCGCAAGTTGATTCAGAAGATGGTTGAAGGCGTCGACGCAAAGTTGCATGTCGTCGCTGGTGGTCGATTCGAGCGGGTTGTGGCTGATGCCCGCGTTCTCGCCGCGCACGAACAGCATGGCTTGCGGCATGACGGCGTGCAACTTCATCGCATCGTGGCCGGCGCCGCTGGGCAGCTTGAACAGCGCAACGCCAAGTGCCGTGACGGCCCTTTCCCAGCGCGCTTGCCATTCGGGTGCGCTGGGTGCGGCTGCCACGCTCATGGTCAGTTCGGTGGTGCAGCGAACGCCGCGGCGCTCGCAAATCTGAGTCAGTTGCGCCATCACGTCGGCCACCAGCGCGTCGCGCTGCGCATCGTTGGGAGCGCGCATGTCCAGACTGAAGGTGCAGCGGCCGGGTACCACATTGATCGAGCCGTTGGGTACGGCCAGTTGGCCCATGGTGGCAACCGAGTCGCCGTCTTGGGCGGCGCGCCGTTCCATGTAGAGCGCCAGTTCAGCCACAGCGCAGGCCGCGTCGCGGCGGCGGTCCATGGGCGTGGTGCCTGCATGGCTGGCGGTTCCTATCACTTCGCACAGGTAACGAACGCTGCCATTGATGGAAGTGACCACGCCCAGCGGAATGTTCACCTCATTGAGTACCGGGCCCTGTTCGATGTGAACTTCGACAAAGCCCAGGTACTGCGCGGGGTCGCGCTGGATTTTCGCAATGTCGTCGGTGCTCAGGCCCGCATGCTCCATGGCCGATCGCATGGTGATGCCGTCCGCATCTTTTTGCTCCAGCCACTCGGGCTTGAAGTCGCCAATGAGCGCCCCTGAGCCCAAGAAGGTGGCGCGGTAACGCTGGCCCTCTTCCTCAGCAAAGGCCACAACCTCGATGCCAAATGGCAGGCGCTGGCCCAGCCGGTGCAATTGCTGCACGCAGGCCATGGGCACGACGATGCCCAGGCGGCCGTCGTACTTGCCGCCGTTGCGCACGGTGTCATAGTGCGATCCGGTCAAAAGGTATTTGTTGCCCGGCGTGGCCGGGTGGTAGCGCCCCACCACATTGCCCACCGCATCGGTGTGTATTTCATCGAAACCGCAGTCTTGCATCCACCGGCCAATCTGTTGTGCACAGGCGCGGTGAGCGTCGGTCAGGTAGGTGACGGTGAGCTGGCCTTTTTCGGCAAAGCCGGGGTCGCTGTGCCGAGCCAGCTGCTCTTGCCAGTCCCAGACCTGATGGCCTGCGGTCGGCTCCACACCAAACTTGTCGTTGAGTCGGATCTCGACGATGCGGTGGATGTTGCGCAGGCACTCGGCCAGTTCGAAATCCGGATGGCCATGAAGCCGGCGCTCGAAAGCGTCAATGATCTGTCGCTTGTTCAGCCCCGCTCCCCGGGGTCCTCGAACGGCCAGGATGAAGGGCCAGCCGAACTTGGCGTTGTAGTCGGCATTGAGCTTTTGGATCCTGGCAAATTCTTCGGGCGTGCAGTCGGTCAGGCCGGCCCTGGTTTGCTCGTTCGTCGATTCGGCGGTTAGCGTCTTACTCACCATGGCTTTGCCTGCGAGCTCCGGGTGGGCGCGAATCAGTCCCAATTGCGCCTCGCGCCCTGCTTGCTGCAGCACCTCGCACATGGCGTGCTTGAGGTGGGCCAGCGAACGGAAAGGACGCTCTTTGAGCGCCTGCCTGGCGATCCAGGGTGAATGCTCGTACAGGGCCTCGAGCATCTGCGCGGCCTCGTCTGGACTGGCGCTGTTGAGTTGGGCAAGGGTCAGGGCCATGCTCAGTCCTTGTAGGGGTGCGTGGCCTTCCAGTGCCGCGCGATGTCGATGCGACGGGCCACCCACACTTTGTCGTGTGACTCAATGTGGTCTAAAAAGCGTTGCAGTGCGGTGATGCGGCCGGGCCGGCCCAGCAGTCGGCAGTGCATGCCTATGCTCATCATCTTGGGCGCGTTCTCGCCATTGGGGTCGCCTTCTGCGTAGAGCGCATCAAACGTGTCCTTCATGTACTGAAAGAACGGATCGGCATGCGAGTAGCCTTGCGGCAGAGCAAATCGCATGTCGTTGCAGTCCAGGGTGTAAGGCACGATCAGCTGCGGCGCCACGCTGGCGTCGCTCTTCTTGACCTTCATCCAGAAGGGCAAGTCGTCGCCGTAGTAGTCGCTGTCGTATTCGAAGCCGCCAAAGTCGGCCACCAGACGGCGCGTGTTGGGGCTGTCGCGGCCGGTGTACCAGCCCAGCGGGCGCTCGCCGGTGAGCTTTTGCAAAATGTCCATGGCTTGGGCCATGTGAGCGCGCTCTGTGGCTTCGTCAATGTTCTGGTAGTGGATCCACTTCAGTCCGTGGCAGGCGATGTCGTAGCCCAGCTCCTTGAAAGCTGCAGCCACGTCGTCGTGCTTTTGCAGCGCTGTGGCCACGCCAAACACAGTGAGCGGCAGCTTGCGCTTCTCAAACTCGCGCAGGATGCGCCACACACCAGCGCGGGAACCGTATTCGTAAATGCCCTCCATGCTGATGTGGCGCTCGGCAAATGCAGCCGGGTTGAACATCTCCGAGAGAAATTGCTCGGACGCGGCGTCGCCGTGCAGCACGCTGTTCTCGCCGCCTTCTTCGTAGTTCAAAACGAACTGCACCGCCACACGGGCGCCGCCTGGCCACCGGGCGTGCGGGGCGTGACGGCCGTAGCCTTTGAGGTCGCGGGGATAGGGGAGGGTGGAGTCGTAGGTGCTCATGGCATCAAGAAAGGGCCAGTGAAATGTCGTGGGTGGGTATCTTGCGGTCGAACGTCAGGCTGGCCTCGACATGGTCGAGGTGTTCGTGCATGAGGCGAACCGCCAGGTCGGCGTCGCCCGCGGCCATGGCCCGCACCAGACCTTCGTGTTCGTCGGTAGAGTGCTGCGCCTCATTGCGCGATTGGTACATCAGCGTGATGAGCGCGCAGCGCGAAATCAAATCTCCCAGGATTTGCGCCAGGACGCTGTTGCCCATCAGTTGGGCCATGCGCACATGAAAGTCGCCCAGCAACTCGGTGCGCCCCGGCACATCTTCGCGCTCGACCGCCTGGCGCTCTTGCGCGATGTGCTCGCGCAGCGCATCGAGCTTTTCGGCAGTGACATCGCGCATGAAGGCACGCGTCATTTCGGCCTCGAGCATGCGCCGCACCGTGAACACCTGGCGGGCCTCTTCGGCCGATGGTGCAGCCACGAACGCGCCTCGGGCAGGCTCCATGGAGACGAGCCTGTTTTGCGACAACTGAAACAGGGCCTGGCGCACCAGGGTGCGCGAGACGCCGAAGTGGTCGGCGAGTTTTTGTTCCACCAGCTTGGCGCCTGGCAACAGCCGGTGCTCGACGATGGCCCGCGTCAGTGCTTCGACAATCGCGTGGGTGTTGGTTTGCGTGGCAGGTGTTTCCATGACTTTTTGGCCGTCGGTGCGTGGATCATAGCGGCGGCTCAAAAATTGTATACACTTTAGTGAACAACAGTTCAAAACCATATTTTTTTGAAAGAAGACGCCATGGGCTTGAGCACACATGTACTGGACACCATGCACGGCTGCCCCGCCGCTGGCATGACTGTGGCTCTGTACCGCACCGACGGCGAGCAGGCCAGCTTGGTCAAAAAGCTACAACTCAATGCCGACGGCCGCAACCCGGACGGCCCGCTTTTTGACAACGCAAGTCTGAAGGTGGGCACCTACCGCCTGGTATTCGATGTGGCCGGGTATTTCAAGGCCCGGGGCGTGCAATTGCCCGAGCCCAGCTTCCTTAACAAGGTCAGCCTGGACTTCGGTGTGGCCGACGCTAGCGCTCACTACCACGTGCCACTGCTGGTTAGTCCCTGGAGTTATTCGACGTATCGGGGCAGCTAGGCTGCGCCCAACGCCTCATTGCACCGCATCAGCCGGCTGGCGCAGCAGCATGGCCAGCGCAGTGGCGACGGTTTTGCGCAGTTCGCGGCGGTCGCAGATGAAATCGACCGCGCCCTTTTCTTGCAGGAACTCGGCGCGCTGAAAGCCTTCGGGCAGCTTGACCCGCACGGTCGATTCAATCACCCGCGGCCCTGCAAAGCCAATCAGGGCCTTGGGCTCGGCAATGACGACATCGCCCATGAAGGCAAAGCCGGCACTGACGCCGCCCATGGTCGGATCGGTCAGTAC
>JAJTGH010000009.1 GCA_021299555.1 Comamonadaceae bacterium
GCGCACTTCCTTTTGAAATCCATTCATCACGCTGAGCACGATGATCAGCGCCGCCACGCCCAGGGCAATGCCCAGCATGGAGACACCGGAGATGAAGGATATGAAGCCATTGCGCCCCGAAGCGCGCCCAGCGCGGGTATAGCGCCAACCCAAGGAAAGCTCGTAAGGAACAGCCATGCCGCAATTGTGGCACCGAGCCCATTGAACGGGTCGCAGGCCTAGGGGGGAGCCCATCGATCTGGCAAATTCAGGACAATGCACGCATGTCCCGCGTGTTTCCAGATCCGTTCATCCCTGGCTTGGCCAGCGCCGATCAGGCCGAGCACCTGATCGTTCCGTGGGCCGCTTGCGACAGCCCGCAGTGGTGGGATACGGTGACTGCGCTGCCCTCCACAGCCACCACCCACCTGCGATCGCTGCTCAAGGGCATGAGGCGCATCGAGCACGACCGCGGCCAGGCCAGCAGCCTGAACCTTGCGCACGAACGCGTGCTGGCACGCGAACTTGGCTGGTCGCAGCTGCCCGACAGGCTGCTGCCCTGGGCCGCTTTGAGCCAGGTCAGCTGCCGCCTGCCCGACGCTACCACCTGTGGATGGATCACCCTGTGCCACTGGGCCATGGGCCGAGAGCAGGCCACCCTGAGCGACCCTCAGTGGCTACACATCAGCGCCGATCAATCCCAGACCCTGATGGCCGCGATGCTGCCCTTTTTTGAGTCTGAGGGCATCGAGTTGCAACACGTAGAGGCCGGTCGTTGGCTGGCGCGGGGCCAGGCACTGAACGCACCGACCGCATCGCTGGAGCGGGTCATAGGACGCGATATCGAGCCTTGGCTGCCAGCGAGCCAGGCATCGCGCCTGCTGCGGCGTTTGCAAAACGAGATGCAAATGCTGCTTTACACGCATCCGGTCAATGAGGAGCGCGCAAGTCGAGGGGAGTTGGCCATCAACTCGATCTGGTTCAGCGGCACGGGCGCACTCCCCGATGTCAGTGCACGAACTCCTGCGGTTCACATGCCCCATACCCTGGCGCAAGCGGCACTGGCCGATGACTGGGTGGCCTACGCTCAGGCCTGGACGCAGCTGGACGAACAAGCGGTTCGACCCTTGCTCGAGCGCCAGCAGGCCGGTCAAACGGTCCAGCTGACCCTGTGCGGCGAACGCGGCGCAATCACGCTGCAAAGCGTGCCTCCTTCGCTTTGGCAGCGTGTGCATCAAATGCTCAGCCCGAGCCTCTGGCCGGCTGTGCTCAAGGACCAACTATGAAAATCTCGGTGCGCCAGGCGCCGCCACGCAGCGTCTGGGCGCTGCAGCAAGCGGGCATACACCCGCTGCTGGCTCAACTCTATGCCGCCCGGGGCGTGAACGATCCGCACGAACTGGATGACAATTTGTCGCGGCTGATCGAACCCAGCCAGATGCAGGGCACAGCCCAAGCCGCGAACTTACTCGCCGATGCCATGCGCGATGGGCGTCGGATCTGCATCGTGGCCGACTACGATTGCGATGGTGCCACCGCTTGCGCCGTGGCGGTGCGAGGACTCAAGCTGCTCGGCCAAGCGATGGGCTTTGAGCAGGTGAGCTATCTGGTGCCCGACCGGGTGGTCGATGGCTACGGGCTGACCGGCTCGATTGCCGAGCGGGTCAAAGCGCTGGGTGCCGACGTGCTGGTGACCGTTGACAACGGCATTGCCAGCATGGAAGGGGTGGCGCGGGCTCAGGCCTTGGGCCTGCAAGTGCTGGTCACAGACCATCACCTGCCGGCCCAAATCAACGGGCAGGTCAGCGTGCCGGCGGCCGACGTCATCGTCAACCCAAATCGCAGATGTGGTGCGGCTGGACGCCAACAATCGGCGCCTCGTGGCGCAGGGGCTCAAGCGCATCCGGGCCGGACTCATGCCGGCGGGTGTGCAGGCTCTGCTTGATGTGGCCAAACGCCAGGCCGCGACCGCCAGCAGCATGGACTTTGGCTTTGCCCTGGGGCCACGCATCAATGCTGCGGGCCGCCTGTCGGACATGACGCTGGGCATTGAGTGCCTGCTCACGGACGACCCGTCACGGGCCAGCGAGCTGGCACAAATGCTCGACCAGATCAACCGAGAGCGGCGCGACATCGAGGGCCAGATGCGGGAGCAGGCCATGGCAGCGGCCGATGCGATGGCAGATCAAGACCATCCGGCTCCCGCCGTGGTGATTTATGAGCCTGATTTCCATGAGGGTGTGGTGGGCATCGTGGCCTCGCGCATCAAGGAAAAAATGCACCGGCCCACCTTTGTCTTTGCAGCCAGTGGCGCAGCGGGCAAGTCCCATGAACTCAAGGGCTCGGGGCGATCCATTCCCGGCTTTCATCTTCGCGACGCGCTCGATTTGGTCGCCAAGCGGCACCCGGGCGTACTGCTGCGCTTTGGCGGCCATGCCATGGCCGCCGGCTGCACCGTCCCCCTCGCCGAGCTCGGGCTGTTCAAACAGACCCTGCAGCAAGTGGCCCGGGAGTGGCTCGATGCGGCCACGCTGACCCGGCAGATCGAGACCGACGGACCACTGGCCCCGGAATTTCGCCGCTGCGATGTGGTGGACGCTCTGGAACAACAGGTGTGGGGCCAGGGCTTTGCACCGCCCACATTTTGCGAAGAGCTGCAAGTGATTTCACAGCGTCTGGTGGGTCAAAAGCACATGCAACTCAAGCTCAAGCATCAGGGTCAACCTGTGGATGGGATCTGGTTTGGGCGCACAGAACCCGTGCCCAGCCAGACACGGCTGGCTTTTCGGCTGGCTGCCGACGAGTGGCAGGGGGTGCGGCGTGTTCGATTTTTGATCGAAGCGGCAGAAGACTGACGCGCCCTTGAGTCGCTCACTGGACCCCACGAACTCGCAGCTGGTGCTGTCTCGGGCTTAAAATCTCGTCGTGAACGCCCGCAGCATCCTCAACGCCGACCTGCACTGCCATTCGGTGGTGTCCGACGGAACCCTGACCCCGGAGATGCTGGCTGAGCGCGCGCAGCGCGGGGGGGTGGAACTCTGGTCGCTGACCGATCACGACGAGGTGGGCGGGCAGCACCGGGCCGCGGCTGCCGCGCGGGTCCAAGGCATGGCCTACCTGACGGGCACGGAAATTTCGGTCACCTTTGCGGGCGAGACGGTGCACATCGTGGGTCTGGGTTTTGATGCCGATGACACCGCCTTGCGACAGGGTCTTGCTGCCACCCGGGGGGGACGCGCCGAGCGTGCCCTGGAAATGGCCCACGGGCTGGCCCAGGTGGGCATTTCGGGCGCTTATGAAGGTGCGCTCAAATTTGTTGGCAACCCCGACCTGATCTCACGCACGCATTTCGCGCGCTTTTTGGTTGAAACCGGCGTATGCAAAGACACCAATGAGGTGTTTCGAAAGTACCTGACACAGGGCAAGCCAGGCTTCGTTCCTCACCGCTGGGCCACCCTTAAAAATGCGATCGACTGGATCACCTGCGCCGGCGGCGTGGCTGTCATCGCCCATCCAGCGCGCTACAAGTTCACGCCCAACGAAGAGTACGCCCTGTTCACCGAATTCAAAACCCACGGAGGGCGAGCGGTGGAGGTGGTCACGGGCAGCCACAGTGTGCAGGAGTCGATCAAGTACGCTGAGATGGCCAAAGAGTTTTCGCTGGCCGCTTCGCGCGGCAGCGATTTCCACAGCCCCGACGAAAGCCACACCGATCTGGGCACCCTGCCCTACCTGCCCGGCGATCTGACCGCGGTCTGGGAGTTGCTGGAAGACCGCATCCAGTGAGCCCCCCGAGGATGCCGTCGTCGGCCCTGACCGGCATCGCGCTGACCTTGGGCGCCGTGGCATTTTTTGCCACCCTCGACACCGCCACCAAGCTGATCTTGACCACGGTTCCGATGATGATGGCCCTGTGGTTTCGCTACTTCTTCCAGGCCGTCGCCACCACCGTGATCGTGGTGCCCAAGCGCGGCTGGGGCATCTGGCGCACTGCACGCCCAGGACTGCAGCTGCTGCGTGGTTTGGTGCTGGTGAGCAGCAGCCTGGCCGCCTTTGAGGCGCTCAAGCATGTTCAGGTGGCCGAATTCACCGCCATCGTCTCGCTCTCGCCTCTGGTCATCACGCTGCTGGCAGCCTTGCTGTTTGGTGAGCGGGTCACAAGCCTGCGATGGCTGCTGGTGCTGGGCGGATTTTCAGGTGCCATGATCATCATCCGCCCTGGCGGCGAATCCTTCAGCTCCGCCTTGCTGCTGCCCCTGCTGGTGCTGCTGGCCAACTCCACCTTCCAGCTGATGACCAGCCGCATGGTCCGCACCGAAGACCCGATGACCATGCACCTGTACACGGGTTGGATCGGTACCCTGGTGACGTCTGTGGCCTTGCCCTGGGCCTGGGCGCAGCTGAGCGGGTACGAGTGGATCTTGATGGTGATCATGGGCATGTCGGCCGCGGTGGGGCATTTCATGCTCATCCTGGCGTACGAGCGTACTCCCGTGGCCGTGATGGCACCCTATATCTACGCCCAGATCGCTTTCGCCGTCATCGGAGGCTGGCTGGTGTTTTCCCACACGCCCGATGGCTGGTCTCTGCTGGGGATGTGCGTGATTGCCGGATGCGGAGCCAGCGGCACCTGGCTGACACTGCGCCAGAGCCGTACTGCCCAGCAGGCTCGCTAGGTGTGCGGCGCCACACTGAAAGTGCGCTCCGGAAGTGGCTAGACCATGGCTCAGTTGTTTGACGTTCACCCCGACAACCCGCAAGCGCGCTTGATCAGACGGGCCTGTGATCTGCTGATCCAGGGCGGGGTGTTGGCTGTGCCCACCGACTCCAGCTATGCCCTGGCCTGCCACCTCGATGACAAAGCGGCGGCCGACCGGATACGCCGCATTCGGGGGATCGACGAGCGGCACCACCTCACACTGCTGTGCCGCGATCTGAGCGAGCTCTCCAGTTACGCCCGGGTAGACAACCGGCAGTACCGCCTGCTCAAGTCTGCGACGCCAGGGCCTTACACCTTTATCCTGGAGGCGACCAAGGAAGTGCCCAGGCGGCTGAGCCATCCATCGCGCAAGACCATCGGACTGCGCCTGCCCGATCACAGAGCACTGCAGGCCTTGCTTGAGCAGCACGGTTCACCACTGCTGGCTGCCACGCTCATCCTGCCGGGTCACAGTGAGCCACTCAACGGGGCGCAAGCCATCCGCCAAGCGCTCGAGCACGAATTGGCCGGCGTGATCGACGCGGGCGCGTGCCCACTCGCGCCCACCACCGTGATCGATCTGGTGCCCATGGGTCAGGGCCACGAGCCCGTCGTGCTTCGAGCAGGCCGCGGCTGCCTGTCTGCCATCGGATTGGGCTGAGCGCATAAAGCACCGCCGACGGCCGGTCTCAACGGCGGCTCTGAGACAATCGAGACATGGACTTCTCGGACCTGATCCAGAAAGTGACGCTCTTCGCGCTGCCGGTGCTCTTTGCCATCACCGTGCACGAAGCAGCCCACGGCTATGTGGCGCGCCACTTCGGCGATCCAACAGCCTGGCAAATGGGGCGGGTCACACTCAACCCGATGAGCCATATTGATCTGGTGGGCACCCTCTTGATGCCAGTGCTGCTGTACTTTGCCACCGCAGGTCAATTTCTGTTCGGATATGCCAAGCCCGTCCCTGTGGACTTTGGCCGACTTCGCAAACCCAAACAACACATGATCTGGGTGGCACTGGCCGGGCCTGCGGCAAACTTCATCCAAGCCTTTTTATGGGGCGCAGCGTTTTATCTGCTGGGCGCTGCTGGCGTGAGCGAGCCCTTTTTTCTGGAAATGTGCAAAGCCGGGATCTTGGTCAACCTGGTCATGTTTGCGTTCAACCTGTTCCCGCTGCCGCCGCTCGATGGCGGGCGTATTTTGGTCGGCCTGCTGCCCTGGCGGCAAGCCGTGCTGCTGTCGCGCATCGAGCCCTGGGGCTTTTTCATCGTCATGGCCTTGGTGCTGACCGGCATCGTAACCAACTGGTGGATGAAACCCCTCATGGGCCTGAGCTACGAGGCCCTGGGCGCCCTGCTGTGGCCGCTGGGCGTGTTCATCGGCCGCTGAATCTTTCGACCCACCTTTGCCATCCATGAAACCTCTGCGCGTACTGACCGGCATCACCACCTCGGGCACTCCCCATCTGGGCAACTATGTGGGCGCCATCCGCCCGGCCGTGCAGGCCAGCCTTCAGGCCAACGTCCAGAGCTTTTATTTCTTGGCCGACTACCACGCGCTGATCAAAGTGGGCGAGCCCGAACGCATACAGCGATCGACCCTGGAGATTGCCGCCACCTGGCTGGCCGCCGGACTCGATCCACAGCGCGTGACCTTCTACCGCCAGTCCGATGTCCCAGAGATCCCGGAGCTGACCTGGTTTTTGACCTGCATGGCCGGCAAGGGCCTGCTCAACCGTGCACACGCCTACAAGGCCCAGGTGGACAAAAATTTGGCGGCCGGCCTCGAGTCCGATGCCGAAGTGACAGCTGGCCTGTTCATGTATCCGGTCCTGATGGCCGCCGACATCCTCATGTTCAAGGCCCATAGGGTGCCCGTCGGTCGAGATCAAATCCAGCACATCGAGATGGCTCGAGACATGGCCGCCAGCTTCAACCACCTTTATGGCCAACATCTGGTGCTGCCGGAGGCGGCGATCGAGGAGGCTGTGGCCACCCTGCCCGGACTCGACGGGCGAAAGATGAGCAAGAGCTATGACAACACGATTGCGCTGTTCGCACCGCCAGACGTGCTGCGCAAACAAATAGCCGCTCTGGTCACCGATTCGCGCAAACCTGGCGAACCCAAGTCGACCGAGGGCTCGGCCCTGTTCGAAATTTATCAAGCCTTCGCCAGCGCGCAGGAGACGCAAGCCATGCGCCAAGCCTATGCCGATGGCATTGCCTGGGGCCAGGCCAAAGACATGCTTTTTGAGCGGATTGATCGTGAGATCGCCCCCATGCGCCGCGCTTACCAGGATCTGATGTCCAACCCGGGGCATATCGAGGATGTCTTGCTCGCTGGCGCAGCCAAGGCCAGGCAGATCGCCACCCCGTTTATGGCGCAATTGCGCCAGGCGGTCGGCCTGCGCAGCCTGCGCAGCACACCCGTGGCCAGCAGCAGCACTAACACGGCCAAGGCATCAGCGCCGAGCATCAAACAGTACCGCGACACCGACGGAAAGTTCTATATCAAGTTGCTCGGCGCAGACGGCGCGCTGCTCGTGCAAAGCGTGGCTTTTGATTCACCGCGCGAAGCGGGCGCAGTTGCAGCCCGCTTGAGGCAGGGCGACGCGGCGGCACTCCAGGACCACGCCCACCAACTGAGATTGGCCCTCGAAAAAGAGGCCGTGCTGCAGGCCTTGGCGGCGCTCATGGCGTCTTCGGAGTCTGCAAATTTGTAAAAATATTTTACTAATGAATTCGAACGGGTTAATCTGACAAAGAACAGAATCCGTCCTCCCTGCGGTGGCCGCGCTGGATGCGCTTTGCAATCCTCCTGCAAAAGTGGCCCTTTTAGCTCGTATCGATGACTGACCCTCTGGATGCCTGGGGTCGTCGGGTCCCATGGCCCAAAAGCGTCCCGGGGGGACGACTAAGCTGAATGGATACTTTTTGACTTAGAATTGTCAAAATTAGTCAGAAAACATCCCAGAAATCCTTTCGAACCCTCGGGCTTTTATGAGCATCTTTGTTGTAGACGACCACCCTTTGCTGCGTGAGGCTGTGGTCATGTTGATCCGGCGTCTGAACAGCAAACTCAATGTGGTGGAGCTTGACCGGATGGCAGCCATCGGCCCGGCGATGCAAACCCATGGCAAACCAGAACTGATCTGTCTGGACCTCAAACTGCCCGACACCAACGGTGTTTCTGGCGTGCGTGAACTCAAGCAGCAGATGCCCGAAGTTCCGCTGGTCGTGCTGTCGGCGGCGGCCGCTCAGGACTATGAAGATCTGGCGCTGGAGGCCGGTGCTCAAGCCTATGTGGCCAAGTCCGCAGGACCGGCCGAGATCACCAACAAACTGCGTGCTTTGCTGATGAAAGAAGGCGCAGAGCCCAGCGCACCCCCTGAAAAACTTTCCAAACGCCAAAAGCAGTTGCTCATCATGCTCGACAAGGGACTGAGCAACCGTGACATCGCTGATGAACTGGAGATCAGCGAACACACTGTCAAAGTGCACCTGTGGCGCCTGTTCCGTCGTCTGAACGTCAAGAGCCGATCGCAGGCCAGCCACCTGGCACGCACACAGGGTCTGGTCTGAGCCCAGACCCAGCAGCTCAGCGCACAACGGTTCGAGTCGATTCATGGCTGCAATTGCAGGGGCAGATCATCGCAGGCCACCGGGTGGAAAGCGCCAGCCTGCCCACAGCGTTTGGCGCGTCGGGCATGCGCCTGAAAGAGCTTGTGCTCGAGCACCGCCCGTCTCTGGTGCTGTGTGTCGGGCAGGCTGGCGGCCGCGCGGCGATCGAGTTGGAGCGGGTGGCCATCAATGTGGACGATGCCCCAATGCCCGACAACGCAGGGCAGCAGCCGATAGACCAGGCTGTGATCGCGGGCGGGCCAGCGGCCTATTTCAGCCGCCTGCCGATCAAGGCCTGCGTTCAGGCTTTGACGAATGCGGCTGTGCCCGCGCGGATTTCGCAAAGCGCCGGGACCTTCGTTTGCAACCACGTGTTCTACACGCTGATGCATGAACTGGCAGGCATGGGCCATCGTGCCCGCGGTGGCTTTGTCCACGTGCCCTGGCTGCCCGAGCAAGGCCAGCCCAGTCTGCCCGCTGACATTGTGGTGAAGGCGCTGCGCATCATCGTGCAAACCAGCTTGAATACCGATTCCGATTCCAAGCAGGCCGGCGGCCAGATCGCGTAAGCTTCGGTTCACGGGTACGCTCGGCCAAGTCACCGAGAGGCACACCGCTACACCGGGACCTATACCGGTACCTCCATCTGTAACCAGCCCCACCAACATGATCAGCCCGACGCCCGCCCTCGACCGCAAAATGCGGTCGCACTCGGGTTTGCTGCTGCTGATCTGCCTTGCCGCTGCGGCAGCGCGCCCCGCGTGGGCCGAAGAGCGCCTGACACCCACGGTCACCAGCTGGCGTCTGACCGACGAGACCTGGCAACTGCCTCAGGGAGAAGCCATGGGCATGGTCGGCGGCAGTGTGCTGCTCCAGGCATGGCCCGGTCTCAAAGTGGGCGTCGCATCCTACGGTGCAGTGCGGGGCCACAGAGGCGGCTTCATCACACTGGGGCTGGCTGCCGAAGGTCGCTGGGCCATCACGCAAGACTGGGCGGCCGAAGCCGGCGCCTTCGTCGGAGGAGGCGGTGGCCGAGGGGGTGCCACCTTGGCCGGCGGTGGTCTGATGCTGCGCAGCCATGCAGGGCTGTCGTACAACTTGCGATCGTGGGGGCATCCATCGGGACGCCTCGGGCTGGGGGTGTCCATGGTCGATTTCCCATCGGGTGTGGTCCGCAGCCGCCAGCCTTACTTGTCTTATGAGCACGATTTCAACGCCCTGATCTCGAGCGGTTGGCCGTCGGTATCGGGAATGCGCTCAGAAAGCTCAAGCGTGTCATCGTGGCCGGTGCGTCCTCAGGCTTTTTCACTGACCGCACGCCACTATCGGATCCCTGCAGGTGTGGTTGAGGACGGCGGCGGCGCCCAGCACCCGACCATGGAACTGTTGGGAGCGCAGTGGATCAGCGAACTGAACAGGCACAGCTATCTGCGCCTGCACGCCGAAGGGGCCATGGGCGGACGCAGTACCGGCTACATGCAAATCCTGCTCGGCGGCGGCTACCGCTGGCCCGTGGGCAACGGCACCCAGCTCAAGCTGCAAGCGGCCGCTGGGCCGGCCGGTGGAGGCAAGGTCGATACGGGCGGCGGGATGCTGTTCGAAGCGGGCTTGGCGCTCGAGCAGCCACTGAGCCGGTGGATGGCCCTTGAGGTGGGACTCAGCCGGGTCCAAGCCCCCTCACGCAGCTTCAAGGCCAACAGCCTGGACCTCAAGCTGACCCACCGGTTTGATCTGCCAGAAGCGGGAACAGTGCCCACGGCCGCAGATGTGCAGTCGTTCGATCGAAGGACTTTGCGCACGCGCTGGGTCCACCAGCGCTACGGCGGCGCCTCTTCGAACTGGCGAACAAAGCCCAGCGTCGCGGTGGACAACATGGGCATTGCCCTGGACAACTTCCTGCCCACCGACAAAGAGGCTCGGCGCTGGTTTCTGTCAGGCCAGGGCATCGCCGCCTACGGCGGACAGGCCGGGGCCTATATGACTGGGCTGTTTGGCGCTGGCGTGCACCAGCGCCTGGGCGGACCTTGGTTTGGCGAACTCGAAGGCCTGGTCGGCGCTGCCGGCGGCGGAGGACTGGCCACTGGCAACGGCCTTGTGGTGCAAGCCAATGCCTCGGTTGGCTATCAGCTCAACCCAGGCCTGTCGGTGCTGGCCAGCCTGGGTCAGATGGCCGCGCCCCACGGCGACTTTCGGGTCAGGGTCATGGGCCTGAACCTGGCCTGGCAGTTCACAGGCCTGACTCAGAAATAAGCACCGAACTTTAAGAACGCCGCAGCTGGGCTGTGCCCTTCATGCGCGGCCGAAGGCGCGTCGCAGGGCCGTCTTGAGTCGACCGATTTTCTCCGCCGACTCCTGATCACGGCCTGCATTGATGAGCGCCTGCCGCACAAACACGAAGAGCAGCAACGCAAAGCCTGTCGCCAGGGTTGTGATGACGGCAATCAGAGCCTTTTTGGGCTTGGACTTGCGTTCGGGCGGCTGGGCTGCGTCGAGCACCTGGATGACTGCCCCCTCCCGGCTTTCATCCACCCGAGCCAGCTCGTACTGCTTGGCAAACAGATCGAACAAGGTCTCGTAGTACTTGAAGTCACGGTAGCGGCCGATGTAGTCGCTGCCCCCGGCCACCGGCGCTTCCTGTTGCTCGGCGCGCGCCAATTGGGCGCGCATGGCTCCCAACTCGGTCAGAGCCTGCCGAAACTCCGGCGCGCTTTCACTGAGATAGCCGCGCAGACTGGCAATCTTGATCTCCTGGGCGGTGATGCTTGCGCGCAGACGGGCCACCGCCTCGACCGCGGCCTGCGGGCTGGCCTTGAGCGCGCTGGCGTTGACGCCACTGGATTTGAGCGCCTGCTCGGCCTGGGTCAAACTGCCCTTGACCTGCTGGAGCTGCTTTTCAAAAAACATCCGCCGCTGCTGCGCCTCGGTCACTGCCAATCGAGCGAGCAGCTTTTGCAACTCCTCCACATGCGCGTTGGCCAACTCGGCGGCGAACTTCGGATCCTTGTCATCGATCTCCACCGTGATCAGGCCATCCTTGCCACTGCTGGCGCGTGTCACTCCCTCCAGGGATTTGCGCGCATCCTGGCGCAACTCAACCTCGTAGCGATTCATCAAGCCAAAGCGCTCGATCAGAGCGTCTTGCACGCTGCGGCTCTTGATGAAGGCCAGGTACTGGTCCGAGGGGTTCTTCAGGCCCGAAGCCGCCCCGGCCAGGCCGCCGAGCGCACCAAGATTGGCCAGCATGCTTGCCGCCGCGCTTTGCTGCTGCTGGGGAGGCAAAAACTTGACGCTGGCCGTGAAGGTCGGCGCGATGGCAAAGCTGATGCCCAGGGCCGCCAAGCCGGCGGCCAAAGGGCCCAACACCAGCAGACGCAGGTGGTCAGCGACGACTTGCAGCAGATCGAGCAGGCTGATTTCGTCTTCGTCGACCGGACCCGAAGCAGGAGTGTCGTTCATGCCGGCATCCTCAGTCGCGCAGTGTCTTGAGCGCGGCCACACCGATGCCAAAATTAGACAGGATCTGCGTCCAGTCCTTGGCCGCCCGTATCAGGAAGTTGTAGCGGCTCTCTCGGTCCAGCATGGCCGGCACGACCACGGTGTCGCCTGGCATCAGCTCGATGGATTCAAAACGTCCGGAGCCCAGGCCGAATGAAAACACGCTGCTGCGGTCACGCCGGGCCACGATGCTGCCGTCCGCACGCAGCACAAAGGCCTGATCGGGCTCGGCATCTTCAGTCAGGCCGGCCGACCGTATGACCTCAGCCACCGTCTTACCCGGACGGTGTATGAACACGTTTTCGTTGTTGACCGAGCCAACGGCCGCGACAAAGCCCGGCACAGCCGGCACCACGATGCGGTCGCCATCTTCCAGGGGTATGGCGGGCAAAGCGACCAGATCACGCGCCTTGGGGTCGATCTCGAGCGCAACCCGGCCATTGCTCTTGACCTCGCGCAAGCGCTCGATCTGGCTGCGCAGTTGCGCTTGCTGGGCAGCCAAAGTCGCTTGCAGCTGTGCAGCGCGCTCACCCGTGGCGTTGGCTGTCTGCCCGGTGGCCTGCGCCTGCGCCTGCGCCTCCAGCCGGCGTATCAAGGCATCCAGATTTTCCTGCTGCCTCTGCCGTACGCTCTCGCGCGTGAACTCCGTGCCAAACACATAAGCCTGAGAGGTGAGCCCGCCGATGCGGGCGATCAACCGGGCGATGGTCTCTCCGGGCTCGGCCTGATAAATCCCGGGCGCCGCCACCTCGCCTTCGAGCCTGACCATGCGGGTGCGGCGACTGACCGGCAGGCGCAGGTCGTTGTTGCTGAAAATCGTGACCACATCTCCGGGGAGCAAGGACAGGTTTTGAGTGGGGTCCTTTCTGAGCACCAGACCCGCCAGATTGAACGGCAGCACACGGGTGCTCAGCCTCTCCTTGTCCATCCGCTCAATCACCGCATAGTCCCAATTGATTTCATCGGCCAGACCGCGCACCCGATCGATCAGCTTGGCCCCTGCTCCCAGTGACTGCAAATTTTGAACCAGCAAATTTTTACGGCTGTGGTACCCCGGGGTGATCAGTGCCTCTCGGTCGGGCAGCAAGTCCATCAGCCGCATGCCCTCGAACCAGCGGTAGCGAAGCGACTGAGCCACCGTGCCCTGCAGCGTCACTGCATTGGCAAAAGCAGGGCTGATGGGCAGGACCGTGAGCACATCACCATCGCGCAGCAGGGTGCGCAGGCCCGCCTCATCGAGGGCAAGATCGTGCACCTCTCTCGGAGGGGTGCGATCGTTGGAGATGCGCTCGAGCACGGCCTTGCGCGGGTCTGCCAGGGCCGGCAGGGCGCCGACGTGGCCCAGGACATCGCCCAAGGCGCTGGCGCCGGGCTTGAGCTCATAAATGGCCGCCTGGTCCAGCGCCCCAGTGATGGCCACGCGCGGGCCGGCCGGCGGGATGACGATCACATCGCCGGATCGAAGAGGCATGTCACGGCCCTGGTCGCCCTTGCCGATGAAGTCGTACAGGTCCAGCACCGTCACTGTCTTCCCACCCCGGCGCAGCTGGATATTGCGCATGGAGCCGTTGGGGCTGGGGCCGCCGCTGGCAAAAACCGCATTGAGCATGGTGCTCAGGCTCGAGACCAGATAGGTCCCAGGCTGCTGAGCCTGGCCGACGACGTAGACCTGAACGGCACGCAGCTTACCCAGGGTGGCGCTGAGGTTGAACTTGACAAAAACGCGGCTCAGCTGAACCTTGAGAACGGATTCCAGATCGCGCAAGGGCACACCAGCCAGCGCAACCGCCCCCACCTTGGGCAGGCTGATCTGGCCACTGCGGTCGATCGTGTGGCTGCCCACATAGTCCACCGAACCCCACACCTGAATCCTCACCTCATCTCCCACACCGAGCACGTAATCGGCCGACGGAGACAAAGCCGTGTCGGCCGCGTAAGCCTGAGACAGGTTGAACAACTCGCTGCCATAGATCGGCAAAAGACGCCCCGATGACTCCTGCACAAAACGCTGGAACTGATTGGGCAAAGGCCGCGGCACCAACGAGGTTGAGCGGGGATCACTGGACGCCCGTTCGGCAGCGGCGCCGCTTTGCGGCGCCGCGCCGGGCGCATTCATACCGGGCGCATTCATACCGGGCGCATTCATACCGGGCGCATTCATACCGGGCGCATTCATACCGGGCGCATTTTGAGCACCGGCTAAATTGGGGTCCAGCACCGAACGGTTGACCGCGGAAGCAGCACCAACTGGGGCAAACGCACCGCCTGACCATCCAGCGGTTTGGGCACTGACCGTCAGGCTCAAAGCCAATGGCAGGCAACGAAAAAAGTTCTTCAAAGTCATGCAAGCCTATCCGAAAAGCAGGTGCCGTTTCCTACACCATACTGCCGCGGGCAGATGCAGCGTCCGCTCAACTGGCGACCCGCTGCGTCACAGCTCCAAAACGGCGATCCTTGTCCGCGTACCAAGCCAGGGCCCGATCCATTTCCTGAGTTGAAAAATCGGGCCACAGCACGTCCGTAAAATACAGCTCAGCATAAGCCATCTGCCACAACAGAAAGTTGCTGATGCGAGACTCGCCGCCCGTTCGTATCAGCAAATCCGGGTCTGGCGCGTCGGCCATGCTCAGATGGGGGGTCAGGTCCTCTTCGGTCAGCGCCAGGGCAGACTGCCCCGGATGGGCGGCCTGCCACAGTCGAACGGCTTCAACCATGTCCCACCGTCCGCCATAGTTGGCCGCCACCGTCAGTGTGATCCGGGTGTTGGAAGCCGTCTGAATTTGTGCATCCGCAATGAGCTTTTGCAACCGGGCATCGAAACGCGAGAGGTCCCCAACGACCTTGAGCCTGACCCCGTTGAGATTCATGTCCCTGATCTCCTTCTCGAGATAGAGCATGAACAAACTCATCAGGCTCGAGACTTCATCGGCCGGTCTCTTCCAGTTTTCAGAACTGAAGGCGAACAGCGTGACGTGTCCCACACCCAGGTCGGCGCAGTGCTCGATGATGGCCCGGACCTGGCGAGCACCGCTGTTATGACCAAAGGTGCGGGGCAGACCCCGCTGCTTGGCCCATCGGCCGTTGCCGTCCATGATGATGGCCACGTGCCTGGGCACGGCAGGATTGTTTCCCTGATGAAAAGTGAGTGGCTGGTTCAATCCTGAATTCTCACGGACAAAGGCAAACAATGTAACAAACGCCTGAGATTCTACCCATGCTCAATTTGGCAATCATCCTGAGCGCCGCCCGGTCAATCACGCCTTGGGCAGGGTCACGCCCACCTGCCCCTGATATTTTCCGCCACGGTCTTTATAAGAGGTCTCGCAAACCTCATCGCTTTCAAAGAACAGGACCTGGGCGCAACCTTCACCCGCATAGATGCGCGCCGGCAAGGGCGTGGTGTTGGAAAACTCCAGCGTCACATACCCCTCCCATTCGGGCTCAAAGGGAGTGACATTGACAATGATGCCGCATCGTGCATAGGTACTCTTGCCCAGGCAAATGGTCAAAACATTGCGAGGAATCCGGAAGTACTCCACCGTTCGGGCCAGGGCAAAGCTGTTGGGCGGAATGATGCAGCTATCGCCATGGAAATCGACAAAGCTTTTCTCGTCGAAATTCTTGGGATCGACCACGGTCGAATGAATATTGGTGAACACCTTGAACTCGGGCGCACAGCGGATGTCGTAGCCGTAACTGCTGGTGCCGTAGCTGATGATCTTGCGACCGCCCTCGGCGTGACGCACCTGGCGCGGCTCAAACGGCTCAATCATGCCCTGCTGCTCGGCCATGCGGCGTATCCACTTATCGCTCTTGATGCTCATCGGACGGTCCTAAAACTCGAGCCCCGATTGTAGGGATGCCGGCCGGGTCACCCACCGCTGGCTATCAGGCCGCTGTCCGTCCAGCGATCACCGTGCGCTCAACCAGACGGTCGTCGCCCAAAACGATCATGGCGAAAAGCCACTCATCGACGCTGTCCGCACCCTGGGTCCTGCGCTCAAGCAGGGGGGTGGCCCGGGGGTTAAGAACCACGAAATCGGCCTCACAGCCGGGCAACAGGTTGCCCACCACGCCCTCAAGTCCCATGGCCCGGGCAGCACCGGCCGTGTGCTGGAACCACAACTGCCCCGGCGTCAGAGACAGACCGGCCTTGCCCCTGGCGTCTCGCGCCACGTAGTAGGCGGCGAGCATGGTGTGGAAAGGGCTAAAGCTGGTGCCACCTCCCACATCGCTGGCCAGACCATAGGCAAAGCCTGCCCGATCGGCCGCCGCGTGGTCAAAAAAGCCGCTGCCCAGAAAGAGGTTGCTGCTCGGGCAAACGGCCGCCGCCGCGCCCAAGTCACGCATGAGAGCGCGGTCTAAGTCGTCAAAGTGGATGCAATGCGCATACACGCTGCGCGGGCGCAAAAGGCCAAACCGCTCATAGACCGCCAGGTAGCTGCGCGACTGGGGATGGAGCTGGCGCACCCAGGCGATCTCATCGAGGTTTTCGGCTGCGTGCGACTGGACCCACACATCCGGGTGAAGGCGCGCCAGTTCACCAGCACCCGCGAGCTGGGCATCGCTGGAGGTCGGTACAAACCTCGGCGTGATCGCGTAACCCAGGCGGTCGCGGCCGTGCCAGCGGCCGATCAACGCCTCAGTCTCAAGCAGCCCACGCTCGGTCTCATCACGCACCCCCTCGGGCGCATGCCGATCCATGAGGCACTTGCCGGCGACCAGACGAAGCCCACGGGACTGCGCCTGACCCATCAAAGCGTCGACCGATACAGAGTGCGAACTGCAAAAAGCCAGCGCCGTGGTCACTCCCTGTCGCTGCAATTCATCGAGAAAAAAATCAGCCGCCTCCTGAGCATGCGTCGGGTCGCCAAAGCGGGACTCCTCCACAAAGGTGTATTTTTCAAGCCAGGGCAGCAGGCCCTCGGCTGGCGAGGCGATCACATCGACCTGGGGATAGTGAATATGAAGGTCCACGAAACCCGGCGCAATGATGCGGCCAGGACTGTGCTCGACCTCCAAGTGCGCAGAACCGACCGCCGACCATGGGCCTATGGATTTGACGCGCTGCACGCCCCGATGATCGGCCTCGGTCACGAGCAAACCGTCCGATTCATAGACCAATCGGTCATCGGACGAAAAATAAAGCAGGGCGGCTCGGTAGGCTGGCATGGCGGCCAAGATTAGCGCATCGGCGGACCGACTTCATGCGCCCCGTCTTGTGCGGTCCAAACGGCCGCTCAACATTTAACGGGGAAGTCCGCCTTGCACACCCTGAACCAGCACCTTCATGGACAAAATCTGCTCGTCATTGAGGGCGCTGCGAGCAGCAATCATCACCTCGCCCGCGGCATCGAGCACCGGCTTGTCGCCCGCCGCGAAGGGCCGCACACGTCCAGCGGCCAAGTCCTGCTGCCGTGAGAGCACCTCCTGACGCACCGCGGCGGGCACGCGCGGCCCGAACTCACCGACCCGCACCATCGCCTCGCGCACGCCGCCCCACAGAGACTGGCTGCTCCAGCGCCCCTCAAGCACTGCGCGGGCCCTGGCAGTGTAATAAGCGCCCCATTCGTGGGTCACAGCCAGGACCTGTGCATCCGGAGCCACGTGGCGCATATCGGAGTGATAGGCAATGGCCAGTTTGCCGCGCTCCTGCGCCGCGCGCATCACAGCGGTTGAGGCCGTGTGAAAGGCCAGAACATCGGCATCCTGATTCATGAGCGTCATGGCCGCTTCGCGCTCGCGGGCAGGGTCAAACCACGCCTGCAGCCAAATCACCTTGACCTGAGCGTCCGCTCGCACCGATCGCATGCCCAACGCAAAGGCGTTGATGCCCTGCAGCACCTCAGGGATCGGGAAGCCGGCCACGTAACCCGCCACCCCGGTTCGACTCATGCGGGCAGCAGCAATCCCGGCCAGATAGCGCCCTTCGTAGTAGCGCGCGTTGGCCACCGCCACGTTATCGGCCTGCTTGTAGCCGGTGATTGACTCAAACCGAACCTGCGGATGGTCGCGCGCCACCCTGAGCGTCGGCTCCATATAACCAAAGGACGGGGTAAAGATCAGTCCATAGCCTTGTTGCGCCAGGTCACGGATGACCCGCTCGGCATCAGCACCCTCGGCCACGTTCTCCACAGCGAAGGTTTGCACCCGCGGTCCCAGGGCTTTTTCCATGGCCAGGCGGGCATTTTCGTGCTGACGCACCCAGCCGGCCTCAGTCACGGGTGCGACATGCACCACAGCGACTTTGAGCGGAGATTTGGGAGGGTCAGCAGCCTGAGCCGCTCCACCGCAAAGAGAAAACGCAGCCGCAAGAGCAGCTAGGAGGTTTTTATACATGGTGCGCCTCGACATGGTCCCGGACAAAAGATCCACCCGGCAGGGACAACGCAGCGGGCGGTCCCAAAGTGTATCCGCGAACACCGGTGAACATCAGGGAAATCCCCCATAAACGGTCAGACCAAATCATTGATTGATGCGGTTAGTCAATTTAAGATACTGGCAAGTAAGTCATCGAGAAAATTTCCGGCCACGACCGGACTGGGGGGAGGAACTTGCAATGAAACAAGGCAAAAAAACGGGCGGCCGGTCGTCCGCCAAGCCTGGACGGGCCTGATGCGCGAATCCCAGCACATTGCGGTGATTGGGGCGGGGGCCGCCGGCCTGTGCGCCGCCAAGCACCTGCTGGCGGGCAAGCAGCGGGTCACCGTGTTTGAACACGGCAGCCATGTCGGAGGCCTGTGGGTCTACGAAAACGACAACGGCATGAGCCCTGCGTACCAGTCGCTGCACCTCAATTCCGAGAACAAAGTCACGGCCTACGAGGACTTTCCCTTCCCGGACGGCTCGCCGCTTTACCCCGATCACGTGCAGGTCACCGCCTATCTGCGCAGCTATGCGGAGCACTTTGGCGTGATGCCTCTGATCCGATTTGGTTCAAAGGTGACGTCGGTTACATCGATAGACCAGGCCGGCCGTCAAATGTGGCAAGTCGAGGTCCATGGCCAGCCCGCTGGCCTGTTCGACGCAGTGGTGGTGGCCAGCGGCCACCAAAACGTGCCTCGGCATCCCGCGTTTGCCCAACAATTCGAAGGCCAGTACCTTCATGCCCACAACTACCGCACACCGGAACCGTTCAAGGGCAAAAAGGTCTTGGTGGTGGGCATAGGCAACAGCGCCTGCGACATCGCCTCGGACATTGCCCCCCACACCCGTGATGCAGTGGTCGCTGCGCGCTCGCCCGTGCTGCTCATGCCGCGCATGTTTCTAGGGGTGCCCACCTCGCGCGTGCTGGCAAAACTTGAAAAACCCTGGATGCCGTGGCCCCTGCGGCGCAAGATCCGCACAGCCATCTCGCGCCTGGCCTTTGGCACCATGGAGCAGTGGGGCTTTCGCACGCCACAAACACGTACCCACCCAGCGGGCCACCACCTGCTCATGGGCCATTTCATCTGGGGCCGTCTGCGCGCCAAGCCTGGCATCGCTCAGGTTCAGGGTCGAGAGGTCACGTTCGACGACGGCAGCCGGGAAGAATTCGACACCATGATCGCAGCCACCGGCTATCTGGTGGAATTGCCCTTCTTGCCCCCCCAGTGCTCGCCCATGGAGGGCCACTGGATCAACCTGTACCAACGGGTCGTGCACCCACAGCAAGCAGGCCTGTACTTCGTTGGATTTTTCAACGTCAGCGGCGGCGGCAACATCCGGATGATGGACGACCAGTCGCGCTGGGTCACCGACTTGGTGACGGGCCAGGCAAGGCTGCCTTCTGCGCAGGCCATGCGCGAGGGCATCTTGGCCGATCGGGCGCTGGTGCAAGAACGCTACCCGGACAGCCCACGATACGGGCTTGAGCTCGACCCCATGGACTACCGCCGCTCCCTGGCCAAAGCCATTCGCCGCTGAGCGCAAGCGCATTTGAAAGAACCCCCATGACCCACACCGACTCATTTGGACTGCAGGGTGCCACATGCGTGGTCACTGGCGCCGGCAGCGGCATCGGGCGCGGCTGCGCGCTGGCGCTGGCCGAGGCTGGGGCACGCCTGCTGCTGCTGGACCTCAACGAAGCGGGACTCAGCGACACGCGCAAACAGATCGAGCAAGCCGGCGGGCACAGCCTGATCCAGCGCTGCGACACGTCCGACCCCGACCAAGTGGAGCGCGCCGCTGCCCTGGGCGAGCGCGAACTCGGGGAGTGCGCAGTCCTCGTCAACGCGGCGGGCATCTTGCGACCCGGCCCGCTGGACGCGCTGCCGCTGGCCGAGTGGAACAAAGTGCTGTCGGTGAACCTGACCGCCTATTTCATATGCGCCCAGACCTTCGGCCGCCAAATGCGCCAGCGCAAACGCGGGGCCCTGGTGCACATCGCCTCCATCGCCGCCGACCACGCCACCCCTTTTAGTGGTTCCTACAGCGTGGCCAAGGCCGGCGTGGCGATGCTGTCTCGGCAACTGGCCATCGAGTGGGCCCCGCACGGCATCCGCAGCAATTGCGTCAACCCCGGTCTGACAGAAACCGGGATGACAGCCCCCTTTCATACCGATCCGGACATCGTGCGCCGGCGCAGCGCTGCCATTCCGCTGGGTCGCATCGGTCAGCCCCTGGATATTGCCCAGGCGGTGAGGTTTCTGGCCAGCGACATGGCCCACTATGTGACCGGGCAGGAAATCACGGTCGATGGCGGCTTCGTGCGCTCAGTCATGGCCACCGTTCCGCGCCCGGGCTACGAGCGCCCTTGAAAAATCCGCGAGACGCAACACAAGGAATCGACCATGCCCGCCTACGATCCAGACCTCGCCCGGCTGCTTGAATTGGGCCGTCAGGCCGCACGCCCACCCTTTGAGGCGATCACGCCCGAAGAGGCGCGCAAAGCGTATGCGGGTACCTGGGACATCTTGCAACCGCCGGCGCAGGAAGTGGCCAGCGTGCGCGAGCTGAGCATTGCCACTTCCGCTGGCCAGCTTGCCCTTCGGATCTACCGCGGTGTGTCAACTGCTGCAGACACAACCCTGCCCTGCACGATCTATCTGCACGGCGGCGGCTGGGTCATTGGCAACCTGGACAGCCACGACCGGCTGTGTCGGCAACTGGCCAACGAGGCGGGCATCTGCGTGATTTCAGTGGATTACCGACTCGCGCCTGAGCACCGTTTTCCCGCCGCGATCGACGACTGCGCCGACGCCTGGCGATGGGCTCACGAAAACGCCAAGACATTGAACATTGATGCCGCGCGCATCGGCGTGGCGGGCGACAGCGCCGGCGGCAATCTGGCAGCCGTTGTGGCACTGATGGCGCGTGACGGACAGTTGCCGCGGTGCAAGATGCAAGCACTGATCTACCCGGTCACCGACCTGACGGCCGCCTCCCAGGGCTACAAGCGGGTCACAGCGGGTGTACCGCTGACCGACAAGACCATGCACTATTTCATCGACCACTACACGCCCAAGGCCGAGGACCGCAAGGATTGGCGAGCCTCACCGGCCTTCGCACCGAGCCTCAGCGGCCTGCCCAAGACACTGGTTCTGACGGTCGCACATGACCCTTTGTGCGAAGAGGGCCGCCAATACGCAGCGCGCCTGGAGGCGGCCGATGTGGCCGTGACCCATGTGCACCTGGCTGACCACATGCATGGCATGCTGACCCATGGAAAGATGGTCCGCGCCGGCGTTCTGATGTCAGGCTTTGTTTGCCAGTGGATCGGCGATGCGCTGCGCCAAGGCTAGAGTGTTCTCACCCCAAGAGTCATGAACCCCTCACAACTGAACTCCAAACACTACGATGCTGTTGTCATTGGCGCCGGCTTTGCCGGCCTTTACATGCTCCATCGCCTGAGGCTTCTGGGACTGCGCTCCCACCTCTTCGAGGCGGGCGATGGCGTGGGTGGCACCTGGTATTGGAACTGCTATCCAGGGGCGCGCTGCGACGTCGACAGCATGCAGTACTCGTACTCCTGGTCGCCCGAACTGCAGAAAGAATGGCAGTGGACCGAACGCTATCCTGCCCAGGCGGAAATCCTTCGCTACATCAACCACGTTGCTGATCGCTTCGAACTGCGGCGCGACATCACGCTGAGCACCCGGGTGACCGCCGGGCAGTGGCAGGCCGAGCAAGAGCGCTGGCTGGTGCGCACCGAACAGGGCCAGGAAGTGAGCGCCCAATTCCTCATTACCGCCACCGGCTGCCTGTCCGAGTCGCGCCTGCCCGACATCGAAGGGCTGGACCGCTTCAAAGGCCAGGTCTATCACACGGGCCGCTGGCCCAAAGCCCCAGTCGATTTCAGCGGGCTGCGGGTGGGCGTGATGGGCACAGGCTCGTCAGGCATACAGGTCATCCCGCAACTGGCCAAGCAGGCCAAGCAGTTGTATGTGTTTCAGCGCACCCCGAACTTCAGCGTGCCGGCATGGAACGGCCCGATCGATCCGAACCACCAAAAGGACTGGCTGGACAACTATCCCAAATACCGCGCCATGGCGCGCAACACGCGATCGGCCATCATGTACGACTACGGCAAGCAGTCGGCCCTGGACATGAGCGAGCAAGAGCGCGCCGAGGAAATGGAGCGGCGCTGGCAAAAAGGTGGCACCAATTTTGCGCATTCCTTCAACGACACCTTCACCAACCGCCAGTCCAATGAACTGCTCAGCGAATTCGTGCGCGGCAAGATTCGAAAAATGGTCAATGACCCGACAGTGGCCGAAGACTTGCTGCCCCGCGACCATGCGATCGGCACCAAGCGCATTTGCGTGGACACCGGCTACTACCCAACATACAACCTGCCCCACGTCAAGCTGGTCAACCTGCGGCAAACACCCATCGAACGCTTTGACGAAGGCGCCGCCATCGTCAATGGTCAGCGCCACGAGCTCGACGCCATGGTCTTTGCCACTGGCTTCGATGCGGTTACCGGGGCGCTGGAGCGACTGAACATCGTGGGCGAGCACGGCAAGACCTTCAAGCAGCTTTGGAAAGCCGGCCCCACGTCTTACCTGGGTCTGATGACCGTGGGTTTCCCCAATCTTTTCACCATCACCGGACCAGGTAGCCCCTCTATCCTGACCAACGTCATAGTGTCGATCGAGCAACACGTGGAATGGATCGCCAATTGCCTGACCTTCATGCAAAAGCACAGCCATACCCGCATCGATGCGCAGCAGATCGCCCAGGATCGCTGGGTCAAGCACGTGCAAGAAGTCGCCTCTGGCACTTTGTTTGTCACGGCCAACTCCTGGTACATGGGCGCCAACATTCCCGGCAAACCACGGGTTTTCCTGCCCTATATCGGCGGCTTTTCCACCTACGCTGCGATGTGCGAAGACGTGGTGCAAAAAGGCTATGAAGGATTTGATTTTTCCCGCAAGTCGCAGGCACTGAGCCCATGACCGGCGGATCCCCCCTTCGGCACGCTGCAACCAGGCATCTGCCGTAGATTTGTGTCACTTCATCATTCACTCTGGAGGAGAACCCATGCGAAAAGATTTCATGAGCCAGCCCAAAGGGCTGCGCAACAAGCTGCTGGGCGCTTTGGCGGCCAGCACGCTGGCACTGAGCGCGCACGCACAGTTTGAGTTGCCCGCCGAGGGGGTCTACAAGGACCGTGTCGACTGGGGCGTGATGATGGACCTCAGCGGTCCAGCCTCGGGCTCGCAAGGCATCTGGACCAACGGCTTTCAGGCCTACATGCGCACCGTCAACGAGAAGGGTGGAATCAATGGCCGACGCATCAACGTGCTGGCTGAAGACAGCCGCTTCAACCCGGCGCAGGACAAGGTCAACTACGAGAAGCTGAGCACACAGACCCCTGTGCTGGCGATCTCGGGCATGGGCTCATCGAGCTCGCAGGTCTCGCTGGCACCGACCATCCGGGGCGGCAAGATCCCGATCGTAGGCACTTACACGCACACCAAACCCCTGTCCGAGCCGATCTCGCCGCTGGTCTATGGCGGTTTTTGCACCTACCCCGAAATGGCCAAGGCCGGCGTGGGCTACATGACCGAAAAACTGAAGGTCAAAAATCCAAAGGTGATGGTGGTATCCATCGAGACCGCTGGCGGTGTGGAATATGCCCAGTTCATTGCCGATGCGGTCAAGAAATACGGCGGTACCTCCTCGCTGGTGACCATGAAGATCACCGCCGCCGACGTCACCCCGCAGGTGCTGGAAATCGTCAAGCAAAAACCGGACTTCATCACCATCTACGGCATCAGCAACACGTCCATCCTGACGATGAAGGCGATGCACCAGTACGGCTTGAAGATCCCCGCCTTCGGTATCTCCTACCTGCTCTCGCCCCAGATTTACGCCGCCATCGGACCGGAGGCTGGTCCCAACTACAACGTCATCAGCTGCTTTACACCCGGTGGTGCTGATCAGTCCGCGGGCAACAAGGAGATGATGGCTGCGGCCGACAAGTACAACCACAGCGCCATGAAGGAAGACATCAACTATGTGGCCGGCTGGGTGGTCGGGCAGATGGCTGCACAGGCGTTGCAATTGGCCGGCCCACAACCGACCCGTGCCAAACTCGTCGAAGCCATGAGCAAGGGCTTTACGGTCAATACCAACGGCCTGTCTGCACCGATCGTCTTCACGCCGAGCGACCATGCAGGTCCCTCACGCTTTCGCATGATTGGTTACGACTATGGCGCCAAGAAATATGTCTCGTTCGGTGAGTTCGCCGAATACGAAAAATACATGAAGTAAACCCAGCCACCCAGGTCACCCATCATGCTCATTCAAGTCCTACTCAGCGGCATTGCGCTTGGCAGCATCTATGGGCTGGTGGCCCTGGGTTTTGCCGTGGTCTTCAAGGCCACGGACGTCTTCAATTTTGCCCAGGGGATGTTCGTGGCTTTCGGCGCCTATTTCGCCGTGACCACGATCAACCTGCTGGGGCTGCCATTTCCCTTGGCAGTGGTCGCAATCATCGCCGCTGCCGCTGCGCTGGGTGTGATCATCCATATTGTTCTGATCGCGCCCTTGTCGGGGCGACCCATGCTGTCGGTGATCATGCTCACGATTGCCCTGTCCATCGTCATGCGGGCGGTCATCGAGATACTCTACGGTCTGCAGGCGCGTACCCTGAGCACACCCATGCCAACAGGCATATTCCTGATCGGCGATATTCGTGTCTCGCAGCTGCATCTGGTCGCCGCGGGGGTCAGCTGGTTGTGCATGGCCGCGTTCGGGGCATTTTTCAAATTCACGTCGATCGGTTTGCTGATGCGTGCAACAGCAGACGGTCACGAAGCAGCCTTGGTTTCGGGCGTGAATGTCAAGGTCATGAATCGCCTGGCCTGGGCCATTGGCGCTGGTCTGGCCGCCATCGGTGGACTGTTTCTAGGCCAATTACAAATCGTCTCCACCGAGCTCGAACACATCGGCCTGCTGGCATTGCCCGCAGTGGTCATAGGCGGCATGCAAAGTATTCCAGGAGCCATCATCGGCGGCCTGCTGGTCGGCTTGATCGAGCAGCTCTCTGCCTCGTACATCTCCCCAAAATCCAGCGATATCGTGGTCTACACCTTGCTGCTGCTGATCCTCATGGTTCGACCCTGGGGATTGTTCGGCCAACGCGAACTTGGCCGCGTCTGAACTCAGTGGAGCGATAAGCCCTCATGAATGCAATTTCGAAACAGGTCGGCGCATCGGCCTTGCCTGGCGGCTCAGCCCGACGCTGGCTCTGGTACCTGCTCGCTGCAGCAGCGCTGATTTATCTGCCGGTGTTACTGACCGAGCGCGAAATTTTTGGCCATCGCTTGTCCAATATGCAGTTGCTAAATATTGGGCTGAGCCAGGTCAACCTCATGCTCATTACCATGCTGGGGGCGCTTTCGCTGAACTATCTGACCGGCTCTGCCGGACTGATCTCCATCGGACATGCGGCTTTCTATGCTGTTGGTGCCATGAGTGCCGCGATCACGGGTTCGCAGTGGGGATGGCCCTTTGCGGCCGTACTGGTTGCCGCAGGCCTGTGTGGCGCATTAGCCGGCCTGCTGGCAGGCCTGCCCTCGCTGCGGGTGCGGGGTCTTTACTTCGTGCTGTCTACCTTCGCCATGCACTACATCGTGGTCTTTGCCTTCATGGAGTACCAGTTCAAGTTTTTCGACGTCGTCGGCGTGCCCTACAAAGCCGCGTCCTTGGGTTCCTGGCAAATCAATACTCCGATGCGCTGGTACTTCTTCCTCTTGCCTCTGGTTGTATTTGTGTACTGGTTGCTGCGCAACAGTCTGCGGACCCGGGAAGGTCGGGCCATGCAAGCCATGCGGGACCATGAATTGGCGGCCACGGCCAATGGCATCGACGTGCGGTTTTTGCGGCTTAAGGCCTTCTCATTGAGTTCCGCCATCGCTGCGGTGGGTGGAGCCTTGTTTGGCTACTACCTGAGCAATGTGACATCGGAATTTTTCGGGATTCAGTTCGCCATCCAGTTTATCGCCATGATCATCATCGGCGGCATGGGCTCGCTGCCGGGCGCTGTGGTCGGGGCGGCGGTCTGGCTGCTGCTGCCTTCGATCATCAATGGGCTGACCTCTCAGGCCGGCGATACCACCGGATTGCTGCGCAGCATATTGGTCGATCACAAGCCGCAACTGGTTCAGGCCATCTTCGGAACTTTGGTCATCGTGCTGCTA
Organism: Comamonadaceae bacterium; assembly: GCA_021299555.1. Classification (GTDB taxonomy): domain Bacteria; phylum Pseudomonadota; class Gammaproteobacteria; order Burkholderiales; family Burkholderiaceae_C; genus Polaromonas. The sequence continues at coordinate 26,424 of JAJTGH010000009.1, forward strand.
ATTTTTGCACCCTGGGGCATTGCGGGCATGGCCACCCGTCTGAGGGCTCGACTGAGCGCTCTTTGGAGCCGCTCATGAGCCCGGCCGCTCTTGAACTGCGCAACGTCTCGGTGAGCTATGGCCGAAAAGGTTTGGCGCTCGATGGGGTAAATCTCACGATTCCCAAAGGTGGCGTGGTGGCTCTTTTGGGTGCCAACGGCGCAGGAAAAACCACCATGATTCGCGCCATCACGGGCCTGCTGTCCTTACACAACGGACAGGTGACCGCTGGCAGCATCAGCATGGATGGTCAAGCCATTTTGGGACTGCCCTCACACAAGCTGGTGCGCATGGGCATGGGCCAAGTGCCCGAGGGCAGGCTGGTGTTCAAGCAACTGAGCGTCGAAGAAAACCTGCGGGTCGGTGCCGCGGTGCTGCCCAAGTCGACAGAAAAAGAGAGGATGGACGCGGTCTACGAGCTCTTTCCCAGGCTGCTGGAGCGACGCACGCAGGCCGCCGGCTGGCTCTCAGGTGGCGAGCAGCAAATGCTGGCTCTTGGACGGGCCCTGGTGACACAGCCCAAGCTGCTGCTGGTCGACGAATTGTCGCTGGGCCTGGCACCGCTGATCGTTAGCGCCATCTACCAGCAACTCAAGGTTGTCGGGCAGACACTGGGCGCATCCATCTTGGTGGTCGAGCAAAACGCTCGCCTGGCCCTCGACTTTGCCAATACCGCCTACGTGATCGAGCGCGGTGTCATCACGCTCTCAGGAACTGCCGCTGAGGTCGCGAGCAGCGATGTGGTGCGGGAGTCGTATCTGGGCGCAAGCAGAGAAGGGAGCACGCCATGAGTGCGGCACTGCTCGAAGTCAAGGACCTGCTCATGCAGTTTCAGGGACTGACTGCCCTTGATCGGGTTTCCTTTGTCATGGAGCGTGGCTCCATCACGTCTTTGATGGGACCCAACGGTGCGGGCAAAACCACCTTGTTCAACTGCGTCACCGGCATGTACCGACCCACCGGGGGTCTGGTTCACTTTGACGGCCAAGACATCACCGCCCGTCCTGCACACGTGGTCTCGCGCCACGGCATTGCCCGGACCTTCCAGAACCTGGCACTTTTCGCGGGGCTGAGCGTCATCGACAACCTGATGGTGGGCACCTATTTGCAGGGATCATCCGGCCTGCTGCAAGGCGCCTTTTTGACCCGCCAGGCGCGCAAGGAGCAGCGTGAGGGCCTTCAAGCGGCCTACACCGTGCTCGACTATCTGGGGCTGAGCGAGACAGCCCATTTATTGCCTGGCGAGTTGCCTTATGGACGCCAAAAGCAACTCGAATTCGGACGCGCGTTGATGCAAAAAGCCAAGCTGGTGCTGCTCGATGAGCCCATGGCTGGCATGAGCAGCGCCGAAAAGGACGCCATGGTGGCGCTGATCAAGCGGGTACGATCCGAAATGGGCGTGAGCTTTCTGCTTGTCGAGCACGATGTGCCCGTGATCATGGACATTTCCGACAAGATCGTGGTGCTGGACTTCGGTAAAAAAATCGCCGAGGGCACCTCCGATCAGGTGCAAAACGATCCTGCCGTGATCGCAGCCTACCTGGGCGCTTGAGTCGATCGCACAGGCGCTGCCCGCTTGGCGCTGCGGCGCTTGAGGCCCTTGGCCTGCACCATGGCGAGCACCAGTACGGCAACACGCTCGGAGGCCTCAGCCTGGCTCAAGCGTCCGCCGGCTCGGTACCACACCGGAGCCCAGCCGACAATTCCGCCTATGGCCAACGCCGTCAGCGGAACATCCTCGACCGTGAATTCACCGCTGGCCACGCCCTCCTCGAGCAGAGCAGAAAAACGCCGATCAAAACCACGGCGCAGCGCATTGATGGCATCGCGGTCCTGCGCAGCCAGTTCCTTCTCTTCGCGGCTGTAAATCACCGCATGGGCCTGGTGCTGTAGCACCGTGAGCATGAAATCACGGGCAATCGTATAGAGCTTTTCAGTGGGCGAGATGTCCGTCGCAAACACCCGATTTAGGGCTTCGTGCGAGACGCGGATGGCTCGGGAACAGATCTCAGCCAACAAATCATTCTTCGACTTGAAGTGAGAATAAATAAAGGGCTTGGTCACCGCAATGGACTCAGCCACCTGGTCGAGCGTGGTCTTGGAGTAGCCCTGGTTGTAAAACAGCTCCACCGCCGCCGCTACGATGCGCTCGCTTTTTAGACGCCAGACGGCATCCCGAATGTCTTCGGGAACGGGCGTGCCGCCCTCCGCGCGCCGGCTTGCGCGCACGCCATCGCTGCGCGAAGGCGGTCTAGCCTTTTGAAACTTGATCATGAGCACTAGTCTACCCTCGCGCATGAAAGGCTCAGGACCCACGAACCGAGCGGCCATGTCCAGCAGCAGGTGGCCGCCGACGGCTTCAAGAGTAAAGCCCTCCGTTGATTTGCACGCCCTCCCCGGTGATGTGGCTGGACCAGTCAGACACCAGGTAGACCATGAGTTGAGCCACCTCCTGCGCCGTGGCATACCGGCCGTTGGGCACGATGGCCATGCGCTGCTCGCGCAAAGCCTGTGCATCGGCGCCGGCCTGACCCTCCTCAATGGCGCGGATCATGGGTGTATCCACAGAGCCCGGGCACACCGCGTTGACGCGCACGCCTTTGCGCGCCACCTCCAGCGCTGCGGACTTGGTCAAGCCCAACACGGCGTGCTTGCTGGCCGTGTAAGGTGCCAGCTGACGGGTGCCGATGTGGGCCGCCAGTGAAGCCGTGTTGACCACGGCGCCTTTGCCCTGGGCCATCATCACGGGCAGCACATGCTTGAGCCCTAGAAAAACACCCCGTACATTGACCGCCAGCACTTGATCGAAGGCATCGTCTGGATAGTCCACCAAGGAAGCCACCAGACCCTGCCAGCCCGCATTGTTCATGAACACATCGATGCGGCCCCAGGCCTTGACCGCCTGCGCCACATAAGCCTGGACCTCGTGCGCGTGGCGCACATCCGCTGCTGCCGCTTGTGCCACGCAGCCGGCGGCGCGCAGCCTCTCGACCGCAGCCTCGGCCATATCGCCCGTTTTATCCACCGCCAGCACCTTGGCGCCGAGCTCACCCAAAAGCAAAGAGACTGCCAGACCAATCCCGCTGCCCGCACCCGTGACCACTGCAACTTGACCTGAGAAATCCATTTTCATCACAGGCCCCTCTGACCCAAGGGCTGACCGCGCAGCTCAAAGCCCTCGTAATCGCGGGCAACGCAGTTTTGCAGCAAGCGCCGATACCCCCTGACCCCACCTGAATAGGGCATGAACACACGCGGCTTTCCTGCCACCTCAGCTCCGTTGTAGTAGGAGTTGGTACTCAGGTAAAGCGTCTCTCGGGCACGTTCATTGACATGCGCGACCCAGGCCTGCTCAGCGGTATGGGTGGCCTCAAACTCAACGAAGCTGTTTGCATCCATATGAAGCATCAACTGAGCCAGCCAGTCGATCTGATCCTCGCTGGAGAGCAAGACGTTACTCAGCAATGAAGGGCTGCCTGGCCCCACAACAATGAACAGATTGGGAAAGTCGGCCACCGCCAAACCCAATTGCGTCACCGGCCCGCTCGCCCACTTCTCCTTGAGGGTCAGGCCACCGCGTCCGATGATTTCAGGCTTGAGCAGCGAGCCGGTGAACGCATCGAAACCGGTCGCAAAAATAACGATGTCCAATTCATGGTGCTTTGCTTCGGTGCGTAGGCCTTGCGGGGTGAATTGCACGATGGGCGCCTCTCGTACGTCGGCCAGTTCCACATTGTCACGGTTGAAAGCCTGAAAATACCCGCTGTCAACCGACGGGCGCCGGGCACCGAACGGATGGTCTTTGGGCAAGAGCTTTTCGCGCAG
>JAJTGH010000146.1 GCA_021299555.1 Comamonadaceae bacterium
CGTTCGTGACCCTGCTGCGGCTGTGGGCCCGGCTGCATCGCTGCGCTTGAACAAACGCATGGCCGATCTGGGCCTGTGCTCTCGCCGGCAAGCCGATGAATGGATCGAGCGTGGCTGGGTGCGGGTCGATGGACAGGTTGCGGCGCTGGGTTTGACCGTATCGCTCGATGCCCGCATCGAGGTCGACCGCCAGGCCCAGGCGCAGCAGCGAGAGCAGGTGACGATCTTGCTCAACAAGCCGGTGGGCTATGTCAGTGGTCAGGCCGAGGACGGATACCTGCCCGCTGTCAGTCTCTTTCAAAAGAGTGCGCGCTGGCGGCAATGCACGGGTCGCCAGAGCTGGTCGGCCCATCAGCACAGGGGTCTGGCGCCAGCCGGTCGGCTCGACATTGATTCGGTGGGTCTGCTCGTGCTCACTCAGGATGGACGCGTGGCCAGGCAGCTGATTGGCGAGAACTCCGAGGTAGAAAAGGAGTACCTGGTTCGGGTCAGCTATGGCGCATGCACTCAAGACGTTCAGTCGGTCTTTCCGGCTGACAAACTCCAATTGCTGCGGCTTGGCTTGAGTCTCGACGGCCGGGCGCTCAGGCCGGCGCAGGTCAGTTGGCAAAACGCTGAGCAGTTGCGTTTCGTGTTGCGCGAGGGCCGCAAGAGACAGATACGCCGGATGTGTGAGCAGGTCGGTTTATTGGTCACCGGACTCAAGCGCATTCGCATCGGACGGGTGAATCTGGGTGATTTGCCGCTGGGCCAGTGGCGCTATTTGCGACCCGACGAGTCGTTCTGACGGTTTCACTGCACTGCATTCATGCTTGTGCCGCTGCTGCCCTGAGGTGCATTTGCTCCCAACAAAGGGCCCGCTCGCAGCGCAATCGATTCGGCTTTTTCGTTGGCAACGTGTTCAATGGCGCGGATCTTCGATCACGAAGCGTGTGACCGCTGGCGCCTCGTCGGGAAGGTGAAAAGCCCGCTTGCGTTCGCGCAGGGCGGCATCGGTTGCAGTGATTCGATCAAAACGCCGAAGGTGTTCTGTCCAAGACTCGTCGACCACTTGCTCGACGAAGCGGCCGGGTTCACCGATGTCGTGCAGCAAAGCCCATTCCAGTGCTCCCTGCCGAAGGCGACTGCGTCTGCTTTCTTCCATCAAGGCGCGGAAAGGTTCACTTTGCCGAGGGTCGATCAGATACTCGATGTGAACCATCACCCGACCCGGGGGTGGTGCTCTGGCCACAGGCGGTCGCAGGGTGTGAGAGGGCGTGAGGTCTTCTTCGATGCTGATGTCGGGCAATCGGCGCCGCGTCAGCAACAGTGCCAGCACGCCAGAGGCGGCTGCAATCAGCAAGCTGGTCGCAACGCTGGTGACCGTGGCCACCTGCCCCCATACCGCCGCACCGAGAGCGCTGCCGCTCATGATGGCCATTTGAAAGACGGACATGCCCCGGGCGCGCACCCAGTCGGGCAGCGCCATTTGAGCCGATACGCTCAGGCTGTTGGCATTGGCCAGCCAAGCCATGCCTGCCAGGAACATGATGGGTGCGGCCACCCACAAATTCGGCGCTACCGCCATTGCGGCGGTCACGCCCGCTTGCACCAAGATCCCGGTGACCAGCAGCTGCGAGGCTGACAGGGCGTGACGAAGCCGGGGCAGCAAAATGGCCACTGCAATGGCTCCCAGCCCCATGCAGGCCAGCAGTACGGTGAAGCCGCCGGCGCCACCGCCGAGCCCTTGTGCCAGCAGCGGCAGAAGGGCCAGCAGACCGGTGAAGTGGAAAAAGATCAGAAAGACGCGAATGAGCAAAGCCCGCAAGTGCGACGACTGCTGTACGAACTGCAGCCCCACCCGAATGGCACTGAGAAACGGCTCACGGCCCAGGGGGTGGGGCCGTTGGACCCGCCGCCAACGCAAGATGATCAGTGCTGCCGCCATTGAAAGGACCGCATTGAGTGCAAAAACCCATGCGGTTCCTATGCTGGCGATGAGTGAGCCCGCAATCAGCGGTCCGAGGATCCGTGACGTGTTCATGGCCACCGCATTGAGTCCAAGCGCCTGCGGCAGTTGCGTGCGCGGCACCACCTCGGCAATGATGGCTGCGAACACGGGCCATCTCATGGCCAAGCCGACACCGTTGATGAATGTCAGCACCAGCAGCAGCGGGGCCGTGATCATGCCAAAGTGCGCGGCCGCCCACAGAGCGCCGGCGCTGGCTGCGAGCCACAACTGGGTGACCATGAAGTAACGGCGCCGATCCAAAATGTCGGCCAGGGCGCCGCTGGGCAATCCGAGCAGGAACACCGGGATGGTTGCTGCGGTTTGTACCAGCGCCACCCAGATGGGTTCGCTGGTCAAAGACGTCATCAGCCAAGCGGCCGCCACATCGTTCATCCACATGCACACGTTGGCGGTCAGCCACGTGAGCCACAGCATGCGAAAGACCGGGTTCTTCAGAGGCGCGAACGGCGATGGCGGCTGCGCTGCATTTGTCGCGCCTGATCCCTCGGCCGATTCGGCGGCGGCACTGTGATCAGACGGTGGGGCGGACATGGATTTGTTTGGCCCTGTCCGGCAGTCGGATGGGCTGTTGCAGTGTAGTGCCTGCGGCCAGATTTCAGGGGCTCAGCGCTTCCCAGCGCATGAGGGCTGCCATCAACGCCTCCTCGACCTCTGAGGCCCTGGCCGTCAAATTCGCAGCCCGCTTGGGATCGTCCGCAAAGATGGAACCTTCGCCCAAGATCTGGTCGATCGACTTCTGTTCATTTTCGAGCGCATCGATCAGCCCGGGCAGCGCTTGCCACTCGCGTTGTTCCTTGTAACTGAGCTTGCGCTTGGCCGTGGCGGTCGGCGTTTGCGCCGCCGCCCGGGTCGGGCTGGTGGCAGGCGCGTGGCTACCGATGGTTTGTGTGCTGGTGCGTGCCCGCGCGAGCTCTCGGGCCCGGTCAGACTGTGTCAGCCAGTCGGTAACCCCACCCTCGTATTCGCGCCATAAACCGCTTTGGGTGGTCGTGCCCTCATAAGCAATCACGCTGGTGATCACGTTGTCCAAAAAGCGGCGATCGTGGCTGACCAAAAACACCGTCCCCTCATAGGCTTGTAGCAACTCCTCAAGCAATTCCAGGGTGTCAATGTCTAGGTCGTTGGTGGGTTCGTCCAGTACCAAGACGTTGGCAGGTCGTGCGAATAATCGCGCCAACAGCAGTCGGTTGCGCTCGCCGCCGGAGAGCGTGCGCACAGGACTTTGGGCGCGTGCGGGCGCAAACAGAAAATCTGCGAGGTAGCTGCGCACATGTTTGCGCTGTCCATTGATCTCTACCCATTCGCTGCCCGGGCTGATGAAGTCCTCCAGCGTGGCATCCAGGTCTAGCGAGTCGCGCATCTGATCGAAATAGGCAACCTGTAAATGCGTCCCTCGCTTCACGCTGCCTGGAGGATGCTCGGCATCGGGCTGCAGTTCGCCCAAGATGAGCTTGAGCAAAGTGCTCTTGCCCGATCCATTGGGCCCAATCAAGCCGATTTTGTCGCCTCTCAAGACAGTGGCGCTGAAGTGATGGACAGCCACCTTTTTTCCTTGCGCGCCGTCAAACGACTTGCTCACATTTTCCAAGTCGGCCACGATCTTGCCGCTTTTCTCACCGCTGCTGACGTCCAGTTGCACACGCCCCAAAGCATCGCGCCGGGCGGCGCGCTGCGCCCGCAGTTCATGCAGCCGCTTGATGCGTGCCACCGCCCTTGTTCGCCGAGCCTCCACCCCCTTACGGATCCAGACTTCCTCCTGCGCCAGCAAGCGATCGGCCTTGGCCCGAATCACCGCCTCTTGAGCCAATTGCTCCTGTTTGATTTCCTGGTAGCGTGCGAAGTTGCCTGGATAGCTGTACAGCTGTCCTCGATCAAGTTCCACGATGCATGTCGCCACTCGATCTAAAAACGCGCGATCATGTGTGATCGTGACGACGCTGCCATTGAACTGAAGCAACAGATCTTCAAGCCAACTCATTGAATCCAAGTCAAGGTGGTTGGTGGGCTCATCGAGCAAAAGCACGTCGGGTCGTGCCACCAAGGCTTGCGCCAGAGCCACCCGCTTGCGCGTACCGCCAGACAACGATTGAATCGAGGCCTTGCCGTCAAGTTGCAATCTTTGCAGTATTTCCTCGACCCTCTGCTCCCAGGCCCAACCTTCATTGGCTTCGATGAAAGATTGGAGCGCATCATGATCTGCTCCTTCACCGCCCTGGAGGTAATCATCGATCGCTTGGCAAATGTCGGCCAACCCCTGACTGACCGCCTCGAACACACTGGCCTGAGGCTCGAGATCGGGTTCCTGCGGCACGTAGGCGATGCGCAGCCCTTGCTGAACCTGCAGCACGCCGTCGTCGGGCTTCTCGAGCCCGGCCAGAATTTTCAAGAGCGAAGATTTGCCGCTGCCGTTGCGCCCGATCAGGCCGATGCGCTCCCGCTCTTCAAGGGAAAAATCCGTGTGATCGAGCAGGGCCACGTGACCGAAGGCCAGTTGCGCATTGAGCAAGGTAATCAGTGCCATGAGACGCCCGGGTGTGAGTGCCTGCCGATTATGGTCCGGCATCAGCGGCGTGCCCTCTGCGCGCCTTCTGCGCGCCTTCTGGCAGGGGGCCCTTGCAATCGCCCGCACAGAGTGCGGCGTTTTTGCAACCGCTGACCGTAGGGGTCCTTCATGAGTGGGGCGCGAAGCGCCTTTGTGTCAATGGGCCTGCGGCACGAGTCGCCACCCTTTTTACCGAACCAAAAATCCGTGCTATAGTAGAGGGCTTCGCTGTTTGAAACGCTTGCAAAGCCCGAGCGATCGGGGATCTGAGCGATTCAGGCGGCCAAGTGCCATGCCTTAGAGCGTTGAGCGCCAGTTGCAAATTCATGCCGCTGTTGACCAGCCTCAAAGATTTGGGCTACAATGGAAGGCTTCGCTGCTGGAGCGCCACTGCCGACAAGAAAAATTTTTCTTTTTTGTTGACAGCGGCAAAAAATCCGGTATAGAATGCAAGGCTTCGCTGATCGTAGCGAGCTTCTTTTGTTCGGTTCGGCCCCCTGTTGGGTTCTGGGCAGACAAAAACGGTTTCTTTAACAAATTACAGCCGATAAGTATGGGCGTTTGAAGGCGATTGCCAGGTCAGATGCGCAAGCAAATGACCAGGTCTACGACGACCTTAAACGCTCATAGAGATAGAAGTGAAGTTCACTTCAATTCCGTTTTTATGAGTTTCTTCTCGTGTCAAAAGCGAGGAGTTTTATTGCAGTGATTAAACTATAGAGTTTGATCCTGGCTCAGATTGAACGCTGGCGGCATGCCTTACACATGCAAGTCGAACGGTAACGCGGGGCAACCTGGCGACGAGTGGCGAACGGGTGAGTAATGCATCGGAACGTGCCCAATCGTGGGGGATAACGTAGAGAAATTTACGCTAATACCGCATGAGATCTATGGATGAAAGCAGGGGATCGCAAGACCTTGCGCGATTGGAGCGGCTGATGTCAGATTAGGTAGTTGGTGGGGTAAAAGCCTACCAAGCCGACGATCTGTAGCTGGTTTGAGAGAACGACCAGCCACACTGGGACTGAGACACGGCCCAGACTCCTACGGGAGGCAGCAGTGGGGAATTTTGGACAATGGGCGCAAGCCTGATCCAGCAATGCCGCGTGCAGGAAGAAGGCCTTCGGGTTGTAAACTGCTTTTGTACGGAACGAAACGGCTCTGGTTAATACCCGGGGCTAATGACGGTACCGTAAGAATAAGCACCGGCTAACTACGTGCCAGCAGCCGCGGTAATACGTAGGGTGCGAGCGTTAATCGGAATTACTGGGCGTAAAGCGTGCGCAGGCGGTTAT
>JAJTGH010000147.1 GCA_021299555.1 Comamonadaceae bacterium
GGGATGCGTGAGTAACCATGCGCTCGATTATGCTGTGGGTTAGCAACACAGGACCTTCACCATGCACGCCACTTTGCCTTTGCTCCAGGCGACCGACTTCCCCGCACTGCGGCGGGTGCGGCTCGATACTTTGCAAGTCAATCTGGGCTATTTGTGCAATCAAAGCTGCGTGCATTGCCATGTGAATGCGGGCCCAAACCGCACCGAGCAGATGGATCGGGCCACCGCCGATCTGGTGCTGCGTGTCTTGGCCGTCGGCAGCGTGAGCACCCTCGATTTAACCGGCGGCGCCCCCGAGCTCAATGGGCATTTCCGCCATTTGGTCAGGGGTGCGCGCGCGAGCGGGGTGCGGGTGATTGATCGCTGCAACTTGTCGGTCCTGCTCGAGCCTGGGCAGGAGGACCTGGCCGCTTTTTTGGCCGAGCAGGGTGTGGAGGTGGTGGCTTCGCTGCCCTGCTATTCGCAGGACAACGTGGATCAGCAGCGCGGCCAGGGCGTTTTTGAAAAGAGCATTTTGGCCCTGCAGGCACTCAATGCGCTGGGCTACGGTCAGCCGGGCTCGGATCGGGTTCTTAACCTGGTTTACAACCCACAAAAGGCGGTGCTGCCACCGCCGCAGGCAGAACTTGAGGCCGACTACAAGCGTTTGCTCATGGCCAACTTTGGCGTGCGCTTCAATCAACTGTTCACGCTGGCCAATATGCCCATACAGCGCTTTGGCAGCACCTTGGTCTCCAAGGGTCAGTTTGCCAGCTATATGACGCTGCTGCGCAGCGCCCACCGGCATGAGAACCTGGCCTCAGTGATGTGCCGAACCACTGTCTCGGTGGACTGGCAAGGCCATTTGTACGACTGCGATTTCAACCAGATGCTGGGCCTGGGGTTGGGCGCTGCCGGTCAGGAGCGTATGCATTTGAGTGCTTTGCTCGACGCAGACTTGAACCACAGGCCCATTGCCGTGGCCGACCATTGTTATGGCTGCACGGCCGGGCAGGGCTCGTCCTGCGGCGGGGCCTTGGTCTGAGGGCTTGGGCAGCGTACTGACCGGGCGCGGCCGCTGTGGATCTTTGCGGCCCAGTTGTCGGTTTGCGCTGACGCCGCGCAGGCCCGCCGTCTGATGGGCCGTACCAGGCCCATCCGTGATGATCTCCCGATCAGGAGAGTCATTGTGTCCAACCATCATTTCAGTCTGCAGGTGTTGCCCAGTCAAGACGCGCCCGACCAACCGAGCCGAGGCCGCCGTCCCGCCGGGCCTTCTCGCAGCGCCAGTCGGCGCGCGGCCCGCTCCTTGCCCAGCAAATCCCTGCACCCGCGTTTGTAGCGCAGAGCTTGAGAGTTTGGCCCCGCAGACACCGCATCGGGGCGTGCGCAGCACCGTTCTTTGGATCCGCCGGTGTCACACAGCCGTCATGAAACATTCTGATAATTACAGAATTATTGAAATGTTCTGAACAGGTGCTTCATGAGAGTCGGTATCAATGGGATGGGGCGCATCGGGCGTCTGGCATTGCGTGCGGCGTTGGGTGCGGCCGAGCGCCAGGCCGACGACCCACGGGCTGCTAACCGATTGGAGGTTGTTCACCTCAATGAAATCAAGGGTGGCGCGGCAGCCACCGCCCATTTGCTCGCTTTTGACAGCGTACAGGGCCGCTGGCGAGCAGATATTGCGGCCCAGGGCGATGCAATGATCCGCATCGACGATCGCCAGCTCGGTTTCAGCAGCCATGCACAGCCCAGCGAGATCGACTGGGCGGCCCTGGGTGTGGATCTGGTGCTCGAGTGCACGGGTAAATTTCTCACGCCCGAGACGATTGCGGGCCACCTGGAGCGCGGCGCCAAGCGGGTGATCGTGGCCGCTCCGGTCAAGACCGGGGGGGTGCTCAACGTGGTGGTGGGTGTCAACGAGCACCAATACGATCGAGCCCGCGATCGGATCGTCACCGCCGCCTCATGCACCACCAATTGCCTGGCCCCGGTGGTCAAGGTGGTCCATGAAAACCTGGGCATCCGGCACGGACAGATCACCACCATTCATGACCCAACCAACACGAACGTGGTGGTCGATGCGCCCCACAAAGACCTGCGTCGTGCCCGCAGTGCCATGATGAGTCTGGCGCCAACAACAACCGGCAGCGCGACCGCCATTGCGTTGATCTACCCTGAGCTCAAGGGCAAACTCAACGGGCATGCGGTACGCGCCCCGGTGCTCAATGCCTCTTTGACCGATTGCGTTTTTGAACTCAAAAGGCCAACCACGGCCGATGAAGTCAATGACCTGTTCAGGCGGGCTGCAGCTGGACCATTGGCTGGCATCCTGGGCTACGAGGAGCGACCCCTGGTCAGTGCCGACTACGCACGCGACACCCGCAGCGCCATTGTTGACGCGCCCTCGACCCTGGTGACCGACGGCACCTTGCTCAAGGTCTACGCCTGGTACGACAACGAGATGGGCTACGCCTGCCGCATGGTCGATCTGGCCTGTCATCTCCGCCAAGCTGGCCTCTGATGCACAGCGCAGTTCGCCACTACGTGATCGTCACGGCGGCCTACTGGGGCTTTACCCTGACCGATGGCGCGCTGCGCATGCTGGTGCTGCTGCATTTTTACAAGCTCGGCTACTCGCCCATCGGTCTGGCGTTTCTGTTTTTGCTTTACGAGGCTGCTGGTATCGTGGCCAATTTGGTTGGTGGCTGGCTGGCCACCCGGTATGGCATCACGCGCATGCTGGCTGTGGGCTTGAGCACGCAGATCGTAGGCTTTTTACTGCTGTCTTTGTTGCAGCCGCAATGGAGCGTTGCTCTGTCAGTGGCGTGGGTGGTAGCAGCCCAAGGCGTGTGCGGAGTGGCCAAGGACCTGACCAAGACGGCCAGCAAGTCGGCCATCAAGATCACGCAATTGAGTGCGCAGCAAGAGCAGGGACAGCTCTTCAAGTGGGTGGCTTGGTTCACCGGCAGCAAAAATGCGATGAAGGGTCTTGGGTTTTTCGCAGGCGGCTTGCTCTTGCAGTGGGTGGGTTTTGAGGGCTCGTTGTGGGCCATGGCCGCGCTGCTCGCTCTGGTACTCATTGCGGTTCTTGGCACATTGCCGCAGCTCATGGGCAAGGGGCGGGCATCGAAATCGGCGCGCGAGCTGTTTGCAAAGAGTCCTGGCATCAACGCCCTGGCGGCCGCCCGTGTGGCCCTGTTTGCCGCGCGGGATGTGTGGTTTGTGGTCAGTCTGCCAGTTTTTCTCTACAGCGCAGGCTGGAGTTTCACCATGGTCGGTTCATTTCTGGCCGCATGGACCATCGCCTATGGCGCGGTGCAGGCTGTGGCGCCGCAATGGGTCAGGCGCAGCCCTGATGGGCTGAGCAGTGAGGTTCCGGCGGCACGCGCGTGGTCGGCGGCTCTGGCCCTGGTGCCAGCGCTTCTGGCTGTTGCGGTGTTTATGCGCAGCAGCCACCTGGAGTGGGTGGTGGTGGTTGGATTGGCGATTTTTGGCATTGCGTTTGCGGTCAACTCCTCGGTTCACTCCTACCTGATCCTGGCTTACGCGGGCAGCGAGAAGGCGGCCGAAGACGTTGGGTTTTATTACGCGGCCAATGCATTGGGTCGCTTTGCGGGCACTTTGCTCTCTGGCGTGCTTTACCAGTGGGGTGGCTTGCTTTTTGCCTTGACGGGCTCAGCGTTCATGTTGCTGGCCTGCTGGATGATCACTCTGCGATTGCCGCTGCAGCGCCAGCCACCGACTGAATTGGTATGAATGAAGTCAAGGCCCTCAGGGCCCTGGCTGCGCTTGCACGGGCCGCTGGCCTGGCGATCTTTCGCGTGCTTGTGGTCGCCGGCCTTGGGGGCCTGCGACCTGGCGGGCTGGCGCTTGCATGCGCGACAATGGGCGTTTCAAGGTTCGGTCTTCGCCTGTGCAACACGCATCTTCTCAACAGCCATTGAGCCCCTGGCGTCTGTCCGTCGCCCCGATGATGGATTGGACGGATCGCCATTGCCGCTATTTTCACCGGCTGCTTTCTCGCCGCGCGCTGCTTTATACCGAGATGATCACAACCGATACCTTGTTGCATGGTCATCTTCCCAGGCATCTGGATTTCAATGAGGCCGAGCATCCGCTGGCCTTGCAAATTGGGGGCAGTGAGCCGGCCGACTTAGCCCGTGCCGCACGTCTGGGAGAGCAGTGGGGCTATGACGAAATTAACCTAAATTGCGGCTGTCCGAGCGAGCGGGTGCAGCGCGGCGCCTTTGGCGCCTGCCTGATGGCCGAGCCGGCCACGGTGGCCGATGGCGTCAAGGCGATGCGAGACGCCGTGAGCGTTGCGGTGACGGTCAAGCACCGCATCGGGATCGACCGCATGCAGAGTTATGACTTCATGCGTGACTTTGTCGGGCAGGTCAGCCAGGCCGGGTGCCAGACCTTTATCGTGCATGCCCGCAATGCCTGGCTGCAGGGCCTGAGTCCCAAAGAAAACCGCGAAATTCCCCCGCTGCGCTATGAACTGGTGTACCGGCTCAAGCGCGATTTTCCCCAACTGACGATAGTCATCAATGGCGGGATCACGACCGACGAGCAGGTGCATGGGCATCTGCAGCAGGTCGATGGGGTGATGGTCGGGCGCCAGGCCTATCACCACCCCTGGTGGCTGGCCAGCTGGGATGCCGAGTTTTTCGGCGATTGCGACCGCGGCTTGGATCGCGATCAGGTTGAACAAGACATGGTCGCTTATATGGAGCGTCAGGCGCAAGTGGGCGTGCCTTGGTCCATGATGGCTCGGCACATGCTCGGCTTGCGTGCCGGGCAGATCGGTGCTCGCCGCTGGCGACGGGTCTGGAGCGATCATCGGCTCAAAGGGATGCCGCCCCGACAAGTGGCAGTGCTTGCTGCGCAGCAGCTCAGGCTCGCTGAGCCCGCCTGAAGGGGCGGCTGTGGACGTTAAAAACCCGGCCGCACTGTCACGCCAGGCTGTGTTTTAGCGCGCAGTCTTGGACTGGCTGGGCAGCGCAAGCAGCGCGGCCAGGCACAGCAGCCCCAGCAGGGCTGATAACCACAGGGTTTTGGCGCCCCAATGGTCCAGAGCCAGGCCAAACACAAACGGCGCCAAGGCCTGCGCAAAGCGGGCTGGCACCATCAAGATGCCTTGTCGCAGCCCATAGCCCTGGGGGCCAAAGAGCACCAGCGGCAAGGTGCCCTTGGCGATGGTCAAGATGCCGTTTCCAGCGCCGTGAAGCAAAGCAAAGACCACGCCCCAGGGAGCGCCCAGCAGCAAAAAAAACGATGCGCCCACTGGGTGCATGGCCGCTGCCAGCCTGGCAGACAGCAGGGGGTGAAGATGGCGCAGCACGGTGTATTCAAGGATCCTGCCGGCCACCTGCGCCGGACCGATCAGTGAGCCCATGAGCAGTGCCGTGCTCAAACCGATTCCCGCCTCTTGCAGCAGACGGGGCAGGTGCGCGGCCATCGCTGTGCTGATGAACCAGGTCAGCGCGAACGTGATTGACAGCAAGGCTGCCGCTCGCACTTGCTGCTCGGGCTGCAGCTGGGTTTGATCGGTGTTCTGGAGTCCCTGGGTGTGCGCTGAGCCGTCGTGTTCTGCGGTGCCATCGGGCTTGTCTGGGTCCTGGCTGGGGGGCGCCAGCAGCGCGTACAGGGGCAGGTTGATCAGCAGATGCACACAGGCCCAGAACAGACAGGCCTGACGCCAACCAAAGCTCAGTTCAAGTGCCGCCGATACGGGCCAGCCCACTGTGCTGGCCAGTCCCGCCAGCAGCGTGATGCCGGTGATTGGGCCGCGTGATTGACGTCCGTACAGCTGCACCAGGGTGGCAAATGCGACTTCGTACAGGCCGCCG
>JAJTGH010000148.1 GCA_021299555.1 Comamonadaceae bacterium
CGCGCATCTTCCCTGACCGCTTCCAGATCACCACCCGGCACACCCCCAGGTTCACCGGTGCGCGCCATCGCCCGCAGCAGTGCGATCGCCCGGGCCGACCCGGTCACGGTGGAGTTGGTGCGTGGCAGCTTGGTGGCTGCCACCGAAGAGATGAAATCGGTGCTGATGCGCACCTCTTACAACATGATCATCTACGAGGCGCTGGACTTCACGGTGGGGCTGTTCGACCGCCACGGCCAGACCCTGTCCATCGGCCTGGGCCTGCCAATGTTCATCCGCGGGATGAGCGATGTGGTCAAGGCCAAGATCGCCTACTGGGGACTGGAGAATATTCACCCCGGCGACATCCTGCTGACCAACGATGCCTACATCACCGGCGCGCACCTCAATCACCTGACGTTTTCCATCCCCATCTTCCACGACGGTCAAATCGTTGCCTTTTCCACCTGCATGGCGCACTGGCAAGACATAGGCGGCATCCTCAACGGAGTGACCACCGACATTTACGCAGAAGGGCTGCAGATCCCGCTGGTCAAATACCATCGCCAGGGCGTTGTCAACGAGGAGATGCGCGAACTCATCTTGATGAATGTGCGCCGGCGCGACCGTGCTGCCGGCGATCTGGAGGCGCAGCTGTCCGCATGCCGGGTGGGCGCGCGGCACATGCAGGACATGCTCGGGCGCTACGGTGCCGGGCCCTGGCAGCTGGCGGTCGATGCCATCATGGACCACACAGAGGCTGAGGCCAGGGCCCAGGTCAAGGCCATGCCCGACGGCGTTTACGAGGCCGAGTCCTTCATGGACGACGACGCGGTCGACATCGATCAGCCGATCCCGATCCGGGTCAAGGTGATCATCGAAGGTGACGAGATGACGGTGGACCTGAGCGGCGTGAGCCCACAGGTCAAGGGTTTCTACAACTCAGGCGCTGGCGTGGCCTGCGCGCAGGTGGCCTTCAAATGTCTGACCCTGGCCAGCGAGCACCCCATCAACGACGGCAATTTTCGCCCGCTCAAGGTCATCGTGCCGCCCGGCACGGTCGTCAGCGCGCAGCACCCTTCGGCCATGCGGGTCTGGATGACCTATCCGATGACGGTGGTCGACACCATTTTCAAGGCACTGGCCCAGGCCATCCCCGAAAAAACCATCGCCGGACACCATGCCGACCTGATGATTGCCAACGTCAATGGCATCCATCCGCGCGACGGCAAGCTCTGGATTTATCTGGGCGGCCTGATCGGCGGCGGCTGGGGCGCCAAACACAATGAAGACGGCGTCAATGTCACGGTTTGCATGAACGACGGTGACACCCACAACGGCCCGAGCGAGCAAGTGGAAAACAAATTCCCGCTGCTGGTCAAGTACTACCAGCTGCGCGAAGGTTCGGGCGGCGCGGGCCAGTTTCGTGGCGGGCTGGGCGCGCAGGCCGAGGTCGTGGCACTGGCGCGCATCAACTACCAGACCCGCATCGACAGGGTCAAACACCCACCCTGGGGCTTGCTCGGCGGCCACAGCGCGCAGGGCAATCAGGTCGGCACCCGCAAAAAGGACGGCAGCCTGACGCTCTACAACAGCGGCAAGGTCAATATGCGGCTGGAAGCGGGCGAGTCCTATGTGCTCTATTCAGGGGGCGGCGGCGGCTTCGGAGCGCCCGAGCGGCGCGAGCGGCGGGCGGTTCTGCGCGACCTGCGCATGGGCTACATCAGCGCCCAAGAAGCACGCGAGACCTACGGCGTGGAGCCGACCGCGCAGGAGCGGGACGAGCATGAACTCCCGCAGCCCCGGGGGCGCTCATGAAGCAGGCGCTGTCGCAACTGGCGGCCAACGAGCGTCGGCGCGCCCGGGTCGCCGCGGCAGGGGCTCCAGCCCCTGCAACGCGCCGCCGGCCAAGCGCTGCGCGCAGCCCAGGCCTTGAACCGGGCAGTCTGTGCGTGCGCGCCACGCTGCTGTTTGCGCGTTGGCAACGCTGCGGCCAGGGGCGTATTGGTCTGTCCATGGGCTGCCTGTGCGCAGGTGAGGCGGCCATTGACACAGCACTGCTCGATGGCATGATCCTCGATCACATGCAGCAACGCTTTGCCCACCGACCGCCTCTGGCCGGCCTGATCGGACCGGCTCTGATACAAGCCGACCAGGGTCAAAGGGCCCTGGCCCAACTGCTGCAAACCCTGGCCCAGCCCCACCATGGCCTGAGTCCGCGAGAATGGGGCGAACTGCTCGACGCCCTGAACACCAGCATCGCCTCGATCGAGGAGCACCGTGGCATCGCCTGATGCCACACAACACAAAGGACATCTCATGACCAAGCCCGCTGATCTGAACCGCCGTTTGTCTTGCTGGACCGTCCTGTTGCTGGCGCTCAGCACGGCGCCCGCCTGGGGCCAGAACAAATTTCCCGATGCGCCGATCAAGATGATCGTGCCCTTTGCGCCGGGCGGCGGAGTCGACACCGCTGGGCGTCTGATTGCGCGTCAAATGCAGACCCGGCTAGGTGTGTCGGTGGTGGTTGAAAACCGCGCCGGTGCCAATGGCAGCGTCGGTGGAAAGGTCGTGCAAACGGCGCCGGCCGATGGATACACCTTGCTGTTTTCCGGCGCCACGCATGTACTGGCCAAGCAGGTGATGGCCAAAGCCCCGTACGACCCCGTGACCGACTTCGCGCCCGTGGCGCGGGTGGGTGAGGCGCCTTTGCTGATGGTGATCTCGCCGAGCCTGCCTGAGCAAAAGCTCAGCGAGGTGGTGCAGTCGGCCCGTCAGAATCCCGGCAAATGGACCGCCGCACTACCAGCCATGGGCGCGCCGAGCCACCTGGCCACCTTGCTGCTGGCGCAAAAATCCAACCTCAAACTCACCACCGTGCCCTACAAGGGCACCGCGCCAGCGCTGGTCGATGTGGCCGGTGGACATGCCCAAATCCTGATGGACTCAATCATTGCCCTGTTGCCCATGGCCAAGTCCGGCAAAGTCAAACCCATCGTCACCACATCGGCCAAACGCAGCTCGATCGCGCCGGACATTGCGACCGCCGCCGAGAGTGGCATGCCTGGGCTGGTCTACACCAGCTGGTACGGCATCTGGGCACCGCTGGGCACACCGCCCGATCGGGTGCAGTTTCTCAACAACGCGGTCAATGAGGCCGTCAGCGAGCTGACCAAGAGCGGCGCCTTTGCCGCTTTGGGAGTCGATGGCATCACTGAAAGTGTGGAGCAGTTCACCCGCTTCATTGCCGCCGATGTGGCACAAAACGCGGAGCTGCTGCGTGCAGCCGGCTTCAAGCCCGAATAGCGCATGGCCAAGGGGCAGCTGCATCCAAGCGAGTCTCGCTGGCACACCGATGCGGGCACCGGAGCGCGTGTGCGCCAGGTGACCGATGCCCCTTGCATCCACCATCACCCCTTCTTTTTTGTGCCGGCGCATGACCAGTCCATGCGCTACCTGTTTTTTGTCTCGCACCGCAGTGGATCGCCCCAGCTTTATGCGGAGCTGCGCAACCAGGGCGGCGGGGGCGGCCAGTTGCTGCAACTGACCGACCATCCTGATCTCATCGCCTGGTCGCTGCACCCGACGGCCGATGGCCGGCACCTGCTGTTCACCACCGCACGCGGCGCGTTTCGGCTCGACATGGAGAGCTTGCAGGAGGAACTGCTCTACGCCTTCGAGCGTCAGCCCAACCAGATCGAAGGCATGGTCGGTGCGGCCATGGGCACCACCACGGTTTCTTGCGACGGCCGCCTGTGGGCCATCCCGATTCGCCGCCAGGGCCGCTCGCACATGCTGTTCATTGACCTGATCGCTCAGCGCACTCACGAGGCCTTGGACAACGAGATCATCGGTCACCCACAGTTTTGCCCCGACGATCCCGACCTGATTTTTTACGCGGGCCCGATGACCGACCGCCTGTGGATCGCCAGCACCGACGGCCGCCGCCACCATCGCCTGTACCAGCGGCAAAGCCGCGAACAATGGATCACCCATGAAAGCTGGATCGCAGGCAGCCGCGAGCTGGCTTTTGTCGACTGGCCCCACGGCATGCAGGCCATCCAGGTTGACACTGGCCAGCGGCGCACCATCACCCGCTTTCCGGCCTGGCACGCCTACCCGGACCCCAGCGGCCAGCGATTTGTCTGCGACACCAACTTTCCCGACATTGGGCTGCACACGTTCGCAGCGCGCGGGCCGGCCGAGGACGGCCGTCTGCTGTGCCTGTCTGAGGCCAGTTCAGTGGGCAGCCACTGGGCTGGGCCCTTTCCTTACAACGATGGGCCGGTCAAGGTCTACGCGCCGCAACACACCCACCCGCACCCGCGCTTCTCGCCCGACCAACGCCAGGTGGTCTTCACCTCAGACCGCAGTGGCCATGCGCAAGTCTATGAGTGCGAAGTGATCGCTTGAAAACACCCCACATGGACACCCTAAGTCTGCCCGCACTGCAAGCCGAGTCCGGCCCGCACGAGGCGCAGCGGGTGCGCGCGCTGATCCGCCAGGGTCAGCTCAGCGGCAGCAGCCGTGCCATGGCCCTGGGATTTTTGCAATGCAATCTGGCCATCTTGCCCCACAGCGAAGCCGGCGATTTTTGGGAGTACTGTCGGCGCAATGCGCGCGCCTGCCCCGTGCTCGAAGTCACCGAGCCCGGCCAGAGCCAACCCAGACGGCTGGCGCCCGGGGCCGACCTGCGCACCGACTGCGCGCGCTACGCGGTGTGGATAGACGGCCAGCGCCAGAGCGATCGTCTGGACATCAAGGATCTGTGGCGACCCGATCTGGTGAGCTTTCTGATCGGTTCGGGCATCACCTTCGATGGCGCTTTTGAGGACGCCGGCATTCCCACCCACAGTCACCGCTGGGTGCTCACCACCACCATGCCCACCGAAGGCGTGGGCCGCTTTGAGGGTCCGTTAATCGTCACCATGCGCTGGCTCAGAGCCGAGCAGGTCGATCTGGCAAGCCGCATCAGCGCGCGCTTTCCCCACAACCACGGCGCACCCATACACATCGGCGATCCGGCCGCAATCGGTGCCAATCTCATGGAGCCGCTGTTCGGCGGTCCGGTGCCCGCCCTGCCTGCAGGTCTGGTGCCGGTGTTCTGGGCCTGCGGCGTCACCCCGCAGGCGGCCGCCCAAGCGGCTGCACTGCCCTTGTTCATCGCCCACGCGCCGGCGCACAGCTTCATCACCGACGTGCGAGCAGCCAGCCTGATGACCCTTTGAGCCGCCACACCCAAGAACCAACCGAGGAGAACCCCGCCATGAACACCACCGAAATGAACCGCCGCCACTGGCTTGCCGCTGCCGGCGCATCGGCCCTGTGGCCCAGCGCCTGGGCGCAAAGTTACCCAGAACGCCCGGTCAAAATCATCGTCGCATTTGCACCGGCTGGCCCCAGTGACATCATGGGCCGCTGGCTGGCCCAGCGCCTGAGCGAGCGCACCGGCAAATCCTTTGTGGTGGAGAACACGGCCGGCGCTGGCGGCAACATCGGCATGGGTGCCGCGGCCAAGGCCCAGCCCAATGGATACACCTTGCTGCTGGCCTCCTCGACCTATGTGGTCAACCCCAGCCTGTACAAGTCGGTGCCCTACGATCCGTTCAAGGATTTTGCGCCCATCACCATGGTCGGTGAAAGTCCCCATGTGTTCTTTGTGCACCCCTCTGTAAAGGCGCAGAGCCTGCGTCAGCCCACCGATCTGGTGCGTTCTCAGCCGGGTAAATTCAGCTATGTATCGGCCGGCTCGGGCACAGTGGCGCATCTGTCGGNNNNGCTATGTATCGGCCGGCTCGGGCACAGTGGCGCATCTGTCGGTTGAGCAACTCAAAATCAGCATGGGTCTGGATATGACCCACATCCCGTTCAAGGGCGCCGGCCCGGCGGTGCAGTCGGTGGTCAGCGGTGAGATCGCCATCGGTTGCACCACCTTGCCAGCGGTCAAGGAACTCGTGCGCGGGGGTCTGCTGCGCGCCTTGGCGGTGACGAGCGCGCAGCGTTTTGCCTCATCGGCGCAAATACCCACCGTGGGTGAAGCGGGCTTTGGCGACCAGGAGTCGTCGACCTGGCAGGCGCTGATGGCACCGGCCGGCACACCAGCGGCCATCTTGTCCTTCTTGCAGCGCGAGGTGGTGAGCATCGTCAACGCGCCGGGAGCCCGCGAGCAGCTGATCGAGCTCGGATTCACGGCAATCGGCAGCACCTCCGCCCAACTGAGCCAGCAGATACAAAGTGAAATCGAACGCTGGCGCCGCGTGATTCAGGCCGCCCGCATCGAGGCCTAGGTGCAATCTGCCAGCCGGCGCTGTACGGGCACAATCGGAACCGCTGGGGTCAGCACGCATTCAACACCCACTCCATTGAAAAGGAAGATTCCTCCATGAAGCTGATGCATTTCAACGACTTTCGCCTGGGCGTGATCAAGGGCGACCAGGTGGTCGACGTCACAGCCGTGATCGCCAACATCCCGCACAGCGGTCCGGGTGACCGCATGAACAGTGTGATTGCCAATTTTTCCGACCTGCGCCCGCGCATCGAAGCGGCCGTCGCGGCAGGCAGCGGCGTACCGCTGAGCTCGGTGCGCATCCGCCCGCCGGTACCCAAGCCGACCAACATTGAGTGCATGGCGGTCAACTACATGGAGGACGGCACGCTCAAGGAGCCGGCGGCCATCAACGCGTTTCACAAGTCGCCCGGATGCATCATCGGCCCTGGCGACACCATGGTGCTGCCCGATTTCCCCGCCTCGGTGTTCGAGGGCGAGGTCGAACTGGGCTTGGTGATTGGCAAGCCCACCCGCCAGGTCTCGGCCGCCAAGGCCATGGACCATGTCTTCGGTTACATCAACTTCATCGACGGCTCGGCCCGCGGTGTGGTGCCACCGACCAATGTGTTTTACCAGATGAAGTCACGCGCCACCTTTGCACCGATCGGTCCTTATCTGGTCACTGCAGACGAGGTGCCCGATCCGCAAAAGCTGCAGATCAGGCTCTGGGTCAACGGTCAGCTCAAACAGAACTTCAACACCGACGACATGGCCCACAAGATCCCGCGCTGCATTGAATGGGTTTCTCACATCCACGACCTCGAGCCCGGCGACATCATCGCCACCGGCACCAACCACCGCGGTCTGTCGTCCTTTCAAGATGGCGACAAGATTGAGTTGGAGTGCGAAGGCATGGGCCGCTTGGCGATCCATGTGCGAGACGACCTCAAGCGCACTTGGTCGCGCGAAACCCGGCTCGAGCGCACCCAGAAGGGCCTGGAAGGCCTGACGCCGCAGCTCACCGGTAAATACGCCAAAGGGGCTTGACAGCCCCCGGCCGAAAGGCGCCGACCCGTGTGGGTTGGATCAGAGCGCGATCCAACCCACGCGGGCGAGCGTCCATACCAGGCCCGCCAGGGCGATGGCGACCGAGCCACCGACCACCACTGCCCAGCGGTAAAAGCCCGTGTGGCGCAGCAACCATGCCAGCGGAAAGAACACCGCCACAATGGCCATCTGGCCCAGCTCCACGCCCAGATTGAAGCCTCCCAAGGCCAGCGCCAGATCACTGGCCGGCAGACCCAGGTCGATCAAAACGTTGGCAAAGCCGAAGCCGTGAATCAGGCCAAACACAAAGGCCAGCGGCCAGCGGCGAAAGTGGGCCCAGCCCAGCAGATTGTTCAGCGCGGCAACCACGACCGAAAAAGCGATCGCCACCTCCACCCAGACCGTTGGCAATTCAACAACTTTCAGCACCGCCAGACACAGGGTGATTGAATGGGCCACAGTGAAGGCAGTGACCACGCCCAGAACGTTCATGGCCGCAGGCCCCATGCGGCTGGCCCCCGGCCAGCGGGTTACGCGTCCACGCGCGGCCTGCAGCGGCGCCAACAGCAGCAGACTGATCAAAAACGCAATGTGATCTGCTCCGATCCAGATGTGCCAGACGCCCTCGCCCACATAGCGAGCCAAAACCTGCCAGGCGCTGGACGGCCCCAGCGGAAGTTGGGCCTCGGGCCGCTCGGGGCTAAAGATCAGGCTGGCCTGAGCGCCAGGCAGATCGATGCGCAGCAATCCCCGGTGCAGCGCATCCTGGTCAAAGATCAAGCCATAGCGCAAGGCCATCTCTGAGGCGCCATCCCTGGCCTCCTGAGAACAACGCACATCAAACTGGGCGCTCAGATAAATCCCGTCCGCATGCTCGCTGGCCATCAAGGGCTGGGGCTGCAAAGCGCAAGCCTGACCAGCACTGCTCAAGCGCAGGCCCTGCTGCAGCCATACGTGGATTTCCTGGGTTCTGCCCTGGACCTCGGCCCAAAGCACTTGACCATCGCGGTCGCGGTCCAGGTCCAGCGCAAGATCGACATCGCGCAGCGACAGGTCTGCGCGCAAGACCATGCCGCTTTCGGTTGAGGTCAGCGTCAGATAGCCGTTGCTGCTCGAATGCGCCCAGCTCAGGGCGGGCCCGAACAAAGCAAGCAGCAAACCCCAGGTCGCAAGCCACAAGCCAGCGCGCGGCATCAGCGACTCCCCCAGTTTGGGTGAGCCCGGGCCCGCCCGATCAGGGTTTGCAAATCGGGCTCGGAATAACCCGTGGTGGCCGCCCAATCCAGGACTGCTTGCGCCCGACGTGGCTGCCCCAGCTTCAGCGCCGCCTCGAGAAAAAGCAGGCCATCGACCGGCTCTTTCTGTTGGGCCCAATTTTTTTCTGCCAAAGCCAGACCAGCCTTGGTGTCATGGCCATAGCGAATGAGAAAAATCATGCGTGGCCGCTCGATGAGCGACTCCCGGCGCAGGTCTTGGCTGTCAAAACGCGCCAGCACCCGCTGCGCCAAAGCCGCGGTGTTGCCGTCTTTGAGGCCCTGACTGGCCAGCAACTGCTGCACCAGCAATGCGTCGCTGGGGTTGTCTTGCCGCGCGATCTGCAAGGCCTGAGCGTGTTGACCAACTTCATTGAGTAACTCGGCCAAGGCCAGTCGAACACCGTGAGCCTGTGGACGCTCCTTCAAATGGGCTTGCCAGATGCCCAGCGCCTGCTGCGTCTGGCCGGCCACCCGGTGGGCATGGCCCCAATGA
>JAJTGH010000149.1 GCA_021299555.1 Comamonadaceae bacterium
ACCGAGAAGGCAACCACAGGCACGTCTTTGGCCTTCAAGCCAGCGTTGCCCAGTTCTTTGTAGAAGGGCACGTTGGAGTCGCCGTTGATCGTGGAGACCACTGCGGTCTTGCCACCCTGGGAGAACTTTTTGACGTCGGCAACGATGGTCTGGTAATCGCTATGGCCGAACGGCGTGTACTTCTCATCGATGTCCGAGTCCTTGACACCCTTGGATTTGAGGTAGGCGCGCAGGATCTTGTTGGTGGTGCGTGGGTATACGTAGTCGGTGCCCAGCAAGACCCAGCGCTTGGCTCCGCCACCTTCTTTGCTCATCAGGTAATCAACGGCGGGAATGGCCTGCTGATTGGGCGCGGCGCCGGTGTAGAACACGTTCTTGGAGAGTTCTTCACCTTCGTATTGCACGGGGTAGAACAGCAGTCCGTTGAGTTCTTCGACCACGGGCAGCACGGACTTGCGGCTAACGGATGTCCAGCAGCCGAAAATCACAGCCACTTTGTCCTGCGTCAGCAATTGCTTGGTTTTCTCAGCAAACAAAGGCCAATTGGAGGCCGGGTCGACCACCACGGGCTCGAGCTTCTTGCCCAGCACGCCGCCCTTGGCGTTGATCTCGTCGATGGCCATGAGCACGGTGTCCTTGAGGACGGTCTCGGAAATGGCCATGGTGCCCGAGAGACTGTGCAAAATGCCGACCTTGATGGTCGACTGTGCGTACGCAGGAATGGATGACAGGCCTGCAATAGCCGTTGCTGCTGCGAGGGCAAGCACTTTGATGTGACCGCGACGAATCATGATTGAAACACTCCAGTTTTCTGTTTGAGGGATTTGAGCCATGCCGGGTGCATTCGATGCATCCGCGGTGCATTACGCAAAGCCCATGCCAGCTTCGTGGAGACACCATGTTTCCAATGCAGCCTTGACCGGCAGCCTTGACTGTGGGTTAAGAGGGCATAACGGCATGCCCCGAACAAGGTATTGCGCAGCCGCAATCTGCCCCAGAGGGCACAAGCTCAGCACGGCCTTGGTGCAATTTGCACTGTTTTGGTCAGGCTGATCTCGACCGACTCAGATTCGCAGGCGTGATGCGATCTGCTCGCTCAGTTCGCGCGCCGCTTGCTCAGGGTGGTCGGCGCCGATGATGGCTCTTACAACAGCAACCGAGCCCACTGCGCTGGCCAGTACCTCGGGCATTCTGCTTGGGTCTATGCCGCCTATAGCCACCAGCGGGTAGGCCTGCATCAGCTGGGCGTAGGCCTGCAGGCGCCCCGTACCTTGAGCTGCTGTGGCCATGCGCTTGAGAGTGGTTGGAAACACCGCACCCAAAGCCAGGTAGCTCGGACTGTGGCGATCCGCCCGCATCATTTCAGCGTAACCGTGGGTGCTCAGGCCCAGTCGAAGCCCGGCGTCACGAAGGGCCTGCACCTCATGGGGGCGCAGCGCCTCAATGTCTTCTTGACCGAGATGCACACCGTAGGCGCCCGCATCGATGGCCGCTTGCCAGTGATCGTTGATGAACAGCAGCGAGCCGGTGTCCTGTACGGACTGAACGGCCGCAGTGACTTCCCGCTTGATGGCTGATTCGTCGTCTGACTTGAATCGCAGTTGCAACGTGGGCACGCCCGCGCGGGCCATGCGGCCAACCCAAGCGGCATCGGGCAGCACGGCATAGAGGCCCAGATGTTGCGGACAAGGCGCAAATGCGTTTGTACGCGGCCACGGTGCCATGCCAAAGTCTTGCGGGTCGCTCGGCCAGGCCCTTGGGTTGAATTGCCCCGTGCGCGCTGTTTGCCGTTGCCAGGCGGCAGCCAGGCAGTCAGCGTCGATCGGAACGAAACCCAGGCGCAGACAAGCTTGGCGCACTGCGCCTTCAACGTTGTCCGGGCACGCCCTCTCGTCGGCCAGAGCGGCGGGCAAGGCCAGTGCCGCGTACTTGGTGCAAATCGTTTGGATCGCCTGGGCGGCTTGTTCCGGGGAGAGTGCGTTCATGATCCGCCCTGGTGCCAAAAAGGGGTGCCCAGTACTGGCGTGCTGGGCTGGGCGGCATGCTGCTCACTCATGGCGCCGCTTAAAAAGGCACTGCGACCAGCATGCACCGCTTGTGCAAAAGCGCCGGCCATGACCACAGGGTCTGTGGCAAGGGCCACGGCGGTGTTGAGCAGCACCGCGTCATAGCCCCACTCCATGACCTGGCAGGCGTGCGAGGGCAGGCCCAGGCCGGCGTCGACGATCATCGGTACCTCCAGCCGTTCGCGCAGCATGCGCATGGCGTAGGGGTTGATCGGACCCTTGCCGGTGCCAATCGGCGCGGCCCAGGGCATGACCGCCTGACAGCCGGCGTCAACCAGACGCTTGCACAGCACCAGGTCTTCTGTGCAATAGGGCAGCACCTTGAAGCCGTCTTTGAGCAGCGTGGCTGCCACCTGCACCAGTTGCAGGGTATCGGGCTGTAATGTGTAGTCGTCGCCGATGAGTTCGAGCTTGATCCAGTCGGTGCCAAATACCTCGCGCGCCATCTGCGCCGTGGTGATCACCTCTTGCGGGCTGTGGCAGCCGGCGGTGTTGGGCAGCACAGGGATATTGACGTCCTTGAGCAATTTCCAAAAGCCATTGCTGGCCTCGGCCGACACAGCCCCTTGTCGGCGCAAAGACGCAGTGATCATCGCCGGTCTGGACAGGGACAAGGCTTGCTGCATGACCTTGGGCGATGGGTAGCGGGAGGTGCCCAGCAGGAGTCGGCTGTCAAAGTGCTGACCGTAGAGTATCAGTGGATCGGTCACTGTTTGGATTTGGCTGGTCATGAACGGATGTGATTAGCCGCCGGTGATTGGCGAGATCACCTCGATCTCGTCGCCCTGCGCAAGCGCTGTGGCGGCATATTGGGTTTTGGGAATAAAGGTCAAATTCAGCGCCACCGCAAACGGCGGCTTGAAGTCGGCAGCATGCAATGCTTGCTCCAGGGTCGAGCCCTCAGGCAGTTCGTGGGAGAGTTGGTTGATCAGTACTTGCATGGCGCTAGTGGGCAAGTGCTGCGGGCTCTTGAACCGACAGATCAAAATCGCGAGCCCAGGTGCTGCTCCCATCGGCCAGCAGTTGCAGCGTCACATCGAGCATGGCCGGGGCAATCAAGAAGCCGTGCCGGTACAGCCCGTTGATTTGCAGGCTGCGCGGGCCCAGCCAGCGCACAGCCGGCAAATTGTCGGGCAGGGTGGGACGCAATTGAGTACTGATCTCCAGCAGCCTGGCCTCTGCAAAACCGCTGTGCACCGAATAGGCCGCACTGAGCAACTCGAGCGTTGAGCGCACGCTCGCTGGTGATCGGTCTTCCGACTCAATCTCGGTGGCTCCGACGACGAACACATGATCGGGCTTGGGCGCGATGTAGATCGGATAGCGCGGATGCATCAGACGCAGCGGTCGCAGCAACGTGACCTCGGGCGCGTGCAGCCGCGCCACTTCTCCGCGCACGCCCCGCAATTGGCCCCACTGCGGTTGGGCGCCCATGCCCCTGCAGTCGATCAGCCAGTCGGGCTGGCCGGGGCGACCCGGTTCGAACTCGCCGGGTGCGCGCTGGCTGTGCCAATGCAGGGTGACGCCGACGCCCGCGAGTTCGCCGAGCAAGGCTTGCAGCAGCTGGCGGTTGTCCAGCTGGCCTTCACCGGGCAGAAAGTAACCGTGGCTGAAACGGCCGGCCAGAGCAGGCTCGGTGTGTGCCAGTGTTTGGGCGTTGAGTACTTGGGCGGGCGGCAGGGCGGGCAGCTGTGCCGCGGTGCGGTCGAGGTGTTTTTTCAGCCGATCGGCCTCGGGCTCGTCCTGTCGGTGCCACACGATGAGCGTGCCGTTTTGTTGAAAAAATACAGGCTGAGCCAACTGTGCAATCAGTTGTGGCCAGCGACTCAGGCTGTGTTGGCCCATTCGAACCACGGTCGGCTCGGTGACGGCCGACTCGGCCAGGGGGGCGAGCATGGCGGCCGCCGCACGTGCGGCTGAGCCGCTGGCATCTGCCGGCCCGGCTTCGTGGACCTCGACCCGATGGCCTTGCCGTGCCAGTGCCAGCGCCAGCAGCCGGCCCATCAGGCCAGCGCCGAGTATCACCATGTGCTTTGAAGTAGAGCCCATCTGTATTGTGAGTGCGAGCAAACAGGGGCTTGGTCTTGCAAGCGCTGGGCGCCTGCTGAAACTTCCCACGCCAGCATGACCTGGATCGGGTACGAGGGTGTTTCTCAGTCCGGCCGGGCCGGACACCCCTGTTTCACTCGACCTCAATTACATCACATCCTGGCCGCTGGGCTGCGGTGTCGATAATGCAGTGCATGACTGTGATCCGCACCGAAACCCCGTCCCTGGCCCGCTATGCCCGGGTACTGACGATTGCTGGCTCCGACAGCGGCGGCGGCGCTGGCATACAGGCTGACCTCAAGACCTTTAGCGCCCTGGGCTGCTACGGCATGACGGCGATCACCGCTTTGACCGCGCAAAACACCCTGGGTGTCAGCGGCATTCATGCGGTGCCGGCCGAGTTTCTTAAGGCTCAGCTGAAGGCGGTGCTCGACGACATCGGCGTTGATGCGGTCAAGATCGGCATGCTGCACGCTCCGGAAATCGTCAGGGTGGTGGCCTGGGCCATCGACCATTACCACCTCGAGCATGTGGTGCTCGACCCGGTGATGGTGGCCACCAGTGGCGACCGGCTGATCGAAGAGGCCACGGTGCAGGTCTTGCGACAAGAGTTGTTTCCCCGGGCCACGGTGATCACGCCCAATCTGGACGAGGCCTCTCTCTTGCTCGGCCGACCCTTGACCGACGAAGCTGCCCTGCAAGCGGCTGCGCTGGACCTCCTGGCTCAGGGCGCGCAGGCGGTCTTGCTCAAGGGCGGCCATTTGCCGGGCGAGGCGGTGACCGATTTGCTGATGCAGCCCGGCCAGCCGCCCCTTCGTCTGCATTCACAGCGCATCCAGAGTCGCAATGTTCACGGCACTGGTTGCACCCTGTCTTCGGCGATTGCCTGTTTTCTGGCGCAGGGCTGGACCTTGCGTGATGCGGTTGGTCAGGCACGACGCTACATCATTGATGCGATCCGTGCAGGCGCGCCGGTTCGCACCGGTCAAGGCCACGGCCCTCTGTGCCACGGCCACGCGCCGCTGGCCATGGTCAAGCTGCCCCTGGACTAGCCGCTTTCTGCCACCCAGGCCTGCAGGGCTCAGGCAGCGCCGACGGTAGGCGCAGGTCGCAGCCAAACCATCAGCAGGCTGACTGCGCTCGATGCCAGCAAGGCGCCAGCAAAGGGCGCCAGTGTGGGCACGCCGGTCGGAAAGCTCGCGGCCAGCAAACCGGCGCTCAGGCTTGCCGTCGACAACCAGCCCGGAAGCACTGCGCCAACTGCGCCAGCGATGGCACCGGCCACCGCTGCAGCGGGCGTCATGCGCTGCCAAAGCCCGAGCAACACCGGCACCACGGCCGTGGCGCACAGCAAGTCGGCAATCAAGAACAGGCGCAGCACCGACAGGCCTTGGAGTGATACCAGCACCACCGGAACCATGAGCAGCACCGTCACCCAGCGGGCTGCGGTCAGCGAGACGTTGGGGCGGGCGGTCACCACCAGAGATGCGATTGCACTTTGAAGGGTGTCTACCGACGAAGCGACCAGGGCCACGGCCAGTATCAGCACGGGCAAGGCCAGCCAGTTCGGCGCCTCAGAGAGCAGGGCAAAAAACGGCATCGGGGG
>JAJTGH010000150.1:0-7687 GCA_021299555.1 Comamonadaceae bacterium
ATTCACGATGGCCACCCCCAACGGGACGACCGATGCGCGGCAAGCCGCTTCGGGCTACGCCCTCAGCGCCTTGCCGCGCATTAAGAACTTACACCACTACCGGGGACATTAACTTTACGGGCTGTAGACCGTACAACTCATCGGTGGGGTGGACTTGCTTGAACGGGCCGAAAAGTTATGGATCAGGCTGGCTCAGCGCCGGCCTCTTGAGCTGCCATGGGGCTTTGCACAAGCTGAGCCCACGGCAGCAGCGGCCAATAAAAAACCCCGCCGGGTTGCCCAGGCGGGGTTCAGGTCTGCTAATCGTCAACTGGCGCTAGGCCAGTGTCAGATCAGAAGGAGTGAGACACGCCCACCACGGTTTTGCTGTCTTTGTAGTTGTGGGCAGTGGTCGAAGCGGTAGTGACATTCTTGTCCTTCTCCGAACCGGTGAATGCATACGCAGTGGTGCGCTTGCTCAGGTTGTAACGAACGCCGAAGGCGCTACCCTCAACCTTGTTGTCCACGGTGGCACCAGTGGTCTTTTTGGCGTTGCCCGTTGAAGCGAAGAAGGTAGCAGCACCGAACGGCACAAAGACCGTAAATTGGTTGGCCTTGACTTCTGACTTGGTTGTGGACGAGGTCGCTGCGCCCTCGTTTGTAGAGCCAACATAGGACACCTTAGCAACGCCAAAGTCGTAAGAGGCTCCAATATGCAGAGAGGTTTGCGGACGGCTGCCCGTATTGGTAGGAGCGGTGATGGAAGAAACAGCACCGAAGGCATTTTGGCCGATCCTACCGGTGCCGGTGTAAGGCGCAGCGACGGCAGCCGGCGGTGCAGCACCAGCCTCATTCTGTTGGTCCGATTTGCTGTAAGCGGCGGCAACATAAATTGGGCCTTGGGCATACTGGCCCATCAAGCTCCAATAGTCGTTGTTCGCTTTAGCAATTCCATTGGTGCCACCGGTGCTGCCAGCACCAGTAGTGGAAGAAGTCGTCGCAGGAACGGTCGACTCAAAGGTTTGGCGACCAGAGCCTTGACCGTACTGAGCCTTGACGGTAAAGCCACCCATGTTGTTGGACATGTAGGTAATGGCATTGGCGCGCGAGCCGTTGGCATGCGTGGACAGCGAGGTGCCAGCAACCAGGGTCGTGCCGTTTTGGAAGTTGCCGCCCTGGAACTCTGAGGCGCTCAGGCCGTTGAAAGCCACCAGGTCATAGCTGTTGGTGTACTGGAAACCGACGCGAACCGTACCCAGGTCTTTGGAGCTCAGGCCCAGGAAGGTCTGACGGTTGTTGTTGGTGGTGTAGGAGGTGTTGCCATCAACCTGATGGAAACTGCTGTTGACGCGCTTGTTGTAGCCGTCAGCGGAGGTGGGGGAAATGCCCTGCTCCAGGTGGAAACTGGCCGACAGACCGCCGCCCAGGTCCTCGACGCCGCGGAAGCCGATGCGGCTGCCAGCATTGTTACCGTCAGCAATGCCGGAAGACTTGATGCTGACCGAGCCGCTGGTGTTCGTGGTCTTGTGCGACATCCAGCCAATGTCTGCTACGCCGAACATCGTCACGCTCGACTGAGCCGAAGCGACGCCCACAGCTGCCAGAGCAGCCAAAGCAGCTTGACCGCAGCCGCATCAGGGAAATAAAAAGTTCTTGCCAAAACAAGGCTTTTCCAAAGAATGGAAACCACTTTCCTGCCGTGCCGTGGTAAGGCGTCAAGCGTGCAACTGGCCAACCATCGGCTGAGCATCAAGCGGCGCTGAACGACAGCCAGACGCCGCGCCCGATGCGATGCAGGTCAGGATGAGCGAGTAAGCAAAGGAAAAAAGGAACTGCGGGGCATGACGCTCTGGCGTACCACGCGTACCCTGACTGAACATGACGGAACTGCAACGGCTTCAGACTTTGTTGGCGGCCAATGACGAGCCCAGCGTCTCCAGGCAGCAGGCGCGTGAGCGCGAGCGCACGGTGCCGATTCCGCAGACCATCACGCCGGTGCCCGGTTACCCGCAAAAGCTGGTGGTGTTCAAGATAGCGGCCAGCCGGTTTTGGCAGATGCGCTGCTGGATGAATGGCCGCAGCCAGCGCAGGAGCGCCCGCACCGAGTCGCTGCGTCTGGCCCTGTATGCGGCGCGGCTTTTCTACGAAGAGATGCTGGCACGCCAGCACGCCGAAAACTCAGCGCAGCAGTTGCCGCTGCCGGGACTGCCGGCGCCCGAGCGCCCGGCGCGGCGGCCGCTGGCCTGCTTTGGCGAGCTGGCCGAGCGGCTGATGCGCAACGAGCGGGCCAGAGCCGCGCGGGGCGAATGGAGCTTGGGCAGCTGGCAGGTGATGCGCAACCGGCTTGATGCCCACCTGCTGCCCCGCTGGGCCGACGTACCGGTGAGCGACATTGATCACCTGGCCTTGCTCGAATTGACCCAGCACCTCAGCGCCCAGTTTTCAACGACCACGGTCAGCCAGTATCTGGTGGTGGTGCGCAAGGTGTTGAGCCACGCCGTGGCCAGCAACTTGCTCGACAAGCTGCCGACATTCCCAAAAATCAAGATACACACCACGCCGCGCGGTGCGTTCACGCCCAGCGAATACTGGCAGATCATTCGCTGCGCCCGCAGTCTGCGCGGCCAACCCTACCCGCTGCCCGACGACCGGCTGCGCGCGAGCTACAAGATCCGGCGCGCAGAACAGGTCATGCCCAACGACCTGGCATGGGCCATCGGCTTCATGCTGCACAGCTTCATCCGGCCCAGCGACCTCAAGACGCTCAAGCACCGGCACGTGGAGGTGGTGCACTCACACCACCACTACCTGCGACTGACCTTGCCCGAAACCAAGCGCCACGGCAAGCCGATCGTGACGCTGCAGTCGGCGGTTCGCCTCTACCGCACCCTGCGGCAGGCGCAGCAAGCCGCTGGCTTTGGCCAGAGCGACGATTACCTGTTTTTGCCACACCTCAAAGACCGCAATTACGCGCACTGGGTGCTGAACTTTCACTTCAACTGGGTGCTGTCGAAAACCGGCCTGAAAAAAGGCCCCCACGGTCAGCCGCGCAGCTTGTACAGCCTGCGCCATTCGGCCATCACGTTTCGCCTGCTTTACGGCCAGGGCATCGATCTGCTCACGCTGGCGCGCAACGCCCGCACCAGCGTGGACGTGATCAACCGGCACTACGCCAGCACGGTCACTGGCGAACAAAACATCGGCCTGCTGCAAAGCCGCAGGCGGCAGGAGCTGCGGGGGACTTAGCGGGCTTGGCGAGCTTGAATGAGGCGCGTCGGCGGATCGGGTGCGCCCCCGCGCCGATGCAGCCTTTGAACTACTGCACTGGCAGCAGCGTGCTCAGATCGGCGGCGTAGTTGCGCAGGGTTTCCTGCGCCTTGGCCCGCTGCGCGGGCGTGGTGCTGGCATGCAGGCGGGCCATGGTTTGACAACCTTGCTCACGCGTACTCTCGTAGCGCGCGCGATCGGGCGAGTCTTGCATGTCCAGATTGCGCGCCATCAGGGCGCGCAAAGCCAGGCGGGTGGTTTCATTTGAGGCTTGGGTGCGGGCCAACTCACGCAAGGTCTGCACGATGTCCTGCTGCCGCCGCAGGCGCCAGGCATAGGCCTCGCGCGCATCCCAGGCAGACGCCGCCAATGCTGCGCGCAAGGCATTTTCTTGCTGGCGCCCCAGGGAGCCATAGAGCCACTGTGCGCGCGAGAGGCCCGAATCGAGCCGATTTTCAAGGAGTTCCTTGGGAGAAACGTCCACGTACTTTTCGCGGAATTTGCGATTGCCCTTGGCAAACTGACGCTCCATTTCAGCGATCTGCTGCGCACTGAGCCGGGACAGGATCTGCAATGCGGTCGGGTCGAGCACCTGCACCGCACCCGAGAGCGCACTGACGCGCTGCATCACGTCGTCGGCCATACGGCAGACCTGCGCGGGGTCGAGTTCGCCGGCCACCAGAGGCTGCCAGCGCCGCAGCATCTCGGCATAGCTGGCCAACTGCTCACGGCGGTGCCATTCGTGCATCCGGTGCACGGTCTGCCGCAAAGCCGCGCGGTCTTCGCCTTGCACGTCGATATAGTCAGTCAGCCACCACCACGCAAGCTCGTGGCCGTTGTTGTAGGCCACCTTGATCGCGCTGCAGGCGCCAAGCAAGGCCAGCAGCCAGGCAGCGCCGATAATCTTGAACCAGTTCAAGGGCTTCGATGGAGTAGATATCGTCATGGCAACTTCAAGCTCAGCTTTAGGCGCAGCCCCTGTGGATGTGGTGGTCATGGCCGCCGGCAAAGGCACGCGCATGAAAAGCGCACGGCCCAAAGTGTTACACCGATTGGGCGGTCGTGCTTTGCTCGCTCATGTGCTTGACACGGCCACACAGTTATCGGTCCGGCAGGCGGTGGTGATCGTCGGCCATCAGGCCGAGCAGGTGCAAGCGCAGGTCCACAGCTGGCCAATGGGCCGGTTGCAGGCTGCGTTTGCGCGGCAGGAGCCGCAACTGGGCACGGGCCACGCGGTGATGCAAGCCATTCCGCTGCTGGCCGACGATGGGGTGGTGCTCATCTTGTCGGGCGATGTGCCGCTGACCCAGGCGGCCACACTGCAGTCTGTGTTGGCCCTGTGCGCCGGCAAGCATCTGGCGCTGCTCACCCTGGATTTGCCCGACCCCACCGGCTACGGACGCATTGTGCGCAATGGCCAGGCGGTAAAGGCCATCGTCGAGCACAAGGATGCCAGCGACGAGCAACGCCGCATCACCGAAATTTACAGCGGCATCATGGCCGTGCCCACTGCGCTGCTGCGCCGATGGCTGGCCCGCCTGGATAACAAGAACGCCCAGGGCGAGTACTACCTGACCGATGTGGTGCAGTTTGCCGTGGCCGACGGCGTGCCGGTGCGCGCGCACCGCATCAGCGACGCGGCCCAGGTGGCCGGCGTCAACAGCCCGGCTCAGCTGGCCGAGCTCGAACGCACCTTCCAGATGCGCCAGGCGCAGGCGCTGATGGAGCAAGGCACCCGCTTGGCCGATCCCGCGCGCTTTGACCTGCGCGGCCAACTGCTGTGCGGCGCTGACGTGGAGATCGACGTGGGCTGCGTGTTTGAAGGGCGCGTTCAATTGGGTGCTGGGGTGCGCATCGGCGCGCACTGCGTGATCGCCAACGCCCAGATTGCCGAAGGCGCGGTGATTCACCCTTATACCCACATCGACGGCGAAAAGGCCGGCGTGCAGGTTGGAGCCGGTGCAATCGTTGGCCCCTTTGCCAGGCTGCGGCCGGGGGCCGAGCTCGGGCCGCAGGTGCACATCGGCAACTTTGTGGAGGTCAAAAATTCCACACTGGCCGCAGGCGCCAAGGCCAATCACCTGGCCTACCTGGGCGACGCCACGGTGGGCGAGCGGGTCAACTACGGGGCAGGCAGCATCACGGCCAATTACGACGGCGCCAACAAGCACCGCACCGTGATAGAGGCCGACGTGCACGTGGGCAGCAACTGCGTGCTGGTGGCCCCGGTCACGCTCGGTGCGGGCGGCACCATCGGCGGCGGCTCGACCATCACCAAGGACACCGCGCCAGGCGCGTTGAGCGTGGCGCGCGGCAAGCAGATCTCGGTGGCCAACTGGCAAAGGCCACGCAAGAAATAGATCGGCGGTCTGAGGCCAGATGCCCTCACCGGTTGGGGGCACGGCCAGAGGCTGTAGGCAGCGGCTCGAGGGGTCTGAACTTGGCTCGGTGGATGCTGAAGAAGGCCTTCAGGCGGTCGCTGCTGAGCACGGCCATTTGATGCTCGATCAGGCCCGCGTCCTTGAGCCGCTTGGTGCGCCGCAGACAGGTGGCCGGTGAAATGCCCAGGGCCGCAGCGAGGTCCTGATTGCTGCGGGACGCATCGCGCTGCAGGGCGTCGAGCAGTTGGAGATCAATCAAATCCTTGGATGAATCTTGCATTTTTTTATTTTTTTCGAAATAAAGTTTTTTTAAATTGATATTTCGAAATAATATTTCATTTAAATCAATAAAAAGAAAGCTTAATTTTATCATGCAGGATTAGGATGTTGCCTCACCCGGAGGTTTCCCATGTGCGGTATCGTCGCCGCGGTCTCAAGCCGCAACATCGTCCCCATTCTTGTGCAAGGCCTGCAACGGCTCGAATACCGGGGTTACGACTCCTGCGGCGTGGCGGTGCACGCCGGCGGCCTGCAGCGCGCGCGCAGTGTGTCGCGGGTGGCCGAGTTGCAAAGCCAGGTTCAGGCCGACCAATTGCAAGGACAGGTGGGCATCGCACACACGCGCTGGGCCACGCACGGTGCGCCGGCGGTGCACAACGCGCACCCGCACTTTAGCCACGGCACCGGCAGCGCGCAAACCAAGCCAGGCCGGGTGGCGCTGGTGCACAACGGCATCATCGAAAACCACGAGGAGTTGCGCGCGAAACTCAAGGCCCGTGGCTACGAGTTTGCGAGCCAGACCGACACCGAAGTCATCGTCCACCTGATCGACAGCCTGTATGACGGCGACCTGTTCGATGCGCTCAAGGCGGCCATCGCTCAATTGCACGGCGCATATGCGATCGCCGCTTTTTGCAAAGACGAGCCGCAGCGTGTGGTGGGCGCTCGGGCCGGCTCGCCGCTGGTGATGGGCGTGGGCCAGGACGGCGAGAATTTTCTGGCCAGTGATGCCATGGCCTTGGCTGGTGTGACCGATCAGATCGTCTACCTGGAAGAAGGCGATTTGGTGGACATGCAACTGGGCAAGCACTGGGTGCTCGACAAGAGCGGCAGGCCTGCGCACAGGGCGGTGAGAACGGTGCAGGCGCACAGCGGCGCAGCCGAGCTGGGGCCCTACCGGCATTACATGCAAAAGGAAATTTTTGAGCAGCCACGCGCGATTGCCGATACGCTCGAAGGCGTTCAAGGCATCACACCCGAGCTGTTTGGCGATGGCGCCTATCGCACGTTCAAAGAGATCGACTCGGTGCTGATCCTGGCCTGTGGCACAAGCTACTACAGCGGCTGCGCGGCCAAATACTGGCTCGAAGAAATCGCGCAAATCCCCACGCAGGTGGAGGTGGCCAGCGAATACCGCTACCGCACAAGCGTGCCCAACCCGCGCACTTTAGTGGTAACCATCAGCCAAAGCGGTGAGACGGCCGACACACTGGCGGCGCTTCGCCACGCACAAGGGCTGGGAATGACGCAGACCCTGACCATCTGCAACGTGGCCACCTCAGCCATGGTGCGCGAATGCAAGCTGGCCTACATCACGCGCGCCGGTGTGGAGATCGGCGTGGCCTCGACCAAGGCCTTCACCACACAGCTGGCCGGCCTGTTTTTGCTCACGCTGGCAGTGGCTCAGACCCGACACCGCCTGAGCGATGCGCAAGAGGCCAGCCACCTCAAGGCCATGCGCCACCTGCCGGCTGCCTTGCAGGCCGTGCTGGCGCTCGAGCCACAAGTCATGGCCTGGGCCGACGACTTTGCGAAGATGGAAAACGCCCTCTTTCTGGGCCGCGGCCTTCACTACCCGATTGCCCTGGAAGGTGCGCTCAAGCTCAAAGAAATCAGCTACATCCACGCCGAAGCCTACCCGGCCGGGGAGCTCAAGCATGGTCCGCTGGCGCTGGTGACCAGCGCCATGCCCGTGGTCACGGTCGCGCCCAATGACAGCCTGCTGGAAAAACTCAAGAGCAATATGCAGGAGGTGCGCGCCCGAGGCGGTGTGATCTATG
>JAJTGH010000150.1:7743-9498 GCA_021299555.1 Comamonadaceae bacterium
TGATGAATTTCAATTCGTTTGAGCGGTCGAACGCATCTCGCGCAATACTCAGGC
The DNA here is from genome assembly GCA_021299555.1 of Comamonadaceae bacterium. Taxonomy (GTDB): domain Bacteria; phylum Pseudomonadota; class Gammaproteobacteria; order Burkholderiales; family Burkholderiaceae_C; genus Polaromonas. The sequence continues at coordinate 7,798 of JAJTGH010000150.1, forward strand.
ATTTCGCCTCGGCAAGAGCATCTCAAATGCAGAGCCTGCAAGTTGCCAGACACCTGCTGGCCCAGTGACGACCCACAGAAAAATCAAGGAATCCCTGTATGCCCAAGGTCAGTCCAGACGTTGTGATCGTTGGTGCCGGCGAAACCCGGGTCGGCAAGTTGCCCGGCATGGACTCGGTGCAGATCCAGGCCTGGGCCGTGCAGCAGGCCGCCGCCGACTGCGGCGTGCGCATGCCCGAGATTGATGGCCTGATCAACCTCGACCCCTACGCCATCCCAAACTCCATGTTTTCGTCCACGCTGGCCGAATACCTGGGGCTCAGGCCGCACTTTCTAACCACGGTCGATGTGGGCGGCACAGTCACCGCCATGACCATGTTGCAGCAGGCGGTCTGGGCCATTGAGTCGGGGCACTGCGAGATCGCGGCCTGTGTCTATGGTGAAAACACCCTGACCGGACGCCCGCCCGGGGCACAGGGTCTGGCCCTGCGCAACCTGCTCGGCGGCGAAGAGTGGGAAGAGCCCTTTGGCCTGCACGGCATGGTCACGCCCTATGCACTGCTGGCACAGCGTTACTTGTCGCAGTACGGTGCCAGTGAAAGCGACCTGGCCGAGGTGGCCCTGATCACCCGACGACACGCCTTGCTCAATGACAACGCCCAGATGCGCAAGCCCATGAGCATGGACGACTACCTGGCCAGCCGCATGATTGCCACGCCGCCGCGCCTGTTTGACTGCTCGCAGGTCTCTGACGGCGGCGGTGCCCTGATCTTGATGAGCCGCGAGCGCGCCCTGTCCCGGGGCTTGCAGCCGGTGACCATTGGCTCCATGGCCATGCGATCGACCCACAACTCGGTGGCACAAACACCCGACCTGGAGAGCCTGGGTATGGCCGCAGCCGGTGCGGACGCTTTTAATGCAGCAGGCTTGGGGCCCGAAGACTTTCAAGTGGCCCTGCTGCACGATGCCTTCACGATTTCGGTGCTGATCACGCTCGATGCACTCGGTTTTTCTTCGCCCGGCCGCGCAGGCGACTACCTGCGATCGGGCCAGGCCAGCCTGGGCGGACGCTGTCCGCTCAACCCGCACGGCGGGCTGTTGTCGCAGGCGCACATTGGTGGCATGCTGCATGTGACCGAGGCTGTGCATCAGTTGCGTGGCAGCGCAGGGCGACGGCAAATTCCTGGTGCTCGCCGCGCCGTGGTCAGCGGCAACGGCGGGGTGTTTTCGGTCTGCGGCGTGATGGTTTTGGAGGCTTGACATGCACACCCAGTTGATTGCCGAGCTGCCCACGCCCACGGACGAATCCCGACCCTTTTGGGAAGGCTGCAACCAGGAGCAACTGCTGCTGCAGCACTGTGGCAGTTGCCGGCATGTTTTCTACTACGCCCGGCGGCTGTGCCCGGCTTGTGGCGGCTGCGATCTGACGTGGCAGGCTTGCAGCGGCGCGGGTCAGGTCTACAGCTACAGTCAAGTGCAAGTGGCGTTTCAGGGGCCGCACTGGCAGTCGCAACTGCCCTACACCGTGGTGCTGATTGACCTTGATGCAGGGCCGCGCATGCTCAGCCGCTGGCTCGGACCTGACGGGCAGATGCCCCGGGTGGGGCAGAGGGCCCAGGTGACCTTCCCGCTGGTCGAGGGTCAACGGCTGCCTTTTTTCAGGGCCGAGGACGAGGTCGGGAAATGACCATGCTCTAAGAGG
>JAJTGH010000151.1 GCA_021299555.1 Comamonadaceae bacterium
GGCAGTTGCGGGCCATCGAGCAATATGGGCCGCAGTTCTTAGTGCCTTACCAACTCCAGCGGATGGACGCTTTGGCCGTCTTTGGCCGTAACGCCCCGCTGATTCTGGAGATCGGCTTTGGCATGGGAGACGCGACGGCCAAGATTGCGCTGGCGCGACCGCAAGACAATTTTTTGTGCTGTGAGGTGCACGAGCCCGGCGTGGGCGCGCTGCTCAAGCGCTGCGGGGAGCAGGGCATCGACAACATCCGCATCATCCAACACGATGCGGTGCAGGTGCTTGAAAACATGCTCGTGCGTGAACAACTCGACGGGGTGCATATCTTCTTCCCGGACCCCTGGCACAAGGCGCGTCACCACAAACGGCGCCTGATTCAACCGGCATTTGTGAGCCGGCTGATCACTCGACTCAAGCCTGGGGGCCACCTGCACTGCGCCACCGACTGGCAACCCTATGCCGAACAGATGCTGCAGGTGCTGTCGGCCGAGCCGGGGCTCACCAATACCGCCGCCGATTACGCCCCCAAGCCCGACTACCGGCCCGTGACCAAGTTTGAGCACCGCGGGCTCAAGCTCGGACACGGGGTCTGGGATCTGGTGTTTGAGCGGCGCTGAGAGCGCACAGTGGCCCACCTACCCAAGAACCCCGCCATCGCCATGCGAGCAGGCGTCTCGGCCAGCTGCCTGGCGCTGCCGCGCATGCGCGAGAGCCCCTGGCCCACCGTGCTCGATCACCTGGCCGAGCGTCTGCCGGCCTTGAGCCGCCAGGCTTGGGCCGAGCGCATCTGCGCAGGCAGCGTGCTCGACGAGGCCGGGCAGGCGCTGGCGCCAGATGCCCCCTATGTCGGCGGCTCGCGCATCTACTACTGGCGCGAGCTGCCGCAGGAAGATCCGATTCCCATGCAGGCAAGGATCGTCTTTGAAGACGAACTGCTGCTGGTGGCCGACAAACCGCACTTTCTGCCGGTCACTCCAGGCGGTCGCTTCGTGCGCGAGACCCTGCTGGTGCGACTCAAAGAGCAGCTGGGCTGTGCCGACCTCAGTCCGCTGCACCGCATCGACCGCGAAACGGCCGGCCTGGTCGTGCTGTGCAAACGTGCGCAGGATCGCAATGCCTACCAGGACCTGTTTCGCCAGCGGCAGGTGCGCAAGGTCTATCAGGCGATCGCCAGCTGGCGCGCGGACTTGAGCTTTCCACTCAGCCGGCAAAGCCATATCCTGGAAGACGAACAGGCCTTCTACCGCATGCGTGAAGCCAGAAGCGAGGAGAACTTGACCCCCAACAGCCACACCCGCATCGACCTGCTCGAGCATAGGGGCGAGCGGGCGCTTTACCGGCTGGAGCCGACCAGTGGCAAGCGTCACCAACTGCGGGTCCACATGAATGCGCTGGGCCTGCCGATCGAAGGCGACCAGTTCTACCCGGTAGTGCGCCGCGGCCCAGACGAGCGCGAAGACTTTCAATCGCCGCTGCAACTGCTGGCCCGATGTCTGGCCTTCAAAGACCCGGTGAACGGTCAGGCGCGGGCGTTTGAATCGGGATTGCGTTTGAACTGGGTGGGGAGAGTGGGCTGACGGTTGTCTCAACCACGAGTGGGGCACTCGCTCGACCCAAGGGCGTGCGGTTGGGCGCTGCGAAGCGAGGTAAAGGGGAAGCCGAGGCGCTGGCCGAGGCCAAGGACTCGAGCGGCGCAGCGTCTACCCGTGCGCCCTTCTTCGATGCGCCCTGAGAACTTCTGCGACCGATCGAGCGCCCCATCGCCGCGAGGGCGCGGCTCCCGCCAAGTTAGGCAGGGACCTCCTGTGCTTACACTGCGCCCCATGCCCAGCCCCGAACTGCTCAGTCCGCAAGAGACCGCCGCTGTCCTGCCCTACGCGGCACTCGCCCAGGAGATCGAGGCAGTGCTGCTCGATGACAGCGTGCAGGTACCGCCGCGCACAGTCATGCCTTTGGCCGGTGGCGGCGCTCTGGCTGTCATGCCGGCAGCCGACCGTCGTCTGGCGATGACCAAGGTCATCACTTTTGTCGCTGGCAATGCAGCCCAGGGACTGCCGGCCATCCAAGGCGATGTGCTGGTCTTCGATGCTGCCTGCGGACGCCGCATGGCCGTGCTCGATGGACCCACCGTCACGGCCCGACGCACCGCCGCTGTGACCCTGCTGGCCGCGCAGCGACTGGCTCCAAGGCCCGAAGGACCACTGCTCATCGTCGGCGCGGGCGTCCAGGGACGGGCACATCTACAAGCGCTGAGCGAAGTGCTGCCGATCACGCAAGTCGTGATCGCCTCGCGCAGCCCAGCGAGCGCCCTGGCGCTGGTGGAGTTGGCCAGGAGCCGCGGCCTGAAGGCCCGGGTGAGCGAGGACGCCAACGCCGAGCTGGCCCACTGCCCCCTGGTGGTCAGCTGCACGCCGGCGCAGCAAGTGGTGCTGCGTGCCATGCCCAGAGCCGATGCTTTTGTGGCGGCAGTCGGTGCCTTCACGCCGCGCATGGTCGAATGGGCACCGCAGGTCTGCAGACAGTTTCAGCGGGAAGGAAGGCTGCTGGTTGACACCCGTGACGCCGACCATGAGGCGGGCGATCTGCTGCAAGCGGGCATCGACGTGAGCGCCCTGCCGACGCTGGGAGATCTGCTGCGAGGTGGCCTACTGCGTAACGGGCTGGCCCAAACCACCGCCGGGCCGGTATTCTTCAAGAGCTGCGGCTGGGCCGGCTGGGACTTGGCCGCAGCGCGCCTGCTGACTCAAAGCCTGCGCGGGCGGTGAGGGGGCTTGGCCGAGGGCTTCAGACCCGCTCGCTCACCCAACCCTGAACCGAAGCCAGCGCAGCGCCGAGCTTGCTGGGATCGGTGCCGCCGGCCATGGCCATGTCGGGCTTGCCGCCGCCTTTGCCGCCCACCTGCTGGGCCACGAAGTTGACCAACTCGCCGGCCTTGACCTTGCCCGTGCTGTCAGCCGTCACGCCGGCAGCAATTTGCACCTTGTCGCCCTCAACGGCGGCCAGCACGATGGCGGCGCTCTTGAGCTTGTCCTTGAGCTTGTCCATGGTCTCGCGCAAGGTCTTGGCGTCGGCACCTTCAAGTCGGGCCGCCAGCACCTTGATGCCCTTGACGTCCACCGCCTGTCCGAGCAGATCGTCACCCTGGCTGGATGCCAGCTTGCCTTTGACGGCGGCGAGTTCCTTTTCCAGAGCCTTGACCTGATCGAGCACCTGGGCAATGCGGGCATTGAGCTCGGCCGCGGGAGCCTTGAGGCTGCTTGCAGCCTGGGCCACGGTGTCTTCAAGAGACTGCAAGTAGGCCATAGCGTTTTCACCAGTGAGCGCCTCGATGCGGCGCACGCCTGCTGCCACGCCGCTCTCGGCCACAATTTTGAACAGGCCAATGTCGCCCGTGGCTTTGACGTGCGTGCCACCGCACAGTTCGCGGCTCGAGCCGATGTCGAGCACGCGCACGGTCTCGCCGTATTTTTCGCCAAAGAGCATCATGGCGCCGGTTTTCTGTGCGCTCTCAATGTCCATCACACGCGCTTGCGCCGCCGCGTTGGCCAGGATCTCGGCGTTGACCCGGGCCTCGATTTGGCGGATCTGATCGTCGGTCACTGGCGCGTTGTGCGCAAAGTCGAAACGGGTGCGCTCGGCATTGACCAGCGAGCCCTTTTGCTGCACGTGGCTGCCCAGTACTTCGCGCAGCGCCTTGTGCATCAGATGGGTCGCACTGTGGTTGCGCACCGTGGCGGCTCGCAGCGCCAGGTTGACGCTGGCACTGACAGCATCGCCCACGGCCAAGGTGCCTTGCTCGATGCTGCCATGGTGGCCGAACACGTCGGCCTTGATTTTTTGCGTATCGGCCACTGCAAAGCGGGCCGAACCGCTGACTATCGTGCCCTCGTCGCCGACCTGGCCACCGCTTTCGGCATAAAAAGGCGTCTTGCTCAGAACCACCACGCCGTGCTGGCCGGTTTTGAGTTCTGCCACGGGCACTCCATCGAGGTACAAAGCCACCACTTTGGCGCTGTCCTGAAGTTGCTCGTAGCCCACGAAGGTGTTGGCCGCGCCGCTGTATTCAAGCGCCTTGTCCATCTTGAACTTGCCAGCGGCACGGGCCTGCGTTTTTTGCTTGTCCATGGCGGCGGCAAAGCCAGCCTCGTCCACGGCAACGCCCCGCTCGCGGCAAACATCGTTGGTCAGGTCCAGTGGGAAGCCGTAGGTGTCGTGAAGCTTGAAAGCCACGTCGCCAGGCAGCAACTTCACCCCGCCGGCGAGGGAGACATCGAGGATCTGCATGCCTGTTTCCAGGGTCTCGTAAAAGCGCTCTTCCTCGGCCTTGAGCACCTCGGTGATGCGCTGTGCCTGCTCACGCAGGCGCGGGTAGGCCGCGCCCATGAGCTCATCGAGCCGGGCCACCAGTTTGTGGAAGAAAGGCTTTTTGCGGCCCAGCTTGTAACCATGGCGGATCGCGCGGCGGATGATGCGCCGCTGCACATAGCCACGGCCTTCGTTGGAGGGAACCACACCATCGCTGACCAAAAACGCTGTGGCACGCAAGTGGTCGGCGATCACGCGCAGGCTGGGACTGCTCAGGTCGGCGCATCCGGTTTCACGGGCAGCAGCCTCAATGAGCGCGCCGAACAGGTCGATCTCGTAGTTGCTGTGCACATGCTGCAAGATGGCCGCCAGTCGCTCCAGGCCCATGCCGGTGTCCACGCAGGGCGCTGGCAGCGGCGTGACCGAGCCGTCCTCATGCATCTCGAACTGCATGAACACGTTGTTCCAGATCTCAATGAAACGGTCGCCGTCTTCGTCAGGGCTGCCCGGCGGGCCGCCCGCGATGTGGTCGCCGTGGTCGTAGAAGATTTCGGAGCAAGGGCCGCAGGGGCCGGTGTCGGCCATCATCCAGAAGTTGTCGCTCTTGTACCGGCCACCCTTGTTGTCGCCGATGCGGATCACGCGCTCGGGCGGCAAGCCGATTTCTTTCGTCCAGATGTCATAGGCTTCGTCGTCTTCTTGGTAGACGGTGGCCAACAGGCGCTCCTGGGGCAGCTTGTAGACCTCGGTCAAAAGCTCCCAGGCCCACTTGAGCGACTCTCGCTTGAAATAGTCGCCAAACGACCAGTTGCCCAGCATCTCGAAAAAGGTGTGGTGGCGGGCTGTGTAGCCCACATTCTCCAGATCGTTGTGCTTGCCTCCGGCACGCAGACAGGCCTGCACCGAAGCGGCGCGCACATACGAGCGCTTGTCGCTGCCCAGGAACACGTCCTTGAACTGAACCATGCCCGAGTTGGTGAACATCAGCGTCGGGTCATTGCCCGGCACCAACGGGCTGGAGGGAACCACGGTGTGGCCTTTGGCAGCAAAGAAGTCAAGAAAGGACTTGCGAATGTCGGCGACACTCATGACAGGTTGGGTCATGTCGGTTTTCTCTGGAGAACTCAGGCAAAAGAAAGTCCCTGGGGTGGGCGCTTTCCGGGGCAATCTCCGATTATCGCCGCCCGCCACCAGATCCCGATTGCGCTAATCTAGAGCCCCTTGAACGCCCCTGTACAACACGACCATGGACATGAACGCCTCCCCGCTGGCCCTGCTCAAGGACCCTTCCCTGCTCAAGACCGATGCGCTGATCGACGGGCAGTCCAATCTGGGCCCCGCCGAGGCCGAGCAGGCCATTGCCGCAGCCAATGCCGCCTGGCCCGCCTGGCGGAGCAAAACGGCCAAGGAGCGCAGCATCCTGATGCGCAAATGGTTCGACCTGCTGATCGCCCACACCGAAGACCTGGCCCGCATGATGACCGCCGAAAACGGCAAGCCCCTGGCCGAGTCGCGCGGCGAGGTGGCCTACGGCGCGAGCTTCGTGGAATGGTTTGCCGAAGAGGCCAAGCGCATCAATGGTGAAACCCTGCCGCAGTTTGACAACAACCGGCGCCTGCTGGTGCTGCGCCAGCCCATCGGCGTGTGCGCGGCGATCACGCCCTGGAACTTCCCGCTGGCCATGATCACCCGCAAAGTCGCACCCGCGCTGGCCGCCGGCTGCCCGGTGGTCATCAAGCCGGCAGAGCTCACACCGCTGACCGCTCTGGCGGCGGCCGAGTTGGCTCTGCGCGCAGGAATCCCGCCTGGCGTGATCAACATCGTCACCAGCGACGGGCCCGGCAGCATCGAGGTGGGCAAGGTGTTTTGCGCCAGCGACGTGGTGCGCCACATCAGCTTTACCGGCAGCACCGAGGTGGGCCGCATCCTGATGGCGCAATCGGCGCCCACCGTCAAAAAAATGTCGCTCGAGCTCGGTGGCAATGCGCCCTTCATCGTGTTCGACGACGCTGACATCGACTCGGCCGTCGAAGGCGCATTTGCCAGCAAGTACCGCAACGCCGGACAGACCTGCGTCTGCTCCAACCGCATTTATGTGCAAGAGGCGGTGTATGAGGAATTTGCGCAAAAGTTCACCGCCAAGGTCAGGACCGCCAAGGTCGGCAATGGATTTGAAGAGGGCATCAATCAGGGGCCGCTGATCGAGCCAGCCGCACTGAACAAGGTCGAGCGTCATGTGCAAGATGCCCTTGCCAAAGGTGCGCGGGTGCTCACTGGCGGAAAGCGTCTGAGTCAGGGCTCGGGTCAATTCTTCGAGCCCACCGTGGTCGCCGACGCCACTGCCGACATGCTCTGCGCCCGCGAGGAAACCTTCGGTCCGTTTGCGCCCCTCTTCAATTTCAAAACCGAACAGGAAGCCATCGACGCAGCCAACAACACCGAGTTCGGCCTAGCCAGCTATTTTTACAGCCGCGATGTGGGCCGGATTTTTCGCGTCAGCGAAGCGCTCGAATACGGCATGGTCGGCATCAATGTGGGCATTTTGGCGACCGAACACGTGCCTTTTGGTGGCGTCAAGCAGTCGGGCCTTGGGCGCGAAGGCTCGCACCACGGCATCGACGAATACGTGGAGATCAAATACCTTTGCGTGGGCGACGTGCTGCGCTAAACTGATCGCTCTGGCGGGCGTCGTTCAATGGCAGGACCTGAGCTTCCCAAGCTCAAGACGTGGGTTCGATTCCCATCGCCCGCTCCAGATTCATCCCCTCAAGCGCTGACAGGGAAATCGCCCGATTCGCGCTCAGAGTTGCCGCAAGGCCAAGCTGGCGATCGGCGTCGACACCACCGAAACCTTGATCGCAAGGGCCTGAGGGCCGCCAGATACTCAGACTCAGCGCGCCGGTCGCTTGCGGCGAGCGGCTGCGGCGGGTTTCTCAGCCTCACTCAGACGCTGCAGTTGTGCAGGGCCATGGAAGGGATGCAAAGCCTGCGATTGAAGGCCCAGCAGGCTGTCATTGACCTTGCGCAGAAAGGCCAGTCCCGCGGTCTTCTCGCGCTTGGACAGCGCATCAAGAACGGCTTGGTGCACGCGCAGGCTCAGGGCGTCGCAGTCGCGCGCCAGCTCCAGCCCCGCCGGTGTGAGCGTGAGGATGACCGAGCGCGAGTCCAGCCGAGAACGGCGCCGGCGAATCAGGCGCTTGGCATGGAGGGCCTGCAACTGACTGGAGATGGTCGATTGCGGCAACGCCAGTATCCCGACCAGCTCGCCAGCGCGCAACTCTTCGTGCTGCAACAGCAACACCAGGATGCGCGCCGAGTAATGGTTGAGGTCGTGCGCACGAAAGTGCCGGTTGCCCACGGCGGCAATGCGCGCCGCCATGGTGTGCACCAGAAAACTGATGCGCTCTTCAAGCGGTAAAAGGGCGGCGGGCGGCGCAGGCGACTGGGGCGATGGTGGCATAAAGGCACAAATTCGATAGCCGACGCAAAGGCCGCTCAAGGCCGGGCCGAAGCCCGGTCCATGTATGCGGCAAGCGTCTTGTGAAAGTGCTGAACTCCGGGCTCGTTGCGGCCGATGGTGAAGCAAGAGTTCCCCCCGGCCCGCAACGAGGCCTGGACCGTCAAGCCGATGGCGTAGTCTTCCTCGCGGACGGCTTTGAGCACCAGATCGGAGAAAGCCTGCGTGGCCTGCTTTTGTTCGGGTGTGACCGGCTCGCGCGCGGCCAGCACAGTCTGGCGCGTGAGCGTGGTGTCGGGCGTGGGCCCAGGATAGACCTGACTGACCAGGCAATGGTCACCCAGCACGCCGGAAATCGCCAGGTTCGGAAAGCACAGGTGAATGCGTCGCAGGTGCGTCTCGGCGTCCCAACGCTCCTCGGGCAGGTCCTCGAGCTCGCTCAGGCTGCGGCGTCCGAACACGAGCCGCTGGTGCGGGCCGTAGGCGTCTTGCA
>JAJTGH010000152.1 GCA_021299555.1 Comamonadaceae bacterium
GCGGTTAGCCGTGCGCTGGGCCTCGCACTCAAGTCGCACGACTTGGCCATCGTGGTCAACGAATACTCCCTGGTGCCCGCCGCTCTTTCGCTGGAGCGCCCGGGCAGCTATTTCGGGTCGAGCCCAGTAGGCGGCCTGGGGTGGGGCCTACCCGCGGCCATGGGTGCCAAATTGGCGCAGCCTCAGGCGCTGGTGGTGGCCGCTGTCGGGGATGGCAGCTACGAATTTTCGAATCCCTTGGCTTGTCACCATGCATCGGCCATGCACGGGATTGCCGTGTTGACGATGGTACTTAACAATGGAGGCTACGGCGCCGTAGACCGTGCAACACGCTCACTGCATCCAAACGGGGCCGCTGCCCGCCAAGGCATGGAACTGGTCAGCCTGGCCCCCACTCCGCGCTATGACCGGGTCATTGAGGCCTGCGGCGGCTGGGGGGAGCGGGTTGAGGGCATTGACAACTTTCCCGGCGCGATCGAGCGAGCGATCGAACAAGTCACGATTCATCGGCGTCAGGCCCTGCTCGACGTGATTTGTGCATAGCCCCACGCTGCAATCGAGATTCCTCTGAAGTCACTGGGCTGAGCTCAACATTTCCAGCACCTCCCGCGTGCTGCGAACATCGGCAAAGAACTGAACCAGAGTGGCCAAAGCGGCCACGTGTTCGGCGTCAGAACGCGCCGCGTTCCCATCACTGACCATGACCGTCTTGAAATCTCCCATCATGGCATCTCGGGCCGAAGCCTCACAACACACATTGGTCAACGTCCCGGTAATGATGACCGTATCGATACCCCGCTCGCGCAATTGTTCGGGCAGCGTGCAGGCTCCCGGGTAAAAAGCGCTATAGCGTTTCTTTCGGACTCGCAAATCCTGCGGTTGCACATCGAGTTGCGGCCACAGCGCGTGATCCGCATGGCCGGGCGTCAAAGCCTGCAAGATGGCCGACGAAAAATGCGGGTTGACCATGTGGTCAAAGAACAAGGGCCATGCGTCAGGCCCCTGCGGCTGGAAAGAGCCCTGCGCGTAAGCAACCACGCCACCACCAGCGCGCACCGCATGTGCAAGCCGATTGATGTTGGGCACGATCTCCCGGGCAACCGGCGTCTCTGAAGGCGCGCCCGGTCGCAAAAAAGCGTTTTGCATGTCAATGACGACCAGAGCCGTGCGCGCGGGTTCGAGCCGATCAAACAAATGCAGGCGACCTCGACGCACGCGCATGCGCTCAACGATCTCTGTGGGAAGTTCAAGAGGGTGCATCGGGCGTCTCTACCAAAGCGGGCTGAACGTAAAAGAAAATTACCCCGTCCCAGAAGCGAACCAGAAAGATTGCGGGGACTTGGAAAATCATGACAATAACACCCTTGAATTTTTCAAGGAAGGTCATGCTTTCATTTTTGCGCAAAAACGCAGTGCGGCCATCGGTCACGATGACTTGGCTGGGACTTGTTGCAGCCATGCCCACCCTGGCTGGCCCGCACGAGCATGGGGTCGTGCATATGAATATCGCCATTGAAGGAAAGCGGATTCAAGTCGATATGACGGCCCCGCTTGAAAGCCTGCTCGGCTACGAGCGTGCGCCACGCGATGGCGCCGAAAAGGCAGCTGCAGCCAAAATGCTGGGGCAGCTGAGATCGGCAGCAGCAGTCATCGAATTTGATTCACAGGGGCAATGCAAAGCCGATGCAACCACGATCAGCGCACCAACGCTCGAGGGCAAGGCCGATGCAAAAGCTGCACATTCCGATCTTCAGGCCAAATACGGTTTCGAATGCACGGGTGCTCAAAAGCTGCAAACCGCCCAGATCAATCTTTTCGACGTTTCTCGGCGAATCAGCCGCGTGCAAGTGCAGGTGGCGGGTCCACAGGGTCAGTCGCAATCGACCTTGCGGCGCAACAAGCGGCAATTGAAGCTGAGCAAATAGGCTGGGCATGGATCGAACACCGGTTTTGCAAGTCGGGCAGCTGCGCTATCGCTGGCCGGGCCAGCGCTCGGACATCGTGCAATTGCAGGATCTGTCGCTTGGCGCGGGCGAGCGCATGCTCGTTCATGGCGACAGCGGCAGTGGCAAAAGCACCCTGCTCTCGCTGGCGGCAGGCGTCCTGCTGCCCACCGAGGGACTGGTCAGCCTGATGGGGCAATCGTGGCAAGATCTTTCCGCAGCCAGCCGCGAACGCTGGCGTGCCGACCACGTCGGCTACCTGTTCCAGCAACTCAATCTTCTGCCCTACCTCAGCGCCATGGACAACGTGCTCTTGCCCTGCCGCTTTTCCAAGCGCAGAGCACAACGATCTGGACATCCTGCACATCAAGCCCGCGAGTTGTTGGCCGCACTTGATCTGGCTCCCGAGCTTTGGGGCCTTGCTGCTGCCCAACTCTCGGTCGGACAGCAGCAACGGGTTGCCGCCGCCCGCGCCTTGATCGGTCAGCCCGAATTGGTGATTGCAGATGAGCCCACCTCGGCGCTCGATGAGCGGCGTCGAGATGCCTTCATGAAGTTGCTGCTCGGTCAATGCGAGCGCTCGGGCTGCGCCTTGATCTTTGTCACCCACGACCGCAGCCTGGCCTCCTACTTTGAGCGCTCGGTGCATTTGTCCGGTCCGGTTGGAGCGCAGCTGTGAGCGGGCTCTGGATGCTGGCCTGGCGCAGCGCCTGGAGTCGACGTCTGGGGCTGTCTTGGGTGACTCTGTCCATCGCGCTCTCGACCTTCCTGATGCTATCGCTCGATCGCCTGCAGCAGGACGTGCGTCAGCACTTTTCTCAATCCGTCTCGGGGACCGATCTGATCGTTGGTGCGCGCACCAGCGCGACCTCACTGCTGATGTACTCGGTATTTCGTATCGGCAACGCCACCAACAACATACGCTGGAGCAGCGCACAGGCCATTGCCAGGGATCCGGCGGTGGCCTGGACCGTGCCAATCTCCCTGGGCGACTCTTACTCGGGTTTCCCGGTGGTGGCCACCACGGCCGCCTATTTTGATCATTTCCGCTATGGAAAACAGCAAGCCCTTAAACTGGCCCAGGGGCGCGCTTTCACAGGACTGTTTGACGCCGTCGTTGGTGCCGAGGTGGCCAAGCGACTGGGACTGCAGCTGGGACAGAAGATCGCCCTGAGCCACGGCACTGGTGTGTTTCAGGCCTCGGACCATGGCGACAAGCCCTTTACGGTTGTCGGAATCTTGTCGCGCACCGCAACCCCGGTTGACCGGTCGGTACACATCGGGCTCGACGGCATGCAGGCGATTCACGTGGACTGGGTCGCGGGCATGCCTGCGCGCGAACCGATCAGTGCTGAAAAAGTCAGTCAGATGGATCTGAGCGTCGACTCGGTGACCGCGGTGCTGGTCGGCCTCAAGTCACGCGCCGGAGTCTTTTCCATGCAACGCAGCATCGCCCAATTTCAAGCTGAGCCTCTGATGGCTGTCCTGCCAGGAGTGGCCCTGGATGAACTTTGGAGCAATCTGGCCATGGGCGAACAGGTGATCGAGGTCATGGTCCTTTTGGTGGCCGTGGTGAGCCTGCTTTCACTCATTGCCGTGATCAGCACAGGGCTGGAACAGCGCCGCAACGAGCTTGCCGTTCTCAGATCATTGGGAGCCGGACCGCAGCGCATTTTCGCCCTGCTGGTGATCGAAGGCGTGATGGTCACGGCCGCCGCGGCCGCCTTCGGTGCCATGGCCACAGCGCTGGCTATCGCCACCCTGGGCGACTGGCTGAGCGCCCAATACGGTATCGCCTTGCAGTGGGGAGCGCCCCAAGGCAGCCAATGGCTGATACTGATCGGTACGGTCCTGGCCGGAGCGTTGGCAAGCACAGTGCCCGGCTGGCGCGCCTACCGCCTGTCCATCAGCGACGGACTACAACCGAAGGGATGACGACGTGATCATCAACCGACGCAAGCTGCTTGCTGCTGCAATTGGAGCCAGCGTGCTCGCTGGGATGACACCGCGGCAAGTCCAGGCGCAAGTCAAGGGCAATTACCGCACCTTGCAATGGGAAGACCTGCTGCCAGACGGCTGGAACCCACGTGCAGCCATGGCCGGCATCGATACACGCAGCATCGCCGAAGGCAGCGCGCAAGAGATGGAGATGCTGCGCAAGATGCGCAAGATATGGGACAACGCGCCGGTTAGACCTGACCTCGATGGACAGCAGATTCGTTTGGCGGGCTACGTGGTTCCTCTGGAATTGAGCAGCGGTGCAATCCGTGAATCTTTGCTCGTTCCCTATTTCGGCGCCTGTATCCACAGCCCTCCGCCGCCGGCCAACCAGATCGTGATGGTCAAACTACAAAAAGCCATCCGCATCCGAACCATGGACGCCTGCTGGGTCGCCGGCATCATGAACACTCAGCACAACAACACCGATTGGGGGGTGAGCGGCTATTTTTTGGCCGGTCATCATATCGACGAGTACCGTGGCCCACGCAAACCTTGATGGGCATCTGGGCCGATCATCGTGGATGAAAACGCAACTCGGGCGCACCTTGGTCAAGGTGAAAACAAGCACGAACAGGCAGGCCGATCGCCAGTGTATGGTCACTGTCCCAGCGCCCCAACGCCCGCACGCCTTCACTCAGGTCGACCGTCAAAAGCACATACGGAACATCGGCAGCAAATGCACGATGAAACACGTGGTGGGTCACCGTCCAACTGTGTATGACTCCCGAGCCGCTGACCGGCACGAATTCGCAGGCTTTGCTGTAACAGGCGTCACACAGCAATCGCGGGTAATGGCGAAACTTCCCGCATTGGGTACAACGCTGGATCACCAATTGGCCGCTGCGCGCTGCATCCCAATACGGCTGGGACAAAGGACTTTCTGTCGGCACGGGCTTGTCGTTCAATGACATGGACATCAACTCCGCAAAATGGCCACCGCGCCGTCACCCATGTCGCCATAACCGGTCACCAGACCGACTTGGGCATTTCGAACCTGTGCCCGACCAGCATGTCCACGCAATTGACGAACAAGTTCCACGACGTGATTGAGGCCCCAGACGTGGGCCTGTGAGAGCAAACCCCCGTGTGTGTTGCATGGCAGCTCACCCCCCAAACGCAAGCGCCCCCCCTCGATGAACGGACCGCCCTCTCCCTTTTTGCAAAATCCCAGGTCCTCCAACTGCCGGATCACCACATAGGTAAAGCAGTCGTAGAGCTCAATCAGATCAATGTCGGCATGACTGACGCCAGCCATGCGAAAAGCACGCCCGGCCGCCTTTGCGATGCCCAGACTTGTCATGTCGGGCCGCTGCGTGATGGAGCCGGGCATATCGGGGTGGCCCTCAGCCACGCCGGAGATATAAACCCGCTTGTGCCGCAAGTCAGCCGCCCGCTCGGCCGAGCTGACCACAATGGCAGCACCGCCATCACTTTCCAAACTGCAGTCGAGCAGACGAAACGGATCGGAAATCATGCGCGAATTTCGGTGATCGTCCAACGTGATTGGCTTTTTCATGATCGCGTTGTCGTTGAGCAAGGCATGCTCACGGCAGGCAATTGCAACTTCGGCGAAATGGTCGGTGGTGGTTCCATAGAGCTCCATGTGGCGTCGAGCCATGGGCGCATAGAGCTGCGCGGGAGCGGCT
>JAJTGH010000153.1 GCA_021299555.1 Comamonadaceae bacterium
CCATCACTGCAACTTTCCGTGGCATTGCTTGTACTTCTTGCCGCTGCCGCAGGGGCAGGGATCGTTTCGCCCCACACGCGGTGTGCCACCAGCGGCGCGCGCCGTGGTGGCATCGAGTGAAGTCTCGGCCTCGCCCGTTTCGGTGGGCGCGGTGTAGGTGACGTTGGCGATGCGCTCGGCGCGCCCCTCGATGGCATCGGCCGCTTGATCCAACTGCGCAGACGATTCAACACGTACGGTCATGAGGGTGCGCGTGACCTCGTTCTTGACCGAGTCGAGCAATTGACCAAAGAGTTCGAAGGCTTCGCGCTTGTATTCCTGCTTGGGTTGCTTTTGCGCATAGCCACGCAGGTGAATGCCCTGGCGCAGGTAGTCGAGGGCCGACAGGTGCTCGCGCCAGTGGGTATCGATGCTTTGCAGCAGCACCATGCGCTCGAACTGGGTGAAGTTGCCCTCACCAACCTGCTGTACTTTCTGCTTGAAGGCGGCGTGGGCAGCCACGATGACTTCTTCGACGATGTCGTCGTCAATGACGCTGTCCGCAACCTGCACCTTCTGCTGCAGCGGCATGGTCATGCCCCATTCGTCAAGCAGTGCCTTTTCAAGGCCCACCAGGTCCCATTGTTCTTCGACCGATTCAGCGGGCACGTACTGCCGCACCAGGTCAGTGAAACAACCTTCACGCAGCGACTCGATCTGGGCCGATAGATCGGCAGCATCTAGGATGTCATTGCGCTGTTGGTAGATGACCTTGCGCTGGTCGTTGGCGACGTCGTCGTATTCAAGCAGCTGCTTGCGCATGTCGAAGTTGCGAGCCTCGACCTTGCGTTGGGCGCTTTCAATGCTGCGGGTGACAATGCCGGCTTCGATGGCCTCGCCCTCGGGCATCTTCAGGCGACCCATGATGGCCTTGACGCGCTCACCGGCGAAGATCCGCATCAGGGGATCGTCCAGGCTCAGATAAAAGCGCGAGGAACCCGGGTCGCCCTGGCGACCCGAGCGCCCGCGCAGCTGGTTGTCGATGCGGCGCGATTCGTGACGCTCGGTGGCAATGATGCGCAGGCCCCCCTGGGCCACGACATGGGCATGGTCCGTTTGCCATTGCTCCCGCAGCTGCGCGATACGCGTGGCCTTGGCGGCGGCGTCCATCGCTTGGTCGGCTTCCACCGCCTCGACGGCTTTTTCCACGTTACCGCCCAACACGATGTCGGTGCCGCGGCCGGCCATGTTGGTGGCGATGGTGATCATCTGGGACCGACCGGCCTGGGCAACGATCTCGGCCTCGCGGGCATGCTGCTTGGCGTTGAGAACCTGATGGGGCAGGCCGGCTTTTTCGAGCAATTGCGCGATGATCTCGGAGTTCTCGATCGAGGTGGTACCCACCAGCACCGGCTGGCCCCGCTCGTGGCAGTCGCGGATGTCCTGGATGGCGGCGTCGTACTTTTCTTTGGTGGTCTTGTAGACACGATCGAGCTGGTCGTCGCGCCGACTGGGCCGGTTGGGCGGAACGACCACGGTTTCAAGGCCGTAGATTTCCTGGAATTCGTAGGCTTCGGTGTCGGCCGTTCCGGTCATGCCGGCGAGCTTGCCGTAAAGGCGAAAGTAGTTCTGGAAGGTGATGGAAGCCATCGTCTGGTTTTCGGGCTGGATGGTCACGCCTTCCTTGGCCTCGACGGCCTGGTGCAAGCCGTCGCTCCAGCGCCGACCCGCCATGAGGCGACCGGTGAATTCGTCGACGATCACGACATCGCCATCCTGCACCACATAGTGCTGGTCGCGGAAATACAGG
This sequence comes from Comamonadaceae bacterium, assembly GCA_021299555.1. Taxonomy (GTDB): domain Bacteria; phylum Pseudomonadota; class Gammaproteobacteria; order Burkholderiales; family Burkholderiaceae_C; genus Polaromonas. Next base: position 1,790 of record JAJTGH010000153.1, read on the forward strand.
TGATTGGCCCGCAACCCCGCATACAGGTGATGCATCAGAGAGATGTTGGCCGGGTCGTAGAGCGTTGCCCCCTCAGAGATCAGACCCATGTCCTGCAGCAGGCTTTCGGCGGTCTCGTGGCCCCGCTCGGTCAGAAAGACCTGGCGGGTTTTCTCGTCGACGGTGAAGTCGCCGGGCTTGATCACGCCCTCGCCCGTGCGCGGATCGGCCTCACCCTCCTGGCGCGACAGACGCGGCACGATCCGGTTCATGGCCACATACAGATCGGTCTGATCTTCGGCCTGCCCGCTGATGATCAGGGGCGTGCGGGCTTCGTCGATCAGAATGGAGTCGACCTCGTCGACGATGGCATAGGCCAAGCCCCGCTGCACACGGTCAGCCACCTCGTAGACCATGTTGTCACGCAGGTAATCGAAGCCGAATTCGTTGTTGGTGCCGTAGGTGATGTCGCAGCGGTAGGCGGCCTGCTTCTGCTCGCGCGCCATTTGCGGCAGGTTCACGCCCACCGTCATGCCCAGGAAGTTGTACAGACGCCCCATCCACTGGGCGTCCCGGTTGGCGAGGTAATCGTTGACGGTGACAACGTGCACGCCACGCCCCGCCAGGGCATTGAGGTAGACCGGCAGTGTGGCGGTCAGGGTCTTGCCCTCGCCGGTGCGCATCTCGGCGACCTTGCCGAAATGCAGGGCCATGCCGCCCTGAATCTGCACGTCGAAGTGACGCATCTTCATGACGCGCTTGGAGCCCTCACGCACGACGGCAAAGGCTTCGGGCAGCAGGGCGTCCAGGGTTTCACCGGCCGTGACGCGCTGACGAAATTCCTGGGTCTTGGCGCGCAGGGCCTCGTCGCTCAAAGTCTCGAGCTGCGGCTCGAGCGCGTTGATGCGATCCACGGTCTTGCGGTAGGTCTTCAGCAAACGGTCGTTGCGTGAACCGAAGATCTGAGTGAGGAAGTTCTTGGCCATGGACACGGGCGCGCCTGAGGCCCACGGGGGGCAGCCAGGCTGCGACATCCTTTACGAGTTGTGCAGGGAGGCGAGACTGCCAGCCGGACGGCCAGGCAGTCAAACCGGACATTTTACCCACTGGGCGGGCCGATGCGCCCTCTGGCGCAGCCCCTGCGGGATAATCAGCCCGGCTAGTCCGCACCCCCCATGTCCACCCCCTCACCGCGACGCCTACACCCCGTGACGCTGCAACAGGCGGCCGAGGAGTCGCCCACCCTGGCGGCCCTGGCCCAACTGGCGCGCGAGTCCAACGAGCGGCTGAAGGCCGTGCAATCGCTGATTCCGCTGGCCCTGCAGCCCGCGGTCAAGGCCGGGCCGATCGAAGGCGCGCAATGGTGCCTGCTGGTGCAAGGCAATGCGGCGGCGGCCAAGCTGCGCCAGCTGCTGCCGATGCTCACGGGCCGCCTGCGCGAACAGGGCTGGGCGGTCGAAGCGATCCGGCTGAAAGTCCAAGTCTGAGGGCCTACTGGGCGACCCAGCCACCGTCCATGTTCCAGGCGACGCCGCGCACGTTGAGGGCCGCGTCGGAACACAGAAACACGGCAAGCGCCCCCAGCTGCTCGGGGGTGGTGAATTGCAAGGAAGGCTGCTTGTCCCCCAGGAGGGCAGATGCCGCCTGCTCGATCGAGATACCCTGCGCCTTGGCGCGATCGTCGATCTGCTTTTGCACCAGGGGCGTGAGCACCCAGCCCGGACATATGGCGTTGACGGTGATGCCCGTGGTGGCAGTCTCCAGGGCAGCCGCCTTGGTCAGGCCCACCAGGCCGTGCTTGGCAGCGACGTAGGCTGACTTCTGGGCCGAGGCCACCAGGCCGTGGGTCGACGCGATGTTCAGGATGCGGCCCCAGTTTTTTCGGCGCATGGCAGGAATCGCCAGCCGCATGGTGTGGAAGGCGCTGGAAAGATTGATCGCCAAAATGGCGTCCCAACGGTCTACCGGAAAGTCTTCGACAGGGGCCACATGCTGGATGCCCGCGTTGTTCACAAGGATGTCGATACCGCCGAACTCGCGCTCGGCGGCGCGCATCATGTCTTCGATCTCGGCAGGCTTGGACATGTCAGCGCCGTGGTGAGCGGCTCGGGCGCCCAGGGCCCGGATGCGATCGAGAGCGCCCTGGGAATCACCAAATCCATTGAGCATCACGTGTGCGCCCTGGCGGGCCAGGGCCTCGGCGATACCCAGGCCAATTCCGCTGGTCGAACCCGTAACGAGGGCGGTCTTTCCTTGAATCATGCAAACACTCCGGAGGATTTCCGAAAATTATAGGAACCGCAGGACCGCGGTCGGCCCGCGGCCTCAGAGATAGATTTTCTGAAGCAGCATCATCAAGGTGGCGCGCTCGTGCTCGGTGAGCCGACTGGCCACGTCTTGCTCAAGGCGAGAGGCCGTGACCTCGGCCTGGGCCATGAGCGTCTCGCCGGGGTCTGTCAGATGCAGGCCCTGGGCCCGGCCGTCGATCGGATGCGGCCGACGCATCACCAGCCCGCGCTTTTCGAAGCGATTGATCATGCCCACCAGATTGGGGGGCAGCACGCCGAGCGCGCCACACAACTGGCGCGAGGTGACGCCCGGGTTGTGGCGGATCAGAGACAAGGCGGAAAATTCCACAGGACGCAGGTCATAGACGGCCATGCGCTCCAGAAAGACGTCGATCGTGGCCAGTGCCGCTCGGCGCGCGTTATAGCCGATGAGACTCTCCAGATAGCGGCTGTCGACTTTTTCGACGGCTACCCCTGGCAACGACGAAGGGGTAGCCGGCCGGCGGCCGGTCTTCGCACTGGTGGGGGCGCCCGTCATCAGGCCACCGCGCCTTCGCGAGATTCGGCGCATCGGGTCTCGATGATCTGCAGCCGCATATCAAACTCTGGCAGCACATGGCGCACCAGCGCCCGGTGTGGTGCCTGCCAGCGCGGGGCCTGCGCACCGGGCGTGCAGCCGATGCGTGCCCAAGCCCAATCGAGCAGCACGAGCGCCAGGGCCCGCAGGTAGTCGTCGGCGACGTCATAGGGCAATGTGGCATCGGCCGGCGCCTTCTGCACCAGGGCGGCAGTGGCTGCCTCCAGACGGCGAATGCGCACCGAGCTCGCCGGCTCCGCAGACAGCTGCGGCGCCAGGTCGTCCAGCAGGGCGTTCAAGCCCTGGCCCCCATCGGCGAGCACCTTGCGCACCAGCAGGTCGATGGCCTGGATTTCATTGGTGCCCTCGTAGATCATGGCCACGCGCGAGTCACGCACGATTTGCTCAATGCCCCACTCGCTGACGTAGCCGTGGCCACCGAGCACCTGCAGGCAGGCGCTACCGCCTGCAAAGGCCTGCTCGGTCCAGGCGGATTTGAGTACCGGTGTGATCAGGCTGCACCAGCGCTGCGCCTGGGCCGCGGCCGTCGGGTCCGTGACGGCCTGATGCCTGGCGATGTCCAGCTCCAGCGCAGTGCGGTAGGCCAGCACGCGTCCACCATCGATCCAGGCGCGCTGGGTATCCAGAATGCGGCGCATGGCGGGGTGTTCGGCAATGAAGTCGGCCTCGGCGGCTGGTTTGCCTCGGCCCGGGGCACGCATCTGGCGACGCTCGAGCGAGTAGGCCTGTGCTTTTTGCCATGCGGCGTCCAACAGGCCGATGCCTTGCAGGGCGACATGCAAGCGAGCCGCGTTCATCATGATGAACATCGCGCCTAGTCCGCGTCCGG
>JAJTGH010000154.1 GCA_021299555.1 Comamonadaceae bacterium
AATCTTGAACTCATTGCTCGAGGCCATCACCGGACCCTGGCTCACGGCAAAACTGCCCACCGCCATGCCCGGCCAGTTGTGCATGCCAAAGACAGCCTGCATGGGAAAGCGCTCAAACAGCCCATCACGGATCATCTCGCGGGCTCCGCCTCCGCCCTCCTCGGCCGGCTGAAAAATCACATACACAGTACCGTCAAAGTCCCGGTGGGCTGCCAGATGCTGGGCCGCAGCCAGCAACATGGCGGTGTGGCCGTCATGGCCGCAGGCGTGCATTTTTCCGGCATGCTGACTGGCGTGGGCAAAGGTGTTGAACTCCTGCATTGGCAGCGCATCCATGTCGGCACGCAGCCCGAGGGAGCGACCGCAGGCGCCGCCGTCGCGGCCATGGATGATGCCCACCACGCCAGTGGTTCCCATGCCCCGGTGCATCGGGATGCCCCAGCGCTCGAGTTGACTGGCCACCAGGTCGGCTGTGCGCACCTCCTTGAAACAAAGTTCGGGGTGGGCGTGGATTTCGCGCCGCAATGCGGCAATGCCAGAGGCCTGGCCGACGATCGATTCGATGAGTTTCATGATGTGAACACCTGAGTTCTGAGCCAACGCTGCAAAAACCAGAATATAGCCTTAGCCGCAATGATTCGTGCACAATAAGCCCATGCGCATCCTACACACCATGCTGCGGGTGGGCCAGCTGCAGCGCTCCATCGATTTTTACACCCAGGTGCTGGGCATGAAACTGCTGCGCACCTCGGAAAATCCGCAGTACAAATACAGCCTGGCCTTCCTGGGTTACGGAAGCAATCCAGACCACGCTGAGCTCGAGCTGACCTACAACTGGGGTGTCGATCAGTACGAAATGGGCACGGCCTACGGCCACATCGCCCTGGCCGTGCCCGATGCCCACGCGGCCTGCGAAAAAATCAAAGCGGCCGGTGGCAATGTCACCCGCGAAGCTGGACCGGTCAAAGGGGGCACCACCGTGATCGCCTTCGTCACCGATCCCGACGGCTACAAGATCGAGCTGATCGAGCGGCACTGAAGCGCCACAGGCCTGCCGGCAGGCGCTACAGTTGAGCCATGCTCAACCCGACACCCCAGCGGCCCGCGCCCCTGCGCGATGTCCAAGCCATGCTGCACATGGTGCGTGGCCAGTGGGGAGGGCGCCGTGATTTGTGGGTGTTTGGCTATGCATCGTTGATCTGGCGACCCGAGTTTGAATTCATCGAGCAGCGCTGGGCCCGGGTCCACGGCTACCACCGATCTCTGAAAATGTGGAGCCGGGTCAACCGCGGGACGCCGCAGTGCCCCGGTCTGGTCTTTGCTCTGCTGCAAGGCGGCAGCTGCCGGGGGGTGGCCTACCGCATCGATCGCAGGCAGGCCGACGAAGCGCTCGAGCGTCTGTGGGAGCGCGAGATGCCCACTGGGGTCTACGACCCACGCTGGCTGCCCTGCAATACCGATCGGGGCCAGGTGCAGGCACTGGCCTTCACGCTGTCTAGGCGCAGCCCCAACTACACCGGTGAGCTCAGTGAAGCGCAGTTGCGCCATATCTTTACGAACGCCTGTGGCCGCTACGGCACCACGCTGGACTATGCCCGCCAGACCCTGGAGAGTCTGGCCAGTGCAGGCATACACGATGCGCACTTGCACCGCATGCTCAAGCATGCACAGGTCTGAGCAACTGACGCAACGCAGGCCGTTCGTATACTGCCGCCATGAATCCGACTCTGCCCTCCATCGCCGACCTTCGAAAGAGCTACGAGCGCGCCGAGCTCGATGAGCAGGCCTCGCAGGCCAACCCGCTCGATCAGTTCCGTCAGTGGCTGCAGGAGGCCATCGACGCCCAAGTGCCCGAACCCAACGCCATGACCCTGGCCACCGTAGAGGCCAACCTGCGACCCTCCACGCGCGTGGTGCTGATCAAAGGGCTCGACGAGAGGGGCATCATTTGGTACACCAACTACCACAGTCGCAAAGGCCAGGCCCTGGCCGCAAACCCGTATGCAGCGCTGCAGTTTCACTGGGTCGAGCTCGAGCGGGTGGTGCGCATCGAGGGCCTGGTGGAGAAAGTCTCCGATGAAATGAGCGACGCCTACTACGCCAGCCGCCCGCTCGATTCGCGCATCGGGGCCTGGGCCAGCCCGCAAAGTCAGGTCATTGCCAGCCGAGCCACCCTGGTGGCCAACGCAGCCAAGTACGGCGCCCAGTACCTGCTCAACCCGCCTCGCCCGCCGCACTGGGGCGGCTATCGGCTTATGCCCGAACGTTGGGAATTTTGGCAAGGCCGCAAAAGCCGTCTGCACGACCGCCTGAGTTACAGGCTTGACAACGCGACCTGGGTCCGCGAGCGTCTGGCCCCTTAGTGCAAGCGTTCAACCGACTGCCCGGCCACCGCGGCAAGCGCCGCCTCAGGCACGAGATCGGGGGCAATCTCGGACAGTGGCTTGAGCACAAAGGCGCGCTGCCACATGCGCGGGTGAGGCACGGTCAGGACGGGCCAATCCATCCGGGCATGGCCGTAGAGCAGCAGATCGAGGTCGAGCGTGCGCGGCGCGTTGCGATAGGGCCGCTGGCGGCCAGCAGCAGACTCAACGCAGTGCAAAACCCCGAGCAGATCGGGGGCTGAAAGCGTGGTGGTGAGCTGAGCCACGGCGTTGATGAAGTCCGGCCCGCCAGCGCCAAGAGGGGCGCTTCGGTAAAAGCCCGACGATCTGAGCGCAGACACCCCGGCAGAGCTACTTAGGGCATGCAAAGCCTGCTGCAGAGCCTGCACGGGCTCGCCCAGATTTGCACCGAGCCCCACATAGGCTGTGACGGCCAATGACTGGCTCATGCCCACTGCGGCCTATGGTGCGGGCGCATCGTCGCTCGCCCCGCCCTGCCCGCCGCCACTCTTGCGCCGACGGCGGCGCCGCTTACGAGCCGGGGCGTCGCCGGCATCGGCCTCCAAGGGCTCGCCACCTTCTTCAATTGGCCGAAAGCGCGGATCGTCTGCCGTGGCATCGGCTGGCCGCTCGGTCTCCTGGCGAGTCGCCCTGGTGGCAGCGCGCGCACTGCGCGGACGCTCGCGTTGCAGCGCCTGCACCATGTCACGTCGCTGCTCGTCATCGGCTGTGCTGAAGGTTTCCCACCAATGGGCCAGTTCCTCATCGACCTCGCCGGTGCTGGCACGCAGACGCAGAAAGTCAAAACCGGCTCGAAAGCGCGGCTGCTCGATCAGCGTGAATACCGAGCTGCCCATGCGCTTGTCAAAGCGGGGCTGCATGGCCCAGATCTCGCGCATGTCCACGCCCAGCTTGCCGCGGCCAGAGACGTCGCCGATGCGCGCATCGAAGGTGGCGTCAATCGCATCGTGCAAGGCCGGCATGGGGTGCATGCCTCGGGCGCGGGCCCGGTCCCAGGCGCTCTTGACATCGGCCCACAAAACACTGGCGAGCAAAAAGCTGGGGGCCACCGGCTTGCCCTCTTGCACGCGCCGGTCGGTGTCTTGCAGGGCCAATCGCAAAAAAGGCTCGTCGGCGCTGGCCACGATCACATCGAGCAGCGGATAGATGCCCCGATCGAGTCCCAAGACCTTGAGCTGCTCGACGCTGGCCAGCGAGTGGCCGGTCTGCAGTAGCTTGAGCATCTCGTCGAACAGGCGCGACTGCGGTACGTCGGCCAAAAGCTCCTTCATCGCCTTGAGCGGGCGGGCGGTTTTGTCTTCGAGCTTGAAGCCCAGGGCACTGAGCTTGGCGGCAAAACGCACCGCGCGAATGATGCGCACCGGGTCCTCGCGGTAACGCGCCGCGGGATCACCGATCATGCGCAGCACGCGCTTCTTGGCGTCGCGGATGCCCTGGTGGTAGTCGACCACGGTCTCGGTTTGGGGGTCGTAATAAAGCGCGTTGACCGTGAAATCGCGCCGGGCTGCATCGTGATCGATCGAGCCCCAGACGTTGTCGCGCAAGACGCGTCCCGACGCGTCAACCGCATGCTTCATGCCGGCGAGCTCACTCTTGCTGGTTCGCTCGTTGCCATCGACCTGCTGCGCCTGCGCACTGTCGAGGTGGGCGCGAAAGGTCGATACCTCAATGACCTCATGCTCACGGCCGCGGCCGTAGACCACGTGCACGATGCGAAAGCGCCGACCGATGATGAAGGCGCGCCGAAACAGGCCCTTGACCTGTTCGGGCGTGGCATTGGTGGCCACGTCAAAGTCCTTGGGCCGCAAACCGAGCAGCAGGTCGCGCACCGCGCCACCCACGATATAGGCCTCGAAACCGGCACTTTTGAGCGTATTGACCACATCGGCGGCGCGCTGGTCCACCAAACTGGGGTCTATGCCGTGGTCCTGAGGTCCCACATCCTGCCGCTTGCCGTAGGGTGACTTTTTCGCGCGCGAGACGGAATCTCCGGCTTTTCCCAACAGCTTGTTGATGAGGGTTTTGATCATGAAAACAATTCAAGGATGGGCCAGCCGCGCTCGAGCGCCAGCGAGCGAAGTTTTTCGTCGGGGTTGGTGGCCACCGGGTGGCTGACTTTTTCTAAAAGCGCCAAGTCGTTGAGGGAGTCTGTGTAGAACGTTGCTTGAACGTCAGACCAGTCGAGCGAGCGGCTGCTCAACCACTGCTGTACGCGCTCAACCTTGCCGCCGCGAACCGACGGCGTGCCTTCAATCTCACCGGTAAAGCGCCCCTGCGCGTCGCGCTCGAGCTGCACTGCGATGAGCTCGTCAACGCCAAAGCGCTGGGCAATCGGACGGGTCACAAAATCATTGGTGGCGGTGACGATCAGCAAATGGGCGCCTGCCTGCCGGTGCTTTTGCACCAACTCGAGCGCCTGCGGCCGCAGCGCCGGGCCGATGACCTCCGTCATGAACTGTTCATGCGCCTGCAAAGCGGCCTGGGGACCACGCTCGCGCATGGCCTGCGTGGCAAAACGCACATAGTCGTGAATGTCCAGAGTGCCAGCACGGTAATGCTCAAAATATTCGGCATTGCGTCGCTTGAAATCGGTGGCATCGCACCAACCGAGCCGAATGGTGAACTCGCCCCACTCGTAGTCGGAGTCCAACGGCAGCAGCGTGTGGTCCAAATCAAAAAGAGCCAGCTGGAGCTTGCTCATGGCGTCTCCAGCATGGACCTGATCAAGGCAATGGTGATGGGTCGCTTCGTCTGCAGCGAATAGCCGTCGAGCTGATCGAGCAGTTGCATCAAGTGCGACATGTCACGCGTGAACCGGCTGAGAATGAAATCGATGACATCGTCGCCAAGCAAAATGCCCCGCGAATCGGCCTGCCGCCGCAGCACCGCCCGGCGCTGCGCATCATTGAGGATCTGCAGGGCAAACACATGGCCCCAACCGAGTCGAGTTCGAAGGTCATCTCGCAGGGCCA
>JAJTGH010000155.1 GCA_021299555.1 Comamonadaceae bacterium
ATTGTCGGGAGGGCCATTGGCGCTCAGCGCGATCGTTGGGTGGTAGCCACCAAGGTCGCTTTTCCCCTCAATGCCGATGCCGGTGTCAACGAACGTGGCCTGTCGCGCCGATGGATCATGCAGGCGGTGCAGGCCAGCCTGCGCCGATTGGGCACGGATTACATCGACATTTACTACCTGCACAAGGAAGATCCGGATACGCCGCTTGATGAGACCGTGCGCGCCATGGGTGACCTGATGGCACGCGGGCTTGTGCGTTACTTTGGGCTGTCGAATTACCGCAGTTGGCGGGTTGCCGAAATTTGCCGGCTGTGTGATGACATGGGCATCACCCGGCCGGTGGTCAGTTCGCCGTATTACAACGCGCTCAATCGGATGCCGGAAGTTGAGCATTTGCCGGCTTGCAATTTCTACGGGCTTGGCGTGGTGCCCTACAGCCCGATCGCCCGCGGGGTACTGACCGGGAAATATGCGCCAGGTCAGGTCCCGGCCGAGGGCACGCGCGCGGGTCGCAAGGATGCGCGCATGATGCAGTCCGAGTGGCGGCAGGAGTCCTTGCTCATCGCTCAGAAAATCAAGCGTTATGCGGATGAAAAGGGGATCAGCACCTTGCAGTTTTCCCTGGCCTGGGTGCTCAATAACCGGTACGTCACTTCGGTGATCGGTGGTCCTCGGACCCTGGAGCAGTGGGATGAATATGGCGGTGGCGCCAGCTATGCGTTCACTGCGCAAGATGAAGCCTTTGTCGATGGGCTTGTCACACCGGGCCATCCTTCGACGCCGGGCTACAACGATCCGGCCTATCCGTTGGAGGGGCGCCCCAGCCGCCACAGCAGTCCGTGATTGAGGGCCATTGTGAGGGCCATTGGGCATGGGTCCTTGCAGAGTGGGCAGATTTTCAATATAGTTAGGCGCCTAAATAAAACTTCCCGCCGGTCGGCTTGGCTTTTGGGTCGGGTTTTTTGCTGGAGACGCCATGATCACTCGTGAAGAAAATCAATTGCTGTGCCGTGTCGAGGGCGATGCCCCCATGGGTCAACTCATGCGCCAGCACTGGTTGCCGGTGTGCCTGATTGAGGAGGTGTCCGAGCCGGACTGCACTCCGGTGAGGGCGCGCGTTCTGGGCGAATCCTTGGTGGTGTTTCGCGACAGCGAGGGTCAGGTCGGTGTCCTTGAGGAGGCTTGTCCGCATCGCAGGGTTTCGCTGGTCTACGGCCGCAATGAGGAGGGGGGCCTGCGTTGCCTCTACCACGGCTGGAAGATGGATGTGAAGGGCAACGTGATCGAGATGGTTTCTGAGCCGCCGGCCAGTTGCCTGGCTGCCAAGGTCAAGCACAAGGCCTACCCGGTCAAGGAGTGGGGCGGTTTCGTTTGGGCCTGGTTCGGCCTGCCCGAGCAGATGCCCGATTTCATACCGCCGCCCTGGGCGCCGACGCAGGACACCCGTGTGACGATTGCCAAGGCGGTCATCCCTTGCAACTGGGCGCAAATTCTGGAGGGCGCAATTGACTCGGCGCACAGCTCGAGCCTGCATTCTTCGGACATGGTGCCTGCCCGGGTTGCGGGGGGGCAGGCCACGGACAAAAACTGGCTGCGTCCATCGACCGACAAAGCCCCGCGCATGCAGGTGCAGCGCGGCAGCTATGGGTTTCGTTATGCCGCCATTCGGCGTCCGATTCAAAATGCTGCGACCCATGAATACGTGCGATCGACGGTGTTCGTGGCCCCGATTTCGGTTCTGGTGCCGCCAAACAACCTCTACAACGTGGCCAACGTCAATGTGCCGATGGACGACACGACCACCGCGTTTTACTTCATCGCCTGGGGCCATCCTTCCCAGACTCCGGAGACCGAGACCTGGCGCAAATTTCTGGGCCAGACGGTGGGGGTGGACCTCGATGCCCACTATCGCCCATTGCGCTCGGACGACAACCGCTTCTGGCAGAACCGGCAGGCCATGAAGGCGGGCAATTTCACGGGCATTACCGGGTTTCCCAATCAAGATATCGCCATGTGGGTGACGATGGGGCCGATGGCCGATCGCACCCATGACCGGCTTGGTGCCAGCGATATGGCGGTGGTCGAGTTTCGTAAGCAAATGCTGGAGGCCGTGCGCAGCTTTATGGCCGGTGGGCCGGCCATCGGCACAGGCGATCTGGCCATACCTCGATCGGTGGTTTCCTACCAGGAAGTGATTCCCAAGACGGTCGATTGGCGCGATCACCCGTGCACCTATGTCTGGGCCGACGGCCAGCATCGCCCCGAGCTTGAGCCGTCTTACTCCGTCAAAGTTTGAATCCCTCACCAAGAGACCACTGAACATGAGCAAGTTGCAACTGTCGATCGCCATGGGCGACTACGACCGGACCCGGGCCCTGATCGACGGACGTGTGCAGATCGATGGGGTCGACCCGGTCTACATGACGCTCTATCCAGAGGAAATGTTCTTTCGCGCCATGCGCAGCCAGGACTTTGACATCTGCGAGCTCTCGTTTTCCAGCTACACCGTCAAAACAGCCAAGGGCGATTGCCCCTATGTGGCGGTACCGGTGTTTTTGTCGCGTGCTTTTCGGCACACATCGATTTATGTGCGCAAGGACCGGATCAAAAAGCCCGAGGACCTCAAGGGCAAGCGCATTGGGCTGCCCGAGTACCAACTCAGTGCCAATGTGTGGGCGCGCGCCATCTTGCAGGATGACTATGGTGTGGCCCCCGAGGACGTGACCTGGGTGCGCGGAGGCATTGAAACGGCGGGGCGTCCCGAAAAAATTGCCCTGCAACTGCCCCCGGGCGTGAAGCTGGAAAACGCGCCCGAGGGTCGGACCATCTCGGAGTTGCTCGACGACGGGCAGATCGACGGCTTCATGGCCCCGCGCCCGCCGAGTGCGCAGGCGCTGCTCAATCCGAACATCGGCTGGCTCTTTGACGATCCCACGGCCGCCGCCAAAGACTATTACAAGCGCACCGGGATCTTCCCGATCATGCACGTGGTGGGCATTCGAAAAACCCTGTGCGAGCAGCACCCCTGGCTGCCGGGGGCTGTGTTCAAGGCGTTCAGTCAGGCCAAGGATGCCGCCCTGGCGGCTCTGTCAGACACCTCGGCCACCAAGGTGACGCTGCCCTTTGTTGAAGAGCAGCTCAAGGCTGCGCGAGAGTCGCTGGGTCAGGACTTCTGGTCTTATGGAGTCGCCCGCAACCGGGCCACCTTAGAGACTTTTTTGCGCCACCACCATGCACAGGGACTGTCGGCTCGCCGATTGCAGGTGGAAGAGGTTTTTCATCCAGCGACTTACGAGACTTACTCGATCTGAGGCCAGGTGCCCGCTCGGGCCCAGCGGCAGCAAGCGGGTGGGCATGATTTAGTCGCTGTCTTTGCCCCGCGCCCAATCCTTGGCCAGGTTTTCCAGCATTTGCAGCAGGAACTTGCGGGTCTGAGAGACCTGATGGTCGCTTTGGCCTGCAACGCTGATGCGGTTGACCTCCTCGGCCAGGGGAACCAGTTTTTTTTCCAGGTTGCGTCCGGCACGGGTGAGGAACACGTGCATGTTCTTGCGGTTGCCGGGCAGTTGCTTGCGCTCGACCAAACCCATGTCCTGCATGGCCTTGACGGCCGCAAAAGTGGTCGGCTCCATCACACCGGCGAGCTCGCTGAGTTCTCGCTGGGTCAGGCCGTCTTTGAGCCAGAGGATGCGCAGAAAAGTCCAGTGACCAAACGACACCTCGTGCGCAGCCAGCCGCACTTGCAAGGCGCGCATCTGGGCGCGCGAGACATCGCGGATCAGGTGAGCCAGGCGGTCGTTTGGCACCGCTTCGCGCCAATGGGCCAGCAAATCGGGCATGGGGTCTTTGGCAGCCATGGTGGGTCCGGATGGGTTGGGTCAGGAGGGCAGGCCCACTTGCCGCGTGAGCAGGACGTCGGCGCCATCGCGCTGCGATTGGAGCAGGGCCAGGCACACTTCGAGCGTGGCGCGCGACCAGGCGCCGCTGTGCAGTGGTGGGCTTGCCTGTCGATCAGTGGCCCACAGCTCGTCGATCACCTCGCCGCGTGCAACAGCAGGCAAGGTGGCCGCCACATGGTGGCTGCCGCTGGCGTCGATCACCTGCACGCCCCAAGGCGTCAGGCGCAAATCGGCGCGCTCGCAGCTGACGATCGTGGGCCCAAAATGTTGGCTCGCCTGAGGTGTCTGCACGGCGGGTGGCTGCCACTGTTGACCGCCAAAATTGCGCTCGGCCTTGGCCGTGGCTTCGGCCAGCTCGTCGCGCATGCTGGCGTGGCGGGCCCGCGTTTGCGTGTGGGCGGTCGGATCTTTGACTTGCCCCAGTTCGCCCATGCCGTCCATCAGCACATCGCTGTCATAGTGGCCGTAACCGTTGTATGTCAGGCTGGCGAAGGCACCGGTTTCGAACGCGAGCAAGGCGCTGTAAGCGCCCTCTGTCGGTCGGCTGGGATCCCAGCGGCCCGTCATGGCACGCACGCGCGCGACACGACCGCCGCTGAGCAGGCGAACCACGTCGACCTGATGGGCTGCCTGGCTGAAGATCACACCACCGCCCTGTTTGGTGTCGAGCTCTTCTGGCCGGCGCGGGCGATACAGAAAATCTGTGTATTGCATGGCGTGGATCATGCGCACGGCGCCATAGCGGCCGCTGTCAATGAGCTGGCGGGCCAGGAGCACGGGAGCGTCAAAGCTGTGGCTGTGACCGACCATCAAATGCGTGCCGGCCCGTTGGCAGGCGTCGATCATGCGGTCGGTCTCGTCCAGGCTCAGTGCCATGGGCTTTTCCACCAGCACATGTTTGCCAGACTGGGCCGCCAGGCAGACATGCTCGGCGTGAAGCTGATGCGGCGTGGCCACATACACCCACTGCACGGCCGGGTCGATGGGTTCCATCGAGGCGTTTCCTGCTTTCACAGATCGAGCATCAAGGTACCGCCTCGGGCCCGCGAGACGCAGACCATGATGTGATCTGCCTTCTCCTCGTCCATCAGCACCAGGTCGCGGTGATCGGGCTGGCCCTCTAGCAAGGCTGTCTTGCACGATCCACAGGTGCCGCTTTCGCAGGACGACGGGATGTGCAGGCCTTGGTCTCGCAGCACCTCCAGTATGCTTCGCCCAACCGGCACTTCGTAGACACGGCCGCTGCTGCGCAGGCTCACCTCGAAGGGCTGGTCATCGGTTCGGGTGCTGGTGTCCACCCCAAAGCTTTCGAAGTGCACTGCCGCATTGGGCCAGTGGCCCGTCATGTCGCGCACCGCATCCATCAGGCCCTGGGGTCCGCAGCAATACAACTGTCGGCCCGTCACGCTGCCTGGTTTTTCCAACAGTGGCCACAGGTCCAAGGCCCGCTCGGGCTGGCCTTGGTCATGGTGGATCAATACCTTGCCGGCAAACGCAGGCGTGGCCAGCAGATCGGCAAAGGCGGTGCTGGCCGGCTCGCGCGTGAGGTAGACCAGCTTGAACGGCTTGTCTTGCGACAGCAGGTACAGGGCCATGGACAGCAGCGGCGTGATGCCAATGCCGCCGGCAATGAGCAACACCTGGGTGGCGCGCTCGTCGAGCGCGAACTGGTTTTCGGGGGCATGCACTTCGAGCAGGTCGCCCACCCGAACCCCATCGACCATGCTCAGCGAGCCACCGCGTCCGCGGCCCTCTCGCTTGACTGCGATCTCATAGCGGTCTGACTCTTGTGGGTGGTTGCTCAGCGAATAGTTGCGCCAGGCGCCCAGCGGCGTCTTGACCCGAATGTGGGCGCCGGCGGTAAAGGCTGGCAAGGCACTGCCATCGGTTCGGCGCAGCTCAAATCGCCGGACGTCTTGAGCCGCGGTGTCTGCCTGAGTCACGATCAATTGCAGGGTTACAGACGTCATGGTTGGTGCAAATGCTGATCACAAGGGTGGGGTTTATATTGCAAGCTTGCAATTGGGCGGGCATTTTGATCGTAAAATGATTATATTAGGCGCCTAACCATTTTGCAAGCGCTCATGCACATTCAAACCCGGGTGGCTCACGCTGCCCAACACTCGAGGAAATTTGTCATGCAACGCAGAACCTGGGCCGCAGTCACCGCAGTCACCTTGATCCTCGCGCCCATGGGTGTGTGGGGTCAGTCTTACCCCAGCAAACCTATCAAATTCATCGTGCCTTATGCGGCCGGTGGTCTGCCCGATACCGTGGCCCGCGTGGTGGCCCAGCGCCTGACAGAGCGCCTGGGACAGTCAGTGGTGGTGGACAACAAGCCCGGCGGCAATGGGGTGGTGGCCTACCAGGCCTTGTTGCAAAGCTCTCCCCAGGACGGTCACGCCTTCATCGTTTCAGACGGCTCCATGTTGTCGATCACGCCGCTGGTCAACAAGGCTGCGCCGTACCGGGTCGGGGTCGATATCGTGCCGGTCTCACTGATCGCTCGCTCGCCACTTTTTCTCGTCGCCCACCCAAAAACCGCTGTCTCCACGGTGCAGGAATTCGTGGCGCTGGTCAAAAGCAAGCCCGGCGATTTCACTTACGGCTCGTCTGGCATCGGCAGTACGCACCACCTGACCATGGAGGCACTCAAGAGCGCTCTGAACCTCGACGTGCGCCATGTCCCATTCAAGGGATCGGGCCAATCAACGCCGGCACTCGTTGGCGGACAGGTGGATTTTTCGGTGGCTGCGCTGCCCTCTATGCAGGGCTTTGCCAAGGCAGGTCAGGTGCGTGTGCTGGCCAGCAATGCAGCCACCCGTTCGCCCCAGGCCCCTGAAATTCCGACATTGGCCGAGCTGGTGCCCGGCTTCGATTTTTCTGTGGTCATCGGTGTCATGGCTGCTGCCACAACCCCGCCGGCGGCAATCCAGCGTATCAGCCAGGAAATCGCCGAGGTGGTCAAGCATCCAGAGTTGGTCAAAAACTTCCAGACGGCGGTGATCGAGCCGGTCGGCGCTGGGCCGCAAGCATATGGTCAGGTGATCGCCCGGGAAAACGAGGCCATGGCCCGCGCGGCCAAGGTGGCCAGCCTCAAGGCGGAATAAGGCCAGCCTCCCGGGCTGGGCTCAGCCCTGGCTCTGGGCCTGGCTTTGCCCGTCTTTGTAGTAGCCGATCACGTCGCCCTGCGTGGTCACGCCCAGGCCGTTGAGCAGCCGATTGGAATAGTTGAAATAGGCGCAGACCTGGTTGACTTCCAGGATCTGCCCGTCATCGCAGCCTGCTGCATGCAGCGCGTCGATGTCGCTTTTGACCATCTGGGCCACATCGGTGGTGAGCTTGCCCGCATAGATCAGGAGGGCCAGTTGCTTGCCCTCAAAGACCCGCTCGGGCGCACGCTCAAGCAGGGCCAGTCTCACCGCTTCGGCGCGTGCCGGATCGGCCATCAGACGTCGTGCATTGGCGAAGTGGTGGGTCAGGCTGTAGTCGCAGCGGTTGAGCATGCTCACATACGAAGCGACGACCTCCAAAAACCAGAAGGGCAGGGTGTTGTCCGGGTTGTGCAGAACACTGCGGTAAAGAGCCACATGACCTTCCATGGTGTGTGGTCGCAGGCTGTGGGCTTTCATGACGTTGTCCACTGTGCCGTGCGGCGTCTTGACCTTTTCATAGGCAGCCACCAGAGGGCCTTGGGCCTCTTCCAGGGGGATCATGTGTATCCAGGCTGACATGGCGTTCTCCAGGGTGGTCTCAGGGCAGCGGCATGGGCCGCGGAGGTTTCGCAAACAAGCGCATCACCATGGGTTCGAAGTGGGACAGAGGTGCGCTGTCGTAATTCGGGTCGATGGCAGCCTGATCGTAGCGTTCGACGAAAGTGGCAGCCCATTCAAAGTGCGGATGCCCAAGCCAGCGGTCGCGGGCTTTGGGGTCTGCGTACGGGTGGTTGGGTGAATGGACATCTTGAAACAGCGCGTGCCGTTGCAGCATCCAGTGGTTGCGCTCGCTGACATAGTTGCCGAGCAGGGCCGCAGCAAATTCACCGTGGCTGTCTGGGCAGGTGATGAACCCAACGTCGTGAAACAGGCACACGACCACGTCCTCTTCGCTCAAGCCATCGCGCAGGGCCAAAGTGGCTGCCTGCAAGCAGTGCTGGTAATTGTTGACGCGGTAGCCAAACGTTGCATCGTGCTCGCTGGCCGCGAGCAGGCGCAGCGCCTGCCTCGCCTGCTCTTGCCGGTAGTAGGCAGCGCGTTGGGGCAAGAGGGTTTGCCATTCCTGAGCGCTCAATTGCTCCAGAGCGCTGTGCTCCACATAGCTCCAGTCTTCACGGAGCAAGGGACTGATGGCCTTGTCGGTGTCTTTCGTCATGATGATTGTGCGAAGTTGCTCAGCCATGCTTCGGTGGCCGCATTCCAGGGTAGCAGCGCTGCTTGCACCGATGAGTCGTTGGCCATGGTGTGTTCCCAGGCTTTGAGTTTGCCGGGCAGGTCCAGGGTGTGGCCCAGCGCTTGCAAAAGGCAACGGGCCAGTGGCAACGTGACCGCAAAACCGCAGTCGGCCACGCTCGGCCGTTCTCCGGCCAGATAAGGTCCGCAGACGGCAGCCCGCGCCAGACGCTGGAGTCGGTCATCCAGAGCGGCCAGCAATTGGGGCAGGAGATCACGCTTTTCGCTCTGTCGAATCAGGGGGAAGAGGGCTCGGACCCGAGGCTCGACATGCAAGTCGTGAAGGCGTGCCAGGGCGCGCATGCGGGCCCTGTCCTGGGCTGACCCAGTCAGCAGGGGTTGGCCGGTAAAGGCTTCCTCCAGGTATTCGATGATGGCCTCCGATTCGGCCAGGAAGAACCCATCGTGCTCGATGGCCGGGATGGTGCCCATGGGCACGCGTTGGGACCACGCGTCCGATCGATACCCTCCCGGCGGCTCTTGCTCCGTATACGGTATGCCTCGCCAGTGCAGAGCCACACGCACCTTGGCGGTGTAGCTCGATAGGGCCGCGCCGTACAAGATGATCATGGACTTCCAAAAAATTCGAGAATGTCGCGGTGCGCGTCGGCCGCAGCCGCTTGCAGCAAGGCCTGACCCTGCTCCCGAGTGGCCAAGGCTGAGTGCGAACCGACCCGCCCATCTGCAAATTGCGCACGGTGCGCGGCAGCGGCCAGGTGGTTGTCGCCCGCATGCGATTGGGCGTAGCCTTCGGGCAGCGCCTGTGGCGGACTCTGAATCTGTATCGACGCTTGGGGATCGTTTGGAAATTGCTCTCCCAGGACAGCCATGCCGATGGCCAGTTCGCTGGGCGTGGCATGCATGCCTTCCCAGCTGCCGTACCACTGTTTGCGCAGCTGATCGGGGGCTGGATAGTCCCACCATGAGCGCAGCCGGCAGCAAGGTGCGGTTCCGCTTCTTTGCCCCAGGCTCCACTGGGCATAGAAGTCCTGGCAGGCGGCGTTGACGGTGGCGATGTTGGCGCCGTGGCCATTGAGAAAATAAAAGCGATTGAAGCCTTGGGCTGTCAGGCAGTTGAGCACATCGCCAACCACGGCCATCATGGTGCTGGCGCGCAGCCCGATGGTGCCGGGAAATCCCAGGTTAAATTGAGCCGGCCCCAGGCTCAGCGTTGGGGCCACCAGCCAATGTCCCTGATCGGCTGCTGCCTGTGCGATCGCTTGGGCCACCAGTGCATCGGTGCCGATCGGGCCGGTCGGTCCATGCTGTTCTGTCGATCCGGTGGGGATGATGATCCCCTGGCAGCGGTTCAGATAGGCCGAGACTTGAGGCCAACTGGAGTGGGCGAGTCGCATGGCGTTCAATGATAATGCCTCGATCTATCAATGGCAGAGGTGTTTTCCATGAGCCAGTCGCAGATTCTGCAGTCCCCGCTGATCCAGATCCAGGGCGTGAGCAAGTCTTTTGGCGCTTTCAAGGCCCTCGACCAGGTGGATCTGACGGTGGCCAGCGGCGAGAAGATCGTCATATGCGGCCCGTCTGGATCGGGCAAATCCACCCTGATCCGATGCCTGAGCCAGCTCGAAGTGCATGACCAAGGCCAGATCTGGGTCGATGGGGTCGAGGTCGGCTCGCATCTTTCCCGCCAGGCCCAGGCGCGCAGCGAGATCGGTATGGTGTTTCAGCAGTTCAACCTGTTTCCCCACCTGAACTGGCCATGCAATACCTTGAGCGGGTCGACATTGCCGAGCAGGCCGACAAATTCCCCGGCCAACTCTCGGGCGGACAGCAGCAGCGGGTGGCCATTGCCCGATCGCTGTGCATGCGTCCGCGCATCATGTTGTTTGACGAGCCCACCTCGGCGCTCGACCCGGAGATGATTCAGGAGGTGCTCGGTGTGATGGAGGGCCTGGCCAGCGAGGGCATGACCATGCTGTGCGTGACCCATGAAATGGGTTTTGCCCGCCGGGTGGCTGACCGCGTGGTGTTCATGGACCAGGGCCGGGTGGTGGAAGAGGCCCCACCCCAGACTTTCTTCAGTGCTCCGCGCAGCGAGCGTTGCCGCAGCTTTCTCGACCGCATCTTGCACCACTGAACCGGCACCGCTGTGTCGCCCGAAACGGCGCGAGGACTCAGCATGAGCTTCGCCTCGGGCGCTGTGGACGCCAGTGTGGTGATGATGGGGCGAAGGTGCCGCTCTTACCGGGGGGCCGACGCCATGCGACACTCCAGGCGCCGTACGCCCCAGGAGGTCAGCAAGATCAGCAGCAGGTATTCCAACACCAGGGCAGTGTAGATCTCCAGCGGCCGGTATTCGGTCACGTTGAGCTCATTGGCACGACGCGTCAACTCTTGCAGACCGATCACAGAGACCAGCGAACTCATCTTGAGGACGTAGACAAACTGGTTGCCCAGCGCCGGCAAGATGGTGCGGATGGCCTGCGGAAAAATCACGAAGCGGAAGGTGTCGCGGCCCGACAGGCCCAGAGTTTGTGCGGCCTCGCGCTGGCCTTTGGCCACCGACTGTATGCCAGCGCGGAAAATCTCGGCCTCAAAAGCGGCATCTGAAAGGGCCAGCGAAATCACACCGGCCGCAAACGCCCCGAACTGCAGGCCGGTCAGCATGGGCAAGCCGTAGTAAACCCACAGCAGCAGCACCAGCAGGGGGATGGCGCGAAACACCTCGACATAGCCGCGCGAGAGCAGGCGCAGAGGCCGTACGCTCGAGAGGGCAGAGAGCGCCAGAAGCACGCCCAAAAGCACCGAGACCACGATGGCGGCCACAGACAGGCCGACGGTCAGGCCTATGCCTGCCAGCAGGAAAGAGAGGTTCGATGCCCCCTTGTCGGTCAAGGGGTTGAGGATGTACCAGCCCCACGTGTAGGCGCTGGTGTCCCCAGCGGCCCCACAGCCAGACAGCAGCAAAGCCAGCCCAGCCAGAGCGGCCGCGAGGCGCCTCATGTCAAATGCTCAGGGCGGGTCAGCGGCCCAGCCACTTGGCTTCGAGCATGTCGAAATAGCCCTCAGACTTTTTCAGCGCAATCCAGTTGTTTACGAAGGTGGTCCAAACCGGCTCGCCCTGGGGCAGCGGGTAGGCAAAAGGGCGCTTGTTGCGAAGTTCGGCTTTGGAAATCACGGTCAGGTTGGGGTAGGTCTTGACCAGGGTGGCCGCCTCCACATTGCTGGTGATGGTGGCCACAGCACGGCCAGCCAACACTTCCTGGTAACCGGTGGCGGGCTTTTCGATCGCTTTGACCGAAGCCTGCGGGAAATGGGCCTTGGCCTGCTCTTCGAACACGGTGCCCAGCGAGACAGCAATTTGGGTGCCGCTGCGGTTGAGGTCTGACCAGCCGGACAGTTTGGCGGCGTCGGCCTTGCGGATCACGGGCACGGTGCCGGCCTCGATGTAGGGGTCGGAAAAGGCCACGGTTCTGGCCCGCGCCATGCTCAGCGAGGCGCCGGAGAAGATGTCGTAGCGGTTGGAAGTGATGCCAGTGACCAGGGTGGCCCATTCGGCTGGAACCCATTCCACCTTCACGCCCATGTCTCTGGCCAGTTGCTCCATGGCCTCGACGTCGAAGCCGCGGTAGCTGTTGGTGGCCGCATCACGGATGGACATGGGGTTGAAGTCCCCAGTGGTTCCCACGCGCAGCGTGCCGCGCTCGAGGATGGTTTGCAGGCGACTCTTACCAGGCGCTCCTTGCGCGGCGGCCGGATTGGTCAGGGCGGCGCAGGCCACCAAGGTCATGGCCAGCAAGGATTTGAAAATTTTCATGTTGGCAGCCTCTCGTCTAAAAGTGAGTGGAAGGTTGAACTCGGCGATCGTGGGTGCTGGGGCACACAGCGACTTCCCATCGACAAAATCAATCACAATGGTAGCAGTTCCAGCCGGTGCGATCCGATGCTCGCCGGTTTTGTCCATTGTGCGATACAGTCTCTTCCAATTATTGCGTCAAGGCCTGAACGGCCACCGTGGCTGGCCCAGGGCTTGGCGCCGGGCTGAACCGGCGGCGCGCTACGACGCGGTGGTGCGAGCGTGGATGGCTCGGAGGCGGCAACACGGGGCGCAACACCACGGTGATCCGTTCCAACTATCTGCGTGAGCCCGGCATCCGATTTCAAGACGAAAACCTGCGTCTTTGGGAAGACCTGAGTCAGCGGCTCGATTTCAACCTGATGGTCAGCCAGCGCGGGCAGATCGAGATCATTCAGACCTGGGCCAAGTTGCGCGATGCCCGCCGGCGCATGCATGCCATGCGCTTGGTTGGTGCCGATTACGAATTGCTCGATGCACAGGCGGTTTACCGCTTGCTGCCCATGCTCCGGCGCGATCCGGTCCAGCGCCTGCCGGTGCTCGCCGGTGCCTGGCAGGGCCGTGCGGGGACGGTGCGCCACGATGCCGTGGCCTGGGCTTATGCGCGTGCGGCCAGTTCGGTGGGCGTGGACATCATAGAAAACTGCGAAGTCACCGGCATCGAGTGTCCGGGCGGCCGGGTGCAGGCGGTGCAGACCACGCGCGGGCGCATCGTGACCGATCGGTTGGGGCTGGCCGTGGCCGGCTCAAGCAGTCGCCTGGCTGCCATGGCGGGCCTGCGTCTGCCATTGGAGACGCTGACGCTCCAGGCCTTTGTCTCTGAGCCCCTCAAGCCCATGCTCGATGTCATCGTCTCGTGCCCTGCGCTGGGCATTTATTTCAGCCAGTCCGACAAGGGCGAGTTGGTCATTGGCGGTGGACCCGATGCCGGACTTTCGTGGACGCAGCGCGGCCAGTTCCATGTGATCGAGGACTGCGTGGCCAGCTTGGTCGAGCTGTTTCCGGCCTTGGCCCGGGTCAAGCTGCTGCGCACCTGGGGCGGAGCCATTGATTTGTCTGCAGACACCAGCCCCATTGTGTCTACCACGCCGGTGCAGGGCTTGTGCGTCAGCGCCGGATGGGGCTCTGGTGGTTTCAAGTCCATACCGGCGGGAGGTCGCAGCCTTGCGGGCCTGATGGCCCGGGGTCAGCCTGACCGCTTTTGTGCGCCCTTTTCACTCGAGCGGTTTTCCTCGGGGCGCTTGCTGTTCGAGACGGCCAGCGCGTCGAACCGTTTTTAAAGGCGCTTGCCATGCTCTCAATTCCTTGCCCCTTCTGCGGACCTCGCAGCGAGCATGAATTTTTGTGCATGGGGGAGATCAGCGAGCGAGCGGTGCGGCCGCAGACGCTGGACGATGCGGCCTGGTCCGATCACCTGTACAACCGCGGCAACCCCGATACCCCGGTGGACGAGCGTTGGTGGCATGTGCACGGCTGCCGCAGTTGGTTGCATGTCAGGCGCCATCCGCACACGCAGGCCATTGTCAGTTGTCAGGCTGATCAGGAGCGAACATGAGTGGCTGGCGTTTGCCTGCCGGGGGCCGCTTGATCGATCGATCGCAGCCGCTGAATTTCGAATTTGACGGCCGGCGCATGCAAGGCTTTTCGGGCGATACGCTGGCCTCTGCTCTGATGGCAGGTGGCTCGAGCGTGTTCTCACGCAGTTTCAAGTACCACCGACCGCGTGGCGTTCTGGCTGCCGGTTGGGAGGAGCCCAACGCTTTTGTGTCCTTGCACTCGCCTTGGGCTGAGCCCAATGTGCTGGCCACCACGCAGGCCCTGGTGGCGGGCTTGCGGGCGCGCAGCCAGCATGCGTGGCCCCATGTGAATCTGGACCTGATGGCTTGGGCCGATTGCTTGCACCGCTGGTTGCCTGCGGGGTTTTATTACAAGGCGTTCAAGTCGCCGGCCTGGGCCTGGCCCTGGTTCGAGCGGGCGCTGCGGCATGCCGCAGGCCTGGGGCGTATGCCCGATCCGGCGGCATTTCAAGTGTCTCAAACGCCGACCCGCACCGGCTATGAGCGCCGATTTGCCCACGCCGACGTGCTGATCGCAGGCGCTGGACTTGCCGGCTTGTCGGCCGCCTGGGCCCTGGCCGATGCGGGCGCGCGGGTGATTTTGGCCGACGACGCGCCGCAACCGGGCGGGCGCTGGCTCGATCGTCCCCAGGGCAGTGCGATGGACGACTGGATCGATCGGGCGGTGCAGGCGCTGGACGACCACCCGAGGGTGCAGCGCTGGCCCATGACCCAGGTGGTGGCGCAGTACGACCATGGCCTGTTCGTGGCGGTGGACCGAAGCGTTGCAGGTGGCGAGCGCCTGTGGAAGGTGCGCGCACGCCATGCGCTGCTGGCCACCGGTCAAATTGAACGGCCTTTGCTGTTTCCTGATAACGACAGGCCAGGGAATTTGCTGGCCGGTGCATTGAGCAGCTATGTCCATCGGTGGGCCGTGGCACCGGGTCGGCGCATGGCGCTGGTGGCCAACAACGATGCGGCCTGGACGGCTGCTTTTCATGCCCAGGACGCAGGGATCGAGGTCGCGGTCTTGGCCGATGCGCGCGAGCAGGTGCATCCGGATTTGCTGGCCCAGGCCCGCGGCCGGGGCCTGCCGGTACAGTTGGCCGCCCGCGTTAACGGCGTGCGCGGCCGCTCGCGTGTGCGCTCGGTGGCCCTGACCGATGCCCACGACAAGACCTGCTGGCACGATGTCGATCTGCTGGCTTGCTCGGGCGGCTGGACCAGCGCCTTGGCCTTGCATGCCCAGACAGGCGGTGCCAGCCGATACGACACCGATTTGCATGGCATGGTGCCCGTGCCGGCTGGCGGCAACGTGCTTTGCATGGGCTCGGTCACCGGCGTGCAGACCACGGCCGCCTGCCTGGACTCGGCGGCCCAGGCCGCGGCGCAGGTGGCGCAGGCCCTGGGGCTGCGCCTTCGGCCGCTGGCCCTGCCCGAGTGCCCGATTGAGCCCCAAGGCTGCGACGCCATCGATCTGCGCCGTGTGGGGCGCGGCCGGGTGTTTGTGGACCTGGCCAGCGACGTGACCCTGGACGATCTGGTGCTGGCGCAGCGCGAGGGCTATGAGTCGCCGGAGCACCTCAAACGCTACACCGCGCTGGGCATGGGGCCCGATCAAGGGCGCACATCCAGCGTGCACGGCGCATTGCTGATGTCCCAGTTGCGCGGGCTTGGTGTGGGTGAGCTGGGGCCGACCCGGCTGCGGCCGCCTTACACCCCGATCGCTTTGGGTGCGATTGCAGGCGCCGAGCCGGGCGAGCTGATCCGGCCCGTGCGCCGCACCCCGATCTCGCAGTGGCATGAGCTGTCTGGCGCCGTCATGTACGAGTCGGGCCAGAATTGGCGCAGGCCTGGTTACTACCCCAAGCCGGATGAATCCATGGCTCAGGCCATCGAGCGCGAGTGCCGTGCCTGCCGGGAGGCGGTTGGTTTGTACGACAGCTCACCTTTGGGCAAGTTCGAGGTCAGTGGAGTCGATGCGGTCGTCCTGCTCGAGCAGGTCTACGCCTGCCGGGTGGCGGATCTGAAGGTCGGCCGTGGCCGATACGCACTGATGCTGCGTGAAGACGGTCGGGTGTTTGATGACGGCACCGTGTTTCGGCTCGATGAACACCGCTGGTGGATCACCACCACCAGCGGGCAGGCCCAGGCGGTGCATGCCTGGCTGGAGTTGGTGCTGCAGGGGCACTTCAAGGGTCGGCTGCAGGCCTTTGTCACGCCAGTCACCGACCAGTGGGCTGCGCTGGTGGTCTGCGGTCCCCGGTCTCGGGAACTGCTGGCGGCGGCTGAGTGCAGCCTGGATGTGAGCAAGGCCGCTTTCCCCTTCATGACCTGGCGGCAGGGGCATCTGGCCGGGCAGGCGGTGCGGCTGTTTCGCGTCAGCTTCACCGGCGAACTGAGCTTTGAGATCCATTTGCCGGCCCGCAAGGCCCGGCTTGTCTGGCAGCGTTTGTTGCAACAGGGGCAGGCGCTGGGCCTGGCGGTCATGGGCTCGGAGGCCAACCATGTGCTGCGCGTGGAGAAGGGCTTCATCTCCATTGGTCACGAGGTCGACGGCTGCGTCAACCCGTTTGACCTGAATCTGGCCTGGGCCGTGCGCATGGACAAGGATGACTTTGTTGGCCAGCGCTCTTTGCAGCGCGATCAGGCACGCCCGCAGGGCCGCGCGCAATTGGTTGGGCTGCTCGTCGATGCGGGCCAGGTGCCGCTGGAGGAGGGCGCGCAGATTCTTCGCGGTGACCTTGACATGGATCCGCTCAGTGCTCTGGCGCTCGAGCAGGCCAGTGCCGGCTTTGTGACGGCCAGCGTCTGGAGCCCCAGTCTGGGCCGGGCTGTGGCCTTGGCCTTGCTGGAAGATGGCGCGTCGCGGCATGGACAAAGCGTGTGGGTTACAGCCCACGCACCGGGCGCCCTGGCGCGCCGGATCGCCACGGTGGTGGCGCCGGTGTTTTTTGATCCCGAGGGAGGGCGCATGCGTGGCTGATTTTTCACCCTTTTACCTGTGGATGCGCTTGGGCCCCGACGAATGGTGGTGCTGGTGGCAAGACGAGGCTCGGACCGCTGACTCGGTGATGCAAACCATCGCCCAGGCCGCAGATGGGCAGCACCATGCCTGCGTCGATATCAGCGACGCTCAGGTCGCGTTTGTGAGTAGAGATGCGGCCGCACCCGTGCTGTCCTTCGGATGCGACCTGGACTTTGAGCGGCTGCCAGGCGACTTTGCCGGGCGCTCCCGATTGGCTGCATTCCAGGTGGTGTTGGCTCGCCAGCAAGCGCCACAGGGGGCCATGCTGCTGTGGACTGAATCGAGTTTGGCCGAGAGCCTGCAGACTTGGTTGGACCGTTCGGTCGCCCTGGCCCGACGCTAAACGGGTCGTTCAAGGGGGCTCAGCGGCCAGCAGCCTGGATTCTTTCAGCGGCAATGCGCTCGGCCAGTGTTCGGCGAAAGCGTGCAGCGCCAGTGTCGAGCAGCAGACCGATATTGGGCGTTCGCGGATTTTTCATGCCCTGGTGAACCGCCTCGAGCACCACCCGGTCTTCTTCGAAGGCCGCTTTGGCGCCGGCGGCAATGCGCTCGGTCAGGGCCGGGTCGTGAGCATCGGTGTTGCGGTGCTGCAGCCAAAAATAAAGTGTGGTTTGCTCGTCGATCGGAGTCAGGAAGTTGTACGACACCATGCGGTAGACCCGGGGGTCGTCGCCCACCTGTGGCCCACCCATGCCCGCCGGCGCAAAGATGCTGCGGTTGATCGCGGTCGAGGGCAGGCGAACCTCGTAGTGCTGCAGCCGGTCGGCCGGCCCTTCGAATTTGACCAACGGTGCGTAAAAAGGCGGCGGTGGCTTGCCAAATATCCAGCGGCTGCAGACCACCCCCTGTTCGCTGGCGTGCAGCTGCATGGGGGTGTCTTCAGTCCCGGATGCGGCGAAGGTGTTGCGGTGCACCCAGGCCACGTGAGACGGGTCGAGCAGGTTGTCCACCAGCCACAGGTAGTGGGACTTGCACAGCAGGCTGTCGCCCTGGGTGAGGTGCCAGTCGGGGTGGTCGTGGTTGTCGATCTCGATGATGGGGGTCTGGGCGGCCTGCTGCGGCTCGCCCATCCAGATCCAGAGCAGGCCATAGCGGTCTTGCACCGGGTAGCTGTGAACTTTGGCCGCTGCCGGAATTCGCTGCTGCGTCGGTGCCTCGATGCATTGGCCACAGCCATCGAAGGTCAGCCCGTGGTAGCCACATTCAATCGCGTCGCCCTTCAGGCGCCCCATGGACAGGGGCAGCTTGCGGTGCGGGCACGCGTCCTCCAGCGCCACCGGTGAGCCGTCTTCTCGCCGGTAGAGCACGATCGCTTCATCGAGCAAACGCACGGCCCGCATCTGGCGCCTCACCTCTCGGGACGCGCTGGCCACATACCAGCAATTGCGAAGATAAGTACCGGGGGCGGTCAGGTCGAGGTTGGACATATGCGGCAGGGATGCATCAACAGTGTTGAGAATACACCGCCCTGGGGCTCAGGGCTGGGCTGATGGCGCAGATGGCGGGGTGGGTCTGACCTGATCAAATTCGTAGGAGCCCATGTCCACCTCGAGCGCATGGTCCAAAAACCAGCGCTTGCCGGGGTCGCTTTGCGCCGCACCCGCCGCCACCATGAGCGGCATCAGGTGATCCTCCCTGGGGTGCGCCCGGCGCGCCATCGGGCCCTGGGTCCAGTTGATCAGCAATTGCCTGCGCTGCTCGGGGTCCGGATTGGTCACGGTCTGCGCGAGAAATTGCTCGAA
The DNA here is from genome assembly GCA_021299555.1 of Comamonadaceae bacterium. Lineage (GTDB taxonomy): Bacteria > Pseudomonadota > Gammaproteobacteria > Burkholderiales > Burkholderiaceae_C > Polaromonas. The sequence continues at coordinate 18,488 of JAJTGH010000155.1, forward strand.
GGCCTGTGCCACTGGGGTGGCCGCCTGGCTGCCAAATCCGCGCATGTCGTGGTAGGTCAAACCGCTGCCCATGATCAGCACGCCCTCGTCGCGCAGCGGGCCGAGCGCCTGTCCGGCCCGGATGTGCTCTGCCGGGTCATAGCCGGCCTTGAGCGAGAGCAGCACCACGGGCACATCGGCCTGGGGGTACATCAGGTGCAGCGGTACAAAAGCGCCATGGTCAAGGCCGCGGTTCGGATCGCCGCGACAGGGCAACCCCGACTGCCCCAGCAACTGCTGCACGCGCTCAGCCAGCATCGGCCAGCCTGGGGCCGGATAGCTCAGTTGGTAGGTGTGCGCCGGGAACCCAAAGTAATCGTACTCCATGGGCGGGAGGGCGGCGGTCGATACCGAGAATTCGGGGGCTTCCCAGTGGCCGCTGATCATGAGCACGGCTTTGGGGCGCTGTGGCAGGCGAGCGGGCAGTGCCTGGAGCTCCTGCGCGGTGCGCTTGAACATCTCGCGCATGCCATCGACCCAGGGCCAGGGACCGCCCCCGTGGGAGACAAAGTAGACCGGCATACGGGCCATGGTGGGATGCTCTTTCCAGGGTTCTGCTGTTGAGGGTCGGACGGTTTTCTCACAGTGTATGCGCCGGAGTTTGCTGGCCCATCACAAGGTATAAACGGGCTGGGATTTCGGCCAGGAAGGACAAACCCATGAACTCAAGCAAGGTGGCCATGGTCACCGGCCCGGCCCAGGGCATAGGGCGAGCCATTGCCCAGCGGCTGCTGGCCCAAGGCTGGTCTTTGGTGGCCATAGACCTTCAGGCTCAGGGCCTCGATACGCTGGCGGCGCAGGCGCCCGATCGTGTGGCTTGTGCGGTTCTCGATGTCACACAAGACGATGCGCCAGCCCAGGCCATGGCATTGGCACGATCGCGTTTTGGGCGGCTCGATGCCTTGATCAACAACGCTGGCATAGGTCGCCCCAAGCCCATGCACCTGACCGACGATGCCGAACTCGATCGCTTTCTGGGTGTCAATTTGCGCAGCGTGTTTCGGTTTTCCCGAGAGGCGCTGGGCTTGCTGCAGGCCGGCGGCTGCATGGTGCATGTGGCCTCGACCTTCGGCC
>JAJTGH010000010.1 GCA_021299555.1 Comamonadaceae bacterium
GGCCGCCGCCTTTTTTACGGCCGCTTTGAGCGACTGTATCGGCGACATGAGGGGTGAGAGCAAGGCCGCCCGCCCCTTGCCGCTGCCGGTTGAGTCGTCACGGGGCCGACCGCGTTGCGCCGCTTTGCGACCGGCCACAGCATCGGCCGGCCGCTCCTTGGCACCGCGCAATGGCAAGTCCTGGCCCTCCGGGACCAGCCGAAAGTCTATGCGTCGTCCGTCGAGATCAACGCGACTGACCTGCACGCGCACCCGGGTCCCAATGGCATAGCGTATGCCTGTGCGTTCCCCGCGCAACTCTTGCCTGGCCTCATCAAATCGGAAGTACTCGCCGCCCAACTCTGTGATGTGCACCAGCCCCTCGACATACATGGCATCGAGCGTAACAAAAATGCCAAACCCGGTCGCCGCGGTGACCACGCCGGAGAATTCCTCTCCCAGATGCTCGCGCATGTATTTGCACTTGAGCCAGGCCTCGACATCACGGCTGGCTTCGTCGGCCCGGCGTTCATTGGCGCTGCAATGCAGACCCGCGGCCTCCCAGGCCTGCTGCTCCGCATTGGGCTTGCGCACCTTCTCCGGCCGGTTCTGCGGCGCGCGCACGCGCTCGGCCAGTCGCTTGGCCAGCTTGGCGTGCGCCTCACCGGGCGTGGGCAAGGCCGGCAATTGGTAACGACTCTGGCTCAATATGGCTTTGATCACCCGATGCACCAGCAGGTCGGGATAGCGGCGAATGGGGCTTGTGAAGTGGGTATAGGCCTCAAAGGCCAGGCCGAAGTGGCCGCTGTTGATCGGCGTGTAAATGGCTTGCTGCATGGAGCGCAGCAGCATGGCGTGGATCTGCTGGGCATCTGGTCGATCCCGGGTGGCCTGTGCGATGCGCTGAAACTCACCGGACCCTCGTGGACCCGAAACAGACCCTGATGCTTGCTCTGCGCAATGAAATCGGCCGAACAGACATTGGCCGCGAGCATGGCCTCTTCGATCAAGCGGTGCGCATCGTTGCGGGTGCGCGGCACGATTTTTTCGATGCGGCCCGCCTCGTCGCAAAGGATCTGCGTCTCGGTGGTTTCGAAATCCACCGCTCCGCGCTCAGAACGCGCCTTGATCAAAGCACCGTAGACCTCATGAAGATTGAGCAGATGGGGCAGCAATGATTTGCGCTGCAGGGCCTGCGGCCCACGTGTGTTGGCCAAAATCGCCGCCACCTCGGTGTAGGTCAAGCGCGCTTGGCTGTGCATCACAGCCGGATAAAACTGATAGGCATGAACCTCGCCCTTGGCCGTGATCAACATGTCGCAGACCATGCACAGGCGCTCGACATCCGGATTGAGCGAGCACAGTCCGTTGGAGAGCTTTTCCGGCAACATGGGAATCACACGGCGCGGAAAATACACGCTGGTGGCTCGTTCATAAGCATCGACATCGATGGCGCTGCCGGTTTGCACGTAGGCACTGACATCGGCAATGGCCACCAAAAGGCGCCATCCCTTGCCGCGACCGACACGCGCACTTTCACAGTACACCGCATCGTCAAAATCGCGCGCGTCTTCGCCATCGATGGTGACCAGCGCGATGTCGGTCAGGTCCACACGATCGCGCTTGTCCGCAGGTCTCACACCCTCTGGCAGCGTGCGGGCCAGGGCCAGGGCCTCGTCACTGAACTCATGGGGCACGCCATACTTGCGCACCGCAATTTCGATCTCCATGCCCGGATCGTCGATCTCGCCAAGAACCTCCTTGACACGGCCAACTGGCTGGCCGAAAAGTGCCGGCGGCTCGGTCAACTCCACCACCACGACCTGCCCTGATCGGGCCGCACCGATCGCGTGCTTGGGAATGAGCACATCTTGCCCGTAACGCTTGTCTTCAGGGGCGACCAGCCAGATGCCCCCCTCTTGCAACAGACGGCCAATGATCGGATTGGACGATCGCTCGATGATCTCGGTGACCCGCCCCTCGGGCCGGCCCTTGCGGTCCTGGCGAACGACGCGGGCCTTGACCCGGTCTTTGTGCAGCACCGCCCGCATCTCGTTGGGCGGCAGATAAATGTCGGGCTGGCCATCGTCGCGCTGCACAAAGCCGTGACCGTCGCGGTGACCGAAGACCGTTCCTTCAAATTCGGTCAGCAGGGCCGGAGCACCGCCGCCAGATGAATGTGTCGTCTTGATGGGTTTTCTCTCGTTGTCCGGCAATGCCGGGGATTTTGGGACCGCGGAAAGTCCACCAAAGTTCTTCGCTCGACGCGAAACCCGCGGTCGGGATGGTACACTGACGGATGTTGCCCAGGTGGCGGAATTGGTAGACGCACTAGTTTCAGGTACTAGCGCTGAGAGGCGTGGAGGTTCGAGTCCTCTCCTGGGCACCACAGATCAAATGCAATCTTCCCAAGAAGAAGAAAAGCAAGAAGAACAAGAAAAAATATAAAAAGCCGCTGTCACCCCAGCGGCTTTTTTCTTGGACTGGCTCAGGCAGAAGCAAGCCGGGCCAGCGCAACGGGCACACCGCTCGAGCCGATGACTCAGATCGGCAAGGCCAACAAATCATGCCCCTCGGTTCCGACAATACGGGCTTGGGTGAATTGACCAACCTTGAGTGTCTTGCTGATCTTTTCCGGGGGCAAAAGCCGCACCACGCCATCGATCTCCGGCGCATCGGCGTAGCTTCGACCCAGCGCTCCTTTTCGACCCAAAGCAGGCGCTGAATCGACCAGCACCTGCATGGTTGCGCCGACGCGCTCGCGCAGCTTGGCACTCGAGACCTCCTCGGCCACAGCCATGAAGCGCTCGCGCCGCTGCTGGCGAAGGACCTGCGGCAAGGGGTCGGGCAATGCATTGGCGCTGGCCCCTTCAACGGGGCTGTAGGCAAAACAGCCAGCCCGGTCTATCCGCGCTTGGCGCATGAAGTCGAGCAGATGCTCAAACTCCTCTTCGGTTTCACCGGGAAAGCCGGCAATGAAGGTGCTGCGAACCACCAATTGGGGGCAGCTCTCCCGCCAGCGCGCCAGACGCTCGAGGTTGCGTTCACCACTGGCCGGCCGCCTCATGCGCCTGAGGACATCGGGGTGGCTGTGCTGAAACGGAACATCCAGGTAAGGCAGCACCAGTCCATCGGCCATCAAAGCAACGATGTCGTCAACGCTCGGATAGGGATAGACGTAATGAAGTCGCACCCAGGCGCCATGCGGCGCCGCCAATTCACCAAGGGCCCGTACCAGCTCGAGCGTGCGTGTCTTGGTCGGCTTGCCATTCCAAAACCCGGTGCGGTACTGCACATCAACCCCATAGGCCGACGTGTCTTGACTGATGACCAGCAGCTCCTTGACGCCGCCTTCAAACAGCGCCTGGGCCTCCTTGAGCACGTCGCCAATCGGGCGCGAGACCAGATCGCCGCGCATGGAAGGAATGATGCAAAAGGTGCAGCGGTGGTTGCAACCCTCGCTGATCTTGAGGTAGGCATAGTGCCTGGGCGTGAGCTTGATCCCGGCCACACCAAAAGACTGGGGCACCAGGTCCACGAACGGGTCATGCGGCTTGGGCAAATTGGCATGCACCGCGTCCATGACCTCCTGGGTGGCATGGGGTCCGGTGACGGCCAGCACGCTAGGGTGCAGACTCTTGACCAAGTTGCCCCCACCTTCGGCCGTCTTGGCGCCCAGGCAGCCGGTGACGATGACCCGGCCGTTGTCGGCCAGAGCTTCGGCTATGGTGTCCAGGCTTTCCTTGACCGCTTCGTCAATGAAACCACAGGTATTGACGATGACCAGGTCAGCGCCTGCATAGGTCTTGGAGGTCTGGTAGCCCTCCGCGCTGAGTTGGGTGAGGATCAGTTCAGAGTCGGTCAAGGCCTTGGGGCAGCCGAGGCTGACAAAACCCACGCGCGGGGCGCTCTGGGCTGCCGGATCGGCAGGGGGAGACAGGGTATCGGTCATGCGGCGATTGTCTCAGAGCAGGCACTTGGGCCCTTGCAGAGGAAATTGGAAAGTTCAGCCAGACCAGGCACAACCGATGCCATCAGGCCACAGGTGCATTCACACCTTCGTGCGCGGTGACCAGCTTGGCCAAGAGCTGATGCAGTTGCTCACGCTCTTGGGCATCGAGCGGAGCCACCAAGCGGCGCTGGGTTCGCGCCCCAGCTTGCTTCATTTCCAGGGCCACGATTCGCCCTTGGGGTGTGATCCACAAGCGCTTGCGCCTGCGGTCCTGTTCGTCGGCCTGGCGCCGAACCCAGCCCTTGGCCTCCAGCCGTCCCACGACCGATCCTGACGTGGCCGCGTCAAATGCCACCCGAGCGGCCAGGGACACCTGGTCTTGTCCCGGCTGATCGATCAGCGCATTGAGAACGGCGAACTGAACCGGCGTGATGCCATATCCTGCCGCCTCCTCCATGAACAACGCCACAGCGATCTGATGGGTGCGCCGAATCAAATGGGCCGGGGCCTTGCCAAAATCAAAACTCTTTTCCATGAAGTGGAGTTTAATTCGACCCTAGGCCGCAGCGCGCCGATCCAACGCCAGGGTTTGCGTCGCTGGATGCACGGGCTGGCCGCTGAAAAAACTGTTCAAATCCCAGTCGATCCTGTTTAAATGAACTTAACCCCTTGCCCGAACGCGAAACCATGAGTTACACCCATCCCCCGAGCCCCCTGGTCACCGTACCGGTCACCGGCTCCAGCCATTTGTTTCCTGTGCACCGGATCTACTGCGTGGGTCGCAACTATGTCGAGCATGCCAAGGAAATGGGCTTTACCGGGCGCGAGCCCCCCTTCTTTTTCCTCAAGCCGGCCGATGCCCTTGTGGTGGTGGCGCAGGGCGATACCGGCAAGATCGCTTATCCGAGCCAGACGCGAAGCCTGCACCATGAGATCGAGTTGGTGGTGGCCATAGGCAAGGGTGGCAAGAACATCAGCGCGGCCCATGCGCACGAGCACATCTACGGCTACGCGGTGGGCCTGGACATGACCCGACGCGACCTGCAGAACGAAATGAAGAAACAAGGCCGACCCTGGTGCATCGGCAAGGCTTTTGACCAATCGGCGCCGATCGGACCGATCACGCCCAAAGCGCAGGCCGGTGAGGTCGAGCAGGCCGACATTTATCTTCAGGTGGACGGCCAAGACCGTCAGCGCAGCAACGTCAACAAGCTGATCTGGAACATCGCCGAAACGATTGAGCACCTGTCAGCCGCCTGGGAGCTTCAGGCGGGGGACTTGATCTTCACCGGCACGCCCGAGGGAGTGGCTGCCGTCGTGGCCGGAGACGTGATGCAAGGCGCAATCACCGGCCTGGGCACCCTGAGTGTTCAGGTGATCTGAACGCCACAACTGGGATCACCCCTCATGCAACGCCCTGCACTCAAGCATTGCCGCGAATGTGGCTCGGCGCTCGTCTACCGCCTGCCCGACGATGGAGACACCCGCGAGCGGGCCGTTTGCACCGCCTGTCAAACCGTGCACTATGAAAACCCGTTGAACGTGGTGGGCACCGTGCCATGGTGGGGGGCATCGGGAGAGCAGGTGCTGCTGTGCAAGCGCAATATTGAACCGCGCAGGGGCAAATGGACTTTGCCAGCGGGTTTCATGGAGTTGGGAGAAACCACGGCGCAAGGGGCCGCCCGCGAGACCGATGAAGAAGCTGGGGCAAGTATCGAGATGCAGGAACTGTTCACCGTGATGAACGTGGTGAGGGTCGGTCAGGTCCACCTGTTTTACCGCGCTCGCTTGCTCAGCACGCACTTCAACCCGGGCCATGAAACCATGGAAGCCAGACTCTTTACCGAGGACACCATTCCCTGGGAAGAAATCGCGTTTCGTACCGTGCGCGAAACGCTGGAGCGCTATTTTGACGACCGTCGACGGGGCCACTGGAGCGTTCACACGGTCGACATTGCCTGAGTGGACCCGCTAGGCGCTCTGCTTGCACTTGCCCTCATACTTGAAGCGCTGAAATTTGCCCTGAACAGAGACGTCGTTGTAGGCGCTGATCTCAATGGAGCCGCGCTCGATCAACAAACTGGTCTCTTGGCCGCTTGAGCGATGGCGCCGACGCGCGCCGAGCTGGCTCGCCGAAGTCAGGTTGCTGCCCTCATATGCCTCGGTCACCAGGGTGCTCACGCGCATCTCAAAGGGCCTCGGCCCGATGACCGTGAAATACATGTGCCGGCCTATCACCTGCAATTCGATCGCCACGCGCGCCAACGTGGGCTTGCCTTGCGCATCGGCGAACTTGCCCTCCACCTCGCACTGCAGTTTGAAAGGCTGAGCCCATGCCTGGGTGACAGGCCAGCTCAGCGCCAGGATGAGCAAGCATCGTGCAGCAGATTTCATCGATTTCTCCCCGAGGGACCACTGTAGCAAAGGCGACCCGCGCAGCACCTGTGTTCGACCCCGATACGGTAGCAGAGCGAACACAATCGTGCCATGACGCTAAAAATCAATCAAAACGAGGTTCTCACACCCCCCGTGGCCGCGGCCACCGTCGTGGTGCTGCGAGACAGCCCCCAGGGTGTGGAGGTGCTTTTGGTCAAACGCCACGGCAAATCTCAGGTACTCGCGGGCGCACACGTCTTTCCCGGCGGCAAGCTCGACGCAAGCGACTGTCAGACGGATCCGGAGCAACTCGATCAATCGGGGCTTGCCATGCAGCAGGCCCTGGCCGAGTCGGACCTTGATACGGCCCGAGCCAGCGGCCTCTACGTCGCAGCGCTGCGCGAGACGTTCGAAGAATGCGACCTGCTCCTTCACGAAGGCGATCGACCCGATCGCATCGCGGCCTTGCGCAGCGACCTGCGCGGGCACCTGGCGCAAGGTCTGGCTTATGGGCAGGCCTTGCGCCAGATGAATCTGGGTCCCCTGCAAACCCGGCAACTCCACCCCTGGGCGCGGTGGATCACACCACGCAAACCGAGCATGATGGATCGGCGCTTCGACACCCGATTTTTTGTAGCGATCGCGCCGGCAGGCCAGCAGGCCTGTCACGATGCACACGAAATCACTGAGGCGCTTTGGCTCACACCGAAGCAGGCCATCGAGCGCTACTGGGACGGCCAGATGAATCTGGCCCCTGTGCAGCTGCTCACACTCATGCAAGTGGGGCGCTTACCCACGGCAGCCGACGTGATGCGGTCAGCCCGCAGCCGGGCGCCCATGCACGTTTTGCCCGAGCCCCATGACGTCGAAGGGGGCCGGGTGCTGTGCTACCCCGGGGATCCGGGCCACCCGGTCGCGCAAGCGGCCTGGGAAGGCCCGACCCGAATGATTTATCGAAACGGTCGTTTCGAGCCTGAGGGCGGCTTGCAAGCCCTCATTGGCACTCTTGCCAGGTGAAGGATCGGGACTTTGACCAGGTCGGCGACGGGGCAGAAATGGATCCGTAAAAACCCGTACCCACCGGCTGTCTTATTGTATTCTTGCAACATTTCCGGGCAAGCCTTGAGGGCAGATTTATGGCCTTGCAGTAATCTACCGCCCGCAGAACGTTGATTCCTTCGATCTGCGTTTTCACCCCATCTGACTTTAAAAGGTTGTCTCATGAAAGTTGTAATTTCTGCGATCATCGCCGCATTCGCCTTCATCTCCGTGCCCGCTCTGGCCGCTGCTGACAAAGTTGCCGCCAAGGTCGACTGCAAGGACGCCAAGAACAAAGACCACGCTGATTGCAAAAAGAAGTAATTTCTTATTGCTTCGATTGAAAGCCCGCCTCAGTGCGGGCTTTTTCACGCCCAAACGAAACCCTCACCCCGCCGAGTCTTGCGCCAGAGGGCCAAATCACAAGCGTTGGCGGGCGCGGCTCAGGCGGTCATCGAGGTAGGCGTCATAAAAGTCGGGCTGGTAGGCCCCCTCCATGCGCTCGGCCACTTCACGGCCGCCGGACCCAAGAAACAGCAAGGTCGGCGTGACCTTGACCCTCCATTGCCTGGCCAGCGCATCATGGGTCATGGGACGACCGTGCCAATCTTGCAGAGCTTCGTTGCTGCGCAAGTTGACCTGCACCATGGCCTGACCCGAGGCCAGGCGCGGCAGCAGGTTGCTTCGGCGCACCCGCTCGCAGTACACGCAGCCATCAAGGCTGACCAGCACGATCAAGGGCTCCCCCCTGCGCAGCGCCAAACCGACTTCTTGGGCCAGATCGTGGGCCACTGGCAAACTGCTTTGCGCAAATGCCGACGGCGCCATCGCGGCAAGAGAAACACCGACGCCGAGCAAAAGCCGCCTGCGGTCAAGCCGCATCGCCATGCTAGTCCTCCACCGCGATCTGGGTGCAGACAGCCCGGCACAGGCTGACCACGCGCTGATTGATGATCCGGTAATAAATCTGGACGCCCGCGCGCCGCTTGCCCACCACACCGGCCTGATAAAGGGTATTGAGATGCTGGGACATATTGGGCTGCGTGGTCTCGATCTCCAAAAGCAATTCAGAGACATTTTTCTCGCCATGACACAGGCTGCTGATGATGCGCAGCCGCATGGGCGCCGCCATGACACGAAAGACCTCCGCCGCTTTCTCAAAGACTTCCTCAGACTCGGTCAGAACAACCTCGTCGATGTCGGGTGATGAACTGCTGTGCATGGTGTTCAGGATCAACCTCAATTGTGCGTCATCGGCGCGAGACCCGATCAACCCTTGACGAAAATCCGATCAGGATGCCCCTTGCATCGAAACCGGGCTTTGGAGGATCAGGCAGCGCCACTCAAAAAGCCTCTTTCTCGGCCTCCAGGTAAGCCAAGCTGATGTACTTGCCGATATTTCCCCCGAAGCCCTGCATCCCAGCGGCGCGCTGAGCCACCCGAGGGTCACTGAGCACCATGGCCTTGGCCTCGGCTTCGCTCTTGCCGTCCTTGACTGCCTGCAGACAAGGCTCCCAAATCCCAGCCATGAACCGGCCATAACTGTCGAGCAAGTCGTGCCCCGGTTGCCCATGACCGGGCAGCCAAAGCTGCTGACCAGCGGCCTGCTTGAGGGCAGCATAGTATTTGAATGTTCCGGGATAAGAGCCATCGTCCATGTTGGCCACACGGTTGCCCATGGCGATGTCGCCCACCATGGTGATCTTGTCCTCCACCACCTCCACGCACAAGTCGTAAGGCGTGTGGGCTGTGCCGTAGTGGTGCATGCGAAACCGGGTGTCCCCCCATCGCAGTACCTGCCCGTGCTCGACCGCTGTGTTGGGCACCACCACCTCGGTGCCAGCGGTGGACTGGTTGGTCCATCGCTCCATGAGGCTGCGCCAGGCGCTGCCAGCCGTGCCTTTGATGGCCTCGATGGTGCCCGGCAGGGCATGGATGGGCAGCTTGGGGCCCCAGACCTGCACGAAGGCATGGTTACCGAGCCAATGGTCACCGTGATAGTGGCTGTTGAACACGGCGACCACCGGCTTGTCGGTCAGGCGGCGGATCACGCGGATGACCATCTGCCCGATTTGCAATGAACTGCCCGAGTCGAGAATCACCACGCCCTGCGAGGTGATCACGAAGCTGACGTTGGACATCATGCCCTGGTTCTGCGGGGTCGGAAATCCATCGGGCGAGAAAACCATCCAGACCCGCTCGGAGAGCCGGGTGGGCTCGATAACGGGCACGGGAGGACCCTCGATGAAGTCGCGCGCCTGCTGTGCCAGCAGCCTGATCTGCGGTGCAGCGGCTGCCAGCGAGAGGCCAGCGCCGACCATCAAACGTCTGCGCGTGATCACGGGTAACTTCCTCGTCAGCGGCTAGGTTGGCTTAGCCCGCATGGCCTGGGTTGGGCAAAGCCCCAATGAGGCGGGGGGTGTTGAGTTGCCTGGGCTTGACATGCCCGCCCTGGGCCTTGAGCCACTGCTCCACCACCTCCCAGACCTGCTTGTTGCCCGCCCGCCGTGCCTCTTCGGCCACCGGCGCCCAACCGGCCACCTTGTAGCGTCGCGAGCCGTCAATGGGTTGATCCCCCAGGCGCATGTCGCTGATGCGTTTGCCCGCGCCCGCTGTTGGGTCGCAGGTGTACGTCAAGCCACCGACGCGAACCATGTCGCCACCCTGTTGGTAATAGGGATCCGGATTGAACAGGTTGTCGCAAACGTCTTCGAGCACGGTCTTGATCATCTCGCCCGTCATCTCGGTGACGGTCGCAAACGAATAGGTGGTCGCGGTCATATCGAGCAGCCACTCGCGGGTGATGGGCTGGCCAGGCAGCAGCGACGTGCCCCAGCGAAAGCCGGGCGAGAAGGCAATCTGGGCGCCCTGCACTTGCATGAGGGCATCGACCAGCAATTGATCGCCGGTGCCGTTGAAGTTGCCACGGCGATACAGCAGACCGTCGGTCACACCCAAGGTTTCAGACAGGCGTGCCTCGTAGGGGGCGCGGACTTTTTCAATCAGCGCGTCCATCTCCTTGTCAGCTGGCAGGAGATTGGAAAAAACCGGCAACAGCTTGTAGCGGAAGTCGGCCACTTTCTTGTCCTTGACCTCGAAATCGAGGACACCCAAAACTTGCCGTTGGAGCCCGCATTGGTGACGATGGTCTTGCCGCTCTTGTTAGACACCAGCGTGGCCACCGGTACGCCATCGTGGGTGTGACCGCCCAAGATGGCGTCGATTCCAGTGACCCGGCTGGCCATCTTCAGGTCGACGTCCATGCCGTTGTGACTGAGCACCACCACCACCTGAGCCCCCTTGCCCCGGACCTCGTCGACCATGGCCTGCATGTTCTGGTCTTGGATGCCGAACTCCCAATCGGCCACCATATAGCGGGGGTTGGCAATGGGCGTGTAGGGGAAAGCCTGACCGATGATGGCGCAGGGCACACTGTTGATCTCGCGAATTACGTAGGGCTTGAACACCGGGTCGCCAAAGTCGGCCGTCTTGATGTTCTGCGCCACAAAGTCGACCTTGCCAGCAAAGTCCTTCTCGACGATCTGCTTGACCCGATCCATGCCCAGGGTGAACTCCCAATGTCCGGTCATCACGTCCACCCCGAGCAGTTTGCAGGCGTCGACCATGTCCTGCCCGTCGGTCCACAGGGCGGTTCCTGAGCCCTGCCAGGTGTCTCCACCGTCGAGCAGCAAAGCGCCGGGGCGGCTGGAGCGCACGCGCTTGACCAGGCTGGCCAGGTGAGCGAAACCACCGACCTTGCCGAAACGGCGGGCCGCGCTCTCAAAGTCGAGGTAAGTCAAGGCATGCGCCTGGGCCGATCCCGCGGGCACACCAGCGGCCTTGAGCAGGTATTCGCCCACCAGGTGAGGCAACTGACCGCGCATACTGCCTATGCCCAAATTGATACTGGGTTCGCGAAAGTAAATAGGCTTGAGCTGGGCGTGGCAGTCGGTCATGTGCAGAAAGGAGACCTGACCGAAGCGGGGAACATCGTAGAGCTGATCGGCGGCTGCGGCCGCATCGGCATGGCGCCCCACCGCCATGCCGGCCACGCCAGCGGCCGTCATGAGCTGCAAGAACTCGCGTTTGGTGAGATTCATATATGACCTGTTACTGATATATCCAGCGGTAAAAAACCCGGCCAGGCCGGGTTCAGCAAAGGCTCACTTGTTGACCGGGGAGTTGGGATCGAGCAAGAGCGCCACGACGTGCCGCACCTGCGCTTCATTGAGGATCCCGGCATGCCCTGCACGCGGCATGTTCGAGCAAGCGTTGTAGGCCTTGGAGTTCCAGATCTTGCCCCAGGTGTACTCAACAATGGCTTTGGACGCGGGATCGCTGGGGTCCTTCACGCCGCGCAACTTGCCGTAGTTGTAGAGGCTCGGCCCCAAGGTCCCGAAAGAAATCTCTTGCTTGCTGATCTGGTGGCAGTTGTAGCAGTTGCCGCCATTGGCCATCTTGGCATCGTCGGTCCAGGTCAGACCGCGCCCGCTCTGTGCGATGGTCTCGCCAAGCTTCCAATCGCCCAGGAACTTACCATCCGAGGGCCATTTGATGGCCTTGAAGTTGACCTCCTCGATCCGTTTGGCGGTCTTCTCATCAAGCGGCTTGCCCGCTGCGTCGGCCTGGCTGCACAGACGGTTCGTCTCATCGGCGGCCAATAGACGGTCTACGCCGGCAATACCCTCGCCGCGAAAAGAAGCCTTGACGATGTTCTCTGTCATGGCATCGAGCTCGGCCGAGGACGGCAGTCCCGCGCAGCCGGCCACCAAGGTCAGAGCGGCGACGGCCGGAAGGATCTTGATCCGTGTTTTGAATTTCATGCCCAACTCCTCAACGTTTGATGGCGGGAACCACGGAGGCAGCACCCTTGGCGTTGACACCCAAGTAGGTGGACAAGGCAATGGTGGCATCGCTGCCAAAACCCGGATAGGGAAAGCGCTGCTGGCGGTAACAGTCGTTCAGACGCAGCTGCATGCTCCACATCTGCCCGTTGGACACCCGGTAGGCCGGCCAGGCCGCAAAGCCCACACCATCGCCCGGGTTCTTGGTCAGCACCGGCAAGTCTTGCAAACGAATGCGCTTGCCCTCCTCGCCGTGGCAGGAGGCGCAAGAAAAATCGTGCGTTCCGCCACGCTGGAAAAACAGGCGCTTGCCCACCTCATAGAAGACGCGCTCGGTGGCATGGCTCTGGGGCAGATTAAAACGCATCCCCTTGGACTCGGCTGCGATCCAGGTCGCCAGCGCGGTGACATTGGCCATTTCGCCGCGGCCAAATGCGGTCTTGTTGATATCCGCCTCGTTAAAGCCCTGCAAGGAGGCCATGCAGGTCACGATGCGTGACTCGAGATCCTGCACCCGCTGAGTATCGGCAAAAAAGCGCGGCAACTCGACGAAAGCGCCTTTGACCACGCCGGGCCCCTTGCCCAGGTCGCATTGTTCCAGTGATGCAGCCTTGGGACCGCGCTTGCGCTTCCAGAGATCTTCGCCCCGGGCCTCAAACAGTTCAGCGGGGTTGCCGTCTTGCAGCATGGCCCGGTATTCGTCGATACCCTGGCTGGCCGACTTTTGGGCCAGTGAGGGCGAACAGGCGAGCACGAGAGCCCAACACAGATGTCTTGCTTTTCCCACAGTCTCCTCCTTGTTGTCGTTCAGTTGGCAAGGCGGCGGTTCGAGCCGCCCTGCTCGAATCAGGACACCGTCGCTTCGTCGGTCCGGGTCTCGCCCTTGTTGTCCTTCCACGTGATGCTGACTTTGTCACCGGCTTTGGCGCCCTTGATGGTGAACTGCAGGAAAGGGTTCTTAGACACCGCCGGTCCCCATTCGGCCGTCATCACCGGCTTGCCGTTGTGGGAGGCGGTGACATCCTGGATGAACCAAGCCGGGACCAGTTTGCCGGCCGAATCGCGCCGCTGCCCCGTCTCCATTTCGTGGGACATCAGCACACGCACGGTGGCCTTGCCGCCCGAAGCCTGGGCGCGTATACGCATCGGATCTGCCATGATGAAACTCCTGGTAAGTGGATCTGTAGACTCAATATCGGTGGCTCATCAGCCGCCGCAACCGCCAAGGGTGACCTTGACTTCCTTCTTGCTAAAGAGCGCACGGCCATCGTTCATGACCGCTACGGCGAACACGTCCGAAGACTGACCCATCTTGGCCCGCGTCATGAAAGTGGCATCGATGGCATCGTTGACCTTGAACAGGGCCACCAGCACATTGGGGTTCTTTTCCACCAGAATGAGCAGTTCACGAACGCCCGAGAGATTGGTGCTCACACCCAAGGGAACCACAGCCCCGTTTTCAGCGATGTCGGGCCCAGTGAGCGTAACCTCCTTGCTCTCGACCAGCGCCGAGCCGCCAGCGGCCCTGACGGCCTCCTGCACGGTTTTGGCCTCGAAGGCGTTCTTGTTGAAAGCCAGGGCATATTGCGGGTATCCGGCGGCAGCGAGCAAGCCTGCAAGGACAGCGCCTTGCTTGAGTGTTTCGCGACGGTTTGACATTGCACTTCTCCTTGAGTTGAGGGGGCGACCAGGGCCGTGAACAGCCTGCGGCCTCATCGACCAGCCCCGCGTGAAATCCATTCGGCCAGCACCTTGGCATCGGCCTCGGGCAGGTTTTGCGCTGGCATGGGGATGGGGCCCCACACGCCCGCGCCGCCTTGCCGTATTTTGCCAAGTAAATAGTCGGTCTTGCCCGGGTGTTTACGCGCAATTTCGACAATACCGGGCCCAACCAGCTTGCGATCCATGCCGTGGCATGCGGTACAGCTGTGCTTGGCCAGCAAGGCCAAGGCCAGCTTATTGCCGGCGGCATCGGGTTTGGCGGCCTCCGCAGGAGGGGCTGGGGTTGCAACTGCCGGCGCGGAGGCCATCTGTCGCCCCTCAGGCCGGGTGGTGTCGGCGCCGCGCTGAGGACCGATGAGTCGATTTTGCTCCTGCAAATTGCCATGAGCGTTGCGCGCATAGTCCGGCAGCAGGGAGGCCAGCTTGGGCTCGGCGGCACAGTCTTTCATACACAGGGTGTTGAGGGCGTCGGGCTTGCTCTGACCCCCAAGCTCTGGCCCCGGCCACATGGCGTGCCGGGTACTCACGCCGTTGCGGTTGGGCATGCGCTGCTGGACTTCAGCGATGTTTTTGTCGGATAGAACGAATGAGTCGGGCACCACGTTGGCCAAATTGAGCATGAAGGCCGTGACCGCGTACACCTCTTCGGTACTCAGGGTCTTGGGGGCATTCCAGGGCATGGCCCGGTTGATGTAGTCCCACAGGGTCGACACCGTA
This sequence comes from Comamonadaceae bacterium, assembly GCA_021299555.1. Taxonomy (GTDB): domain Bacteria; phylum Pseudomonadota; class Gammaproteobacteria; order Burkholderiales; family Burkholderiaceae_C; genus Polaromonas. The sequence continues at coordinate 14,629 of JAJTGH010000010.1, forward strand.
GGCACCTTCATCATGGTGGTGCGTCCGGGGTAGTCGGCGCGCGCCAGGTTGGCCACCCGTCCAGTCTTGATGTCCTGCGCCGTCGTGCCTCCGATCAAAGGCGAAAACACCTCATTGGACTCGCCAAAGAAGCCATGGCACTGGGCACACTTGGCTTCCCAGACCTCCTGACCCTTGGCCACCGAACCGGCACCAGCGGGCAAGCCCTTGAAATCGGGTCGGACATCGATATCCCACTTGGCCACTTCTTTGTCCGTGGCGGGCCGGCCTATGCCCGGAAAGGACGACGACTGGGCCCAGCCAAGCGCACACACCGCCCAGGCCAGCACCATCACCACAAGCTTAGGAGAGCTGAACATTTTTCACCTCCCCGCTTTCCTGCACCAGCCAGGACTGGATCGCATTGTTGTGATAGATCGAGCGCGTGCCGCGCACCTGGCGCAGCTGCCGATAGGTCGGCTGCACATAGCCGGAGTCGTCCTGAGCACGGCTCTGAATGATGGCGGGCTTGCCGTCCCAGACCCAGTCGATATTGAAACGCGTCAGTGCTTTGGACAAGACAGGCGTCTGCAACCTGGCAGTGCGCCAATTGCGCCCGCCGTCAATCGACACATCGACCCGTTTGATCGCTCCCCGACCCGACCAGGCCAGACCGGTGATGTTGTAGAAGCCCTTGTCGAGCAGAACCTGCCCCCCTGAGGGCGTGGTCACCACGCTCTTGCACTCCTGGATGTTGGTGTATTGGCGGTGGGTGCCGTCGGGCATGAGGTCCATGTAGTGAATCGCCTCATCCTTGGCGGCCCAGGGCATATCGCCCACCTCGATGCGCCTGAGGTACTTGACCCAGCTCACCCCCTGAACGCCCGGCACCACCAAGCGCAGCGGGTAACCGTTCTCGGGCCGGAGCATCTCGCCATTTTGGCCATAAGCCACAAAGACCTCGCCAGAGTTGACCAGGCTCATCGGGATGGTCCGGGTCATCGATGAACCGTCGGCCCCTTCAGCCAGCACGAACTTGGCCTTCCTGCGGTCGATGCCGGCCATCTCCAGCAGCGTGATCAGCGGCACACCTGTGAATTCGCTGCACGAAATCATGCCGTGCGTGTACTGGACTGTTGGCACCGCCACATTGCCCCATTCGACTGCGGTATTGGCTCCGCATTCAATAAAGTGAAAGCGCGAAACCGATGGCAAACGCATCAGCTCATCCACGGTGAACACCATGGGCGTCTTGACCAGACCGTTGATCATGAAGCGATGCTTGGACGGGTCGATGTCCCACCAGCCCTGATGGTGGCGCTCGAAATGCAGTCCGCTGGGCGTGACAATGCCGAACAGCGACTGCAGCGGCGCAAAAGAGACCGATGCCTGCGTGGTCTGCGTCAGCCCGGGGCTTTGCCGGCGCTGCACATTGACCTCGAACTGCGAGGGTTTGCCGTAGCCATCCGTGACCACGCCCTGCCCCAGGCCGGTGGTGTGTGCCGGCAGGTTCAAAATGTTCGGATCGCCCCCTTCGGCGGGCACCGGGTTGACCTGCGCGCTGACCATGGGCGCGGTCAAACCGGCCGCAGCGGCGACAAAGGCATTGCGAATGAAATGGCGCCGGCCGTCCTTGGCCTCAGCCCAGACGCTGCGCACACCGGCTGCATCAAGGAAACTCTCGGGTGCCTTGCGCACCCTCCCCGACGATTGCTGATGTTCTTGACCCACTCGAGCCCCTCCTGTTTGTGAACGCCGCCTGACCCGGCCCACGCCTTGGACAGCGATATCGACCACCTAAAACAAACGGCTGCGCATCCTCACTTACGAATACACCAATGTCTGACTCAGACCTCTAAAGACTTTTCACGCGCCGCCTACCGAAAAACTTGCTTGCCGAGGCCCACTGTGCCCGCCACGGTCAGCTCACTTGAACTTATGTGGTCGCGATTGAGCACCGCCGCCACCGCATCCACCTCTTGAGGAAACAAACCCAGATTGAGTTCGGTATTGCACTGCTCGACCATGCCACGCAGAAAACCTGGGATGTTGATGCACGCGACCAGTGGATCACTTGGCCCCGCCCAGAATCCATTGGGCCAGAGTCAGCGCGTCGGCATCGCTCAAAGCGGGCTGAGCCGGCATGGGTACCGGGCCCCATTTGCCAGAACCACCGGCCTTGATGCTTTTGGCCAGCATGGCGGCTGCGTCTTTTTGCGAGGCGTATTTCTTGGCGACCTCCCGGTAAGCCGGTCCCACGAGCTTCTTGTCCGCTGCGTGGCAGGACATGCAGGCGTTCGAGTTGGCCAGGGCCGAACTGGCGTGTGCCGGCAGGGTCAACATGGTGGTCAAAAACAAAGCTGCGGTCATGCGTATCATGCTGGTCATTCCATTCGTATATCAACAATTACCAATATATATCATGCTGCCGTCCAAGAAAAGCACTTCTTGGCCATTTCCCATCAGGGATTCCACCAGCCTGATCAGATGGGCTTGAGCCCATGGACAGCTCGCTCGCCGAGTCGATACGTGGCACGGAAGGGGCGGCGCTCATCGGGCCTCGGGCAGGTGCTGATCCGCGGTCGGCTTGACCACACCGGCCAGCCACTGCGGTGCCAATTGCGCAATGGCCTGAAAATGGGTCAGGAAAACTTGGCCCCGAAGATGCGCCAGAAAGGCAGTGGTCTGCAAGCGGTCCATGACCGGTCCTTTGACCTCGCTGAGGTGCAGCACAATGCCCGCATCCCGCAGTCGCTGATCGATGGCCTCCAAGCTTTCCAGTGCACTGGCGTCGATGTCGTTGATGGCCGAGCATTGCAAGATCACCTGTTTGAGGTCCGGCCTGAGGGCCACCGCCTCGTTGATGCGATCTTCCAGGGCACGGGCGTTGGCAAAGTAAAGGCTCTCATCGACCCGCAGGCTCAACAGGGCCGGATTGACATGGACCCGATGCCTGAGCACGTTGCGAAAATGCTCGGTGCCCGCGACCAGGCCGACTTCAGCAATGTGCGGTCGGCTGGTCTTGAACAGGAACAGGGCCAGCGACACCAGCACACCGGCCACCAGACCCGACTCCACCCCCACACCCAGGGTGACCAGCAAGGTCACCACGACGGCAGCAAAGTCGGACTTGGCATACGCCCAGGTGCGCCGCAAGATGTCCAGATCCACCAGAGAGAGCACCGCCACCACGATGGTCGCTGCCAGCGTGGCTTGCGGCACGAAATACAGCGCCGGCGTGAGGAAAAGCGCCGCCAGCAAGATACCGCCGGCGGTGAACACACCGGCCGCCGGCGTCTGCGCTCCCGCATCAAAATTGACCACCGATCGCGCGAAGCCGCCGGTCACCGGAAAGCCGCCGGTGAAGGCGGCACCCAAATTGCTGGCGCCCAGCGCGACCAGTTCTCGGTCGGGCTCGATGCGTTGGCGTCGCTTGGCCGCCAGAGTCTGGCCCACGGAGACCGACTCGACAAATCCCACCACGCTGATCAACAGCGCGGGCACCGCCAGCTCTTGCCACAGTGCCAGGTCAAAGGACGGCAAACTCAAAGGCGGAAATCCCTGGGGCACTGTGCCGACGATGCGCACGCCCGCCTCGTGCCAATGGAAGAACCAGGTCAGCCAGGCCGTCACAGCGATGCCAGCCACCGGCCCCGCCTTGGCGAGCACATCGGCCAGCCGGGCGCCCAAACCCAATTTCAGCAGCAGGGGCTTGAGGCTGCGCCTGGCCCAGAACAGGAAGGCCACCGTGGCCAGGCCCAATACAGCCGTCGTCAAATGAATGCGTTGGCCCTGCTGCACCAAGCCCCAGACCAGTTCAAAAAAACTGTGCCCCTCGACCTTGACGCCCAGAATCACCTTGAGCTGACCGGCCGCGATCAGCAGGGCCGATGCGGTGATGAAACCAGAGATCACCGGATGGCTGAGAAAGCTGGCCAAAAAGCCCAGGCGCAGCACGCCCATCAACAGCAGCATCGCGCCCGACAGAAAAGCCAGGGTGATGGCCACGGTCCAGTACTCGGGCGAGCCCGCCACCGCATGATCGCCAATGGCCGTGGCCGTCATGAGCGAGACCACAGCCACCGGCCCGACAGCCAGGACACGACTGGTGCCAAATACGGCGTACAGCAGCAGCGGTGCAATGCTGGCGTACAGCCCAACCTCGGGCGGCAAGCCGGCCAGCGACGCATACGCCAGACTTTGCGGAATCAGCATGATTGTGACGATCATTGCCGCCACCAGATCGCTGACCAAAGTGGCACGATCGTACCGACGCCCCCAGGACAAGATGGGCAAGTACGACGCGGCTGTAGCCAGGCTGGGCCAGGACATGCGAGGGGCCATGCGCCTTACGGCTGGCTGCGCGAAAGCTGCCACAAGAGGTTCGAGCGTGCGCTGCTTGGGCAATCAGCGCTTAGGGATTGAACAGACATGCAACAGCTCCAAAACAGGTCATGGACTCAGGCAGCCGCCGCCACGCGCCGGCCCATCCGGTCGAGCCAATCGAACACCAGCATGCCGGCCAGCATAGCCACGAAAAACACGGCCGCCTTGGGCTGACCGGCCGCCATGCTCACAATGGCCGGGCCCGGACAAAATCCGGCCAGACCCCAGCCAGCGCCAAACAGGAGCGAACCGGCCACCAGCGGCTTGTCGATGTCCCGCGAGGTGGGAAGATGCAGGGCGCCTCCCAGAAAATTACTGGTTCGCTTTTTGGCACTGCCGAAAGCGAAAAACCCAACGGCAATCGCGCCGCCCATCACAAAGGCCAGAGACGGGTCCCAGGCGCCGGCCAGATCCAGAAAGCCAATCACCTTGGCAGGGTCAGTCATGCCGGCGAGCATCAGGCCCCAGCCGAACAGCAGGCCGACCGCGAATTCACTCAAACGGTGTGTCATGTTGCGACTCATCAGGGTCTCCTTCAGATCAGGTGGCGAGCGACATAGACGATGGCAAAACCGGCCGCCATGAACGCGGCTGTGGCCACCAAAGAGCGGGGCGAGAGCCGCGACAGGCCGCACACCCCATGGCCGCTGGTGCAGCCCGAACCCATGCGGGTGCCGTAACCCACCAACAGGCCGGCGAGCACGACCAGGGCGTATCCGGCATCGATGCGCGGCGCGCTGATCAAGCCGGCCGGCGCAAACAAAGACAGAGAAAAAGGCGCAGCCAGCATGCCCAGCATGAATGCGATGCGCCACCCGGTATCGCCGCGCTTGGGGCTCATCAGACCGCCCAGGATGCCGCTGATGCCCAGAATCCGGCCATTGACCAAGATGAACATGGCTGAGGCCAAGCCCAGCAAGATGCCCCCGGCCAATGAAGCCCAGGGGGTGAAATGAGTCCAGTCGATCGTCATGGAAATGTCCTTCTCAAATGCGCAAGAGTCTCAATCGACTGGCTTGCACGGTGCACTGCAAAATTGTTGATACAAGGTCTCGATCACCGCCAGTGCTTTTGGGCTGTCGAGGGCGTAGTAAATGTTCTTGCCTTCACGCCGGGTGCTCACCAGCCGCTCGTCGCGCAGCACCGTCAACTGCTGCGACAAGGTCGGCTGCACAATGCCCAGCAATTCTTCGAGTTCACCGACCCGCTTTTCACCCTGGGAGAGTTGGCAGAGAATCATCAGGCGGTCTGGATTGGCCAACACCTTCATGAGGCTGCAGGCTTGGGCGGCCGCCTGGCGCATGTCCTCGAGTTCGAGAGTGGCTACGCTCATGTCGCACACCTCCTTTCAGTTAAGCAGCAGATAGTCTATTGACAAACAATTTATTTGTCAATAGACTATCTGAAATTTAATCGAAAGATTGGCCATGACCGCAACGCCCTCCCCCGCCAAGCCCCAGGTTCACGGCCTGTTTGACCCGGCCACGTGGACGGTCACCTACGTGGTCCACAACGGTCCGGGCAGCGCCTGCGCCATCATTGATTCGGTGCTGGACTATGACCCCAAATCAGGCCGCACCCGCACCGATTCGGCCGATCAGGTGATTGCTTATGTGCATGAGCATCGGCTTGAGGTGCAGTGGATCCTGGAAACCCACGCCCACGCCGACCACCTCAGCGCCGCGCACTATCTCAAAAAACACTTGGGCGGCCAGATCGGCATCGGCAAGCAGATCACCACGGTTCAAAAAGTGTTCAAGGGGATCTTCAACCTGGAGCCACAGTTCAAACTCGACGGCTCGCAGTTTGACAAACTGCTGGCCGACGGTGAGTCGCTTGCGATCGGCGAACTTGAGGGCTCGGTGATGGCCGTTCCCGGCCACACGCCGGCCTGTGTGGCCTACCAGATCGGCGATGCAGTGTTCGTCGGGGACACCCTGTTCATGCCCGACGTAGGCAC
>JAJTGH010000156.1 GCA_021299555.1 Comamonadaceae bacterium
AAGGGCTGCACACCAAATGTTCGCCCACCCCCCTTGCCTTCTTGCCCACCTGGGATCTTGAGTCACGGCTGCGCCGTGACCGATATTCCGGTGATGCCGACCCACTGCTGCCCACTGGCCTGCCAGTTTTTGAGTCGCCTGCCTCAAGGCACCGGCTGAAAATTGCGCTGTCCAGCCCATGATTTTTGACCCGGGGAACCATTCATGCCTACCGTCAAGTCCGTCAAGCCTGCGGCCAAAGCCAAGAACAAACCCGCCAAGCCCTCAGGCAAAGCCGCGCCAGCCACCAAAACCAACAGCAAAACAAGCGTCAAACCGGCGAGCAAGCCAGTGGCAAAAAGCGCTACCAAAACGCCCGCCAAAAGTGCCGCCAAGGCTTCCCCACTGAGCAAAAACGCCAAAGCGACACCGGCCAAAGCAACACCGGCCAAAGCCCCAGTCCAAGCGCCTGCTGCCAAAAAAGCCCCAGCCACCAAGCCAGCGGCCAAGAAAGCAGCGGCGCCTGCGAAAGCGGCGTCAGCAGCGGTTGCCAAGCCAGCTGCCAAAAAACAGTCTGAGCTCAAAAAAGGGCAGTCGGCTGTTCAGGCGGCACCAGAGAGCAAGAAAAAGGCGCTGCCCGTGGTCAAGCCCGTACCCGCCAAAGCAGCCATCAACGACAAAAACGCCAAAAAGGGCAAAGACGCCGGTAAGCCCGTGATCGATGAGGACCTGAGCGATATCGAGGCCGAATTTGCCGAAGAGCCGGTGGCCGAGTCGGCTGAAAAAGCCAAGCCGCTGCGCATGAAAATCAGCAAGGCCAAAGAGCGTGCCTTGATGAAAGAGTTCGGTCTGGACGAGGCAGTGCTGTCTGAAGAAGACATGCTCAAACGCCGCCAGCGCCTGAAGACGCTGATCAAGCTGGGCAAGACCCGCGGCTACCTCACCCACGGCGAAATCTCGGACCACCTGCCCGACAAACTCGTGGACGCGGAGACGCTGGAAGTCGTGGTCAACATGCTCAATGACATGGGCGTGGCGGTGTATGAGCAAGCGCCTGACGCCGAAACCTTGCTGCTCAACAACACCGGCCCCACAGTCGCCACGGAAGAGGAAGCCGAAGAAGAGGCAGAGGCCGCGCTGTCGACAGTGGACTCGGAGTTCGGTCGCACCACCGATCCAGTGCGCATGTATATGCGCGAAATGGGCACGGTCGAGTTGCTCACCCGAGAGGGTGAAATCGAGATTGCCAAGCGCATCGAAGGCGGCCTGCAGCGCATGATGGAGGCCATCTCGGAGAGCCCAGCCACGATTGCCGAAATCCTCAAGATGGCTGGCGAGATTCGTGAGAACAAGGTCGTCATCTCCAACGTGGTCGATGGCTTTTCCGACCCCAACGAGGCCGATGACTATGTCGCCGAGGAAGACTTCGACGAGTTCGACGAAGAGGATGACGACGACGGCAAGGGCGGCTCCAAGGCGCTGACGAAAAAGCTCGAGGAGATGAAGAAAGAGGCCTTGCTGCGCCTGGACCGGATCGCCGCTCACTTTGACGACGTTCGCAAGATCTACAGCAAAGAAGGCTACGGCAGCACCGCCTATGCCAAAGCGCAAAAGGCGCTCAGCGATGAGCTCATGACCGTGCGTTTCACGGCCAAGACCATCGAGCGCCTGTGTGACATGTTGCGCGAGCAGGTCAATACGGTCCGCAAGGTCGAGCGTGAGTTGCGCCGCATCATCGTCGACAAGTGCGGCATGCCGCAGGAAATGTTCATCAAGGACTTTCCGCCCAATCTGCTCAACCCCAAGTGGGTGGAAAAGCAGGCCTCGGCCGGCAAGCCCTGGTCGGCCGTCTTGGGTCGCAACATCCCGGCCGTACAGGAACTGCAGGCCAAACTGGCGAGCCTGCAAGCCAGCGTGGTGGTGCCGCTGGAGCAACTCAAGGACATCAACAAGCGCATGAACGAGGGCGAGCGCTCTTCGCGCGAGGCCAAAAAGGAGATGATCGAGGCCAATTTGCGCCTGGTCATCTCGATCGCCAAGAAATACACCAACCGTGGCCTGCAGTTCCTCGACCTGATCCAGGAAGGCAACATTGGCCTGATGAAAGCGGTCGACAAATTCGAGTACCGCCGTGGCTACAAATTCTCGACCTATGCCACCTGGTGGATCCGCCAGGCCATCACCCGCTCCATCGCCGATCAGGCCCGCACCATCCGCATCCCCGTGCACATGATCGAGACGATCAACAAGATGAACCGCCTGTCGCGCCAGCACCTGCAGGAGTTTGGCTTCGAGCCCGATGCCAGCATCCTGGCGGCCAAGATGGAGATTCCGGAAGACAAGATTCGCAAGATCATGAAGATCGCCAAGGAGCCGATCTCCATGGAAACGCCCATTGGCGACGATGACGACAGCCACCTGGGTGATTTCATCGAGGACAGCACCAACACGGCGCCCCTCGATGCGGCCATGCAGGCCGGCTTGCGCGATGTGGTCAAGGATATCCTCGACAGTCTGACCCCGCGCGAGGCCAAGGTGCTGCGCATGCGCTTTGGCATTGAAATGTCAACCGACCACACTCTGGAAGAGGTGGGCAAGCAGTTCGACGTCACACGCGAGCGCATCCGCCAGATCGAGGCCAAGGCCCTGCGCAAGCTCAAGCACCCGAGCCGCAGCGACAAACTGCGCAGCTTCATCGACACCATGTAAGCGGTCAAAGCCACGACTCCCAGGCCCGCGCCCCGCGCGGGCTTTTTTACGCGCAAAGCGCGCAACCGCAGTGCCAGCGCTGCCGCAACCGATGAAACGCTTGAAATGGCGACTCTTGCCCCAAAGTGCTGGACATCCGTTTGAGCATTATCTCTTTTAGCATGTCTGAAAACGAAAAAACGAATACAAATCAAGATCTTAAAGATCAAATTCAAAGCTCTGTCTCAAGTGAAAAGGGCCCCTTGGACGCAGGGTCTGCGGGCCATGGCGACTCTCTTGAAGGGGAAATTGCCAGCTTGAAGGCAAAAAATGCCGAGTTGGCTGACAACTATCTGCGGGCCAAAGCGGAAGCCGAAAACGCTCGCCGCCGGGCCGAGGAAGAAATAGCGAAGGCGCGCAAATTCGCGGTCGAGGGCTTCGCCGAGAGCTTGCTGCCCGTGGCAGACAGTCTGGAGGCGGGCCTGCTGATCAAGGACGCCAGCGCCGAGCAAATCCGCATCGGCACCGAAGCCACGCTCAAACAACTCAAAAGCGCGCTCGAGCGAAACAAGGTGCTGGAAATTTCGCCACCGGCGGGAACCAAGTTCGACCCTCATCACCACCAGGCCATCAGCATGGTGCCGGCGGAACAAGAAGCCAATACGGTGGTCAGCGTGCTGCAAAAGGGCTATTCCATTGCCGAACGGGTCTTGCGACCCGCCCTGGTCACCGTCAGCGCCCCCAAGTAAGGCTGCCCACCCCCTTGAAGACTGGCAACTTATCCACACATTCCTCACAAGATCATCCACACGGTCCTTCCAACCCAACCGTACAAATTGCATAACCTTCGGAGTCGCAAATCATGGCAAAAATCATCGGCATAGACCTGGGCACCACCAACAGTTGCGTGGCCATCATGGAGGGCAACAACACCAAGGTGATTGAAAACGCCGAAGGCGCCCGCACGACGCCATCCATCATTGCCTACCAGGAAGACGGTGAAATTCTGGTCGGCGCCTCGGCCAAACGTCAGGCGGTCACCAACCCGCGCAACACCCTCTACGCAGTCAAGCGCCTCATCGGCAGAAAGTTCAGCGAAAAGGAGGTCCAGAAAGACATCGACCTGATGCCCTACACCATCAGCAAAGCCGACAACGGTGACGCCTGGGTCGAAGTGCGTGGCCAGAAACTGGCCCCGCCGCAAATCAGTGCAGAAGTGCTGCGCAAGATGAAAAAGACCGCCGAAGACTACCTCGGCGAAACGGTGACCGAGGCCGTGATCACGGTGCCGGCCTATTTCAACGATGCCCAGCGCCAGGCCACCAAGGACGCCGGACGCATTGCCGGTCTCGACGTCAAGCGCATCATCAATGAGCCCACAGCCGCAGCGCTGGCTTTTGGCCTGGACAAGCAATCCAAGGGCGACCGCAAGATTGCGGTCTACGACCTTGGCGGCGGCACTTTCGACGTCTCCATCATCGAAATTGCTGACGTCGATGGCGAAAAGCAGTTCGAGGTGCTCTCCACGAACGGCGACACCTTCCTCGGTGGCGAAGACTTCGACCAGCGCATCATCGACTTCATCATCGCTGAGTTCAAGAAAGAGCAAGGCGTGGATCTGTCCAAGGACGTGCTGGCCCTGCAGCGCCTGAAGGAAGCGGCTGAAAAGGCCAAGATTGAGCTGTCGAGCTCGGCGGCCACCGACGTCAACCTGCCCTACATCACGGCCGACGCCACCGGCCCCAAGCACTTGAATATCAAGATGACGCGCGCCAAGCTCGAGAGCCTGGTCGACGAGTTGATCGAGCGCACCATCGAGCCGTGCCGCGTGGCCATCAAGGACGCCGGTGTGAGTGTCAATGACATCCATGATGTGATCCTGGTTGGCGGCATGACCCGCATGCCCAAGGTTCAGGACAAGGTCAAGGAATTTTTTGGCAAGGAGCCTCGCAAGGACGTCAACCCCGACGAGGCGGTCGCCGTGGGCGCTGCCATTCAGGGTCAGGTGCTCTCGGGAGACCGCACCGATGTGCTGCTGCTCGACGTCACGCCCCTGTCACTGGGCATCGAGACCATGGGCGGTGTGATGACCAAGATGATCAAGAAGAACACCACCATCCCCACCAAGTTCGCACAAACCTTCTCCACGGCGGAAGACAACCAGCCTGCCGTGACCATCAAGGTGTTCCAGGGGGAGCGCGAGATCGCGGCGGCCAACAAGGCTCTGGGCGAATTCAATCTTGAGGGCATCCCGCCAGCCGCACGTGGAACGCCGCAGATCGAGGTGTCTTTTGACATCGACGCCAACGGCATCTTGCATGTGGGCGCCAAAGACAAGGGCACCGGCAAAGAAAACAAGATCACCATCAAGGCCAACTCCGGCCTGTCTGAAGCCGAGATTGAGCAAATGGTCAAGGACGCCGAACTCAATGCTGTAGCCGACAAAGAAAAGGTCGAGTTCGTGCAAGCCAAGAACAACGCCGACGCGCTTGTGCACAGTGTCAAGAAGTCGCTGGGTGAATACGGCGACAAGCTCGAGGCGGGCGAGAGGCCCTGATGGAAGCGAGCCAAAAACTCGGCGAAAAAATGTATGCCGATATGCAAGCGAGCCAAGGCGCGCAAGCCGGTGCCGGTGCCGGTGCCGACGCAGGCGCTACGGCCGGTGCGCAAGCGGGCGCGGGCGCTGCCAAGGCTCAGGACGATAATGTGGTCGATGCCGAGGTCAAGGAAGTCAAAAGAGGCTGAACCGACGGCAAGTCCCCCCTATGGTTGCCGTGTCGGCGAGCACGGCAACACTTGCAAGCGGAACTGGACCATGCCCAGGTTCCGCTTTATTGCATCAAGCAGCACCCCTAGACCACTGAAGACACGGTTTCATGGCCAAAAAAGACTTTTACGAGATCCTGGGCGTTCCCCGTAACGCCGGCGACGACGACATCAAAAAGGCCTATCGCAAGCTGGCGATGAAATACCACCCAGACCGCAACCAGGGTGATGCAGCCAAGGCCGCCGAGGAAAAATTCAAGGAAGTCAAGGAGGCCTACGAGGTGCTCTCAGACTCCGGCAAACGCGGCGCCTACGACCAGTACGGCCACGCGGGGGTCGACCCCAATATGCGTGGCCCCGGAGCCGGGGGTGCCGAGGGCTTTGGTGGCTTTGCCGAAGCCTTTGGTGACATCTTTGGCGACGTATTCGGCGGCAACCGACGCGGCGGTGGCGGCGGTGGACGCCAGGTCTTTCGCGGCAACGACATCAGCTATGCCATGGAAGTCAGCCTGGACGAGGCGGCAGCTGGCAAGGACGCACAAATTCGAATCCCGAGTTGGGACGATTGCCGCACTTGCTCGGGGACCGGGGCCAAGCCTGGCACCAAGGTGGTGACCTGCACCACCTGCCACGGCAACGGGGTGGTGCAAATGCGCCAGGGATTTTTCAGTGTGCAGCAAACCTGCCCGCAGTGTCGGGGCACGGGTAAGCTCATCCCCGAACCCTGCGTGGCCTGTCACGGGGTCGGCAAACTCAAAGCGCACAAGACCCTGGAGGTCAAGATTCCGGCGGGCATCGACAACGGCATGCGCATTCGCTCATCAGGCAATGGCGAACCCGGAACCAACGGCGGGCCAGCTGGCGACCTCTACATCGAGATTCGGGTCAAAAAACACGACATCTTCGAGCGCGATGGCGATGATCTGCATTGCGTGGTGCCAATCAGCTTTCCGCGCGCCGCACTCGGCGGCGAGATCGAGGTCCCGACACTGAACGGCAAGGCGGCCATCGACATCCCCGAGGGCACACAAGCGGGCAAACAGTTTCGACTGCGGGGCAAAGGAATCAAAGGGATCCGCTCAAGTTACCCGGGCGATTTGTACTGCCACATCGCGGTGGAAACCCCAGTCAAGCTCACCGAGCACCAGCGCAAATTGCTCAAGGACTTCGACGATTCCCTCAAGAAGGGCGGCGCCAAGCACACCCCGACCGAAGAAGGTTGGACCGACAAGCTTAAGGGCTTTTTTGGCGGATGAGCCCGGGGCGCGATCAAGCGCCTTCTTCAGATCAGTGCACCATTTTTGGGCAAGCTCGCCTCAACTTTGGCCTGCTGCCAGCTGATCGCGGACGACGTTCTGCGCTTGCCGCCAGTGGCGCCACAAAAGCCAAACCGTCAAAGAGCCGATCCCGACAAAGGCCAGAAAAGACCAATTGGCAATCGATAAACCAAGCAGTGTCCAATCGACCTTGGTGCAATCGCCGCCGCCGCGAAAGATCATGGGTATGGCACGCTTGAGAGGGAAAGTCTCGATCATGCCGTAGAAGTCTCGCCCGCAGGTATAGACCTCGGGCGGATACCACTGCAGCCAACTCTGACGCGCCGCCACGAATGCACCGGCCGCTGAAAGTGTTGCCACGAGGGCGGCTGCGAGCATCTGGGCGCCAACCGAAGCAACGACTGCACCCACAGCGGCCACCAGGGCCATCAGCACCATGACGTAGCGCTGCACGATGCACATCGGGCAAGGCTCCAGGCCCACCACATGCTGAAGGTAAAGCCCGAAGGACAGGAGAGCCACGCACAGAAGTGCGACCAGCGCAAGCAGGCGGCGCGGATGGCTCAGCAAAAGAGAAAAAAGTAGCGACACGTCAAGCCAAAAGGACCAAGCCGATGCGCGCAGCCCGAGGCCGGCCACGCCTTGTAGATGGCTTTATTTCTTGCTCAGCTGAGCGTCGAGTTCCTTGCACGAAGGGGCGCCGACCGCCTGGGCCTTGCCAAGGCCTTTCTTGGTCCCCATCATGGAGCGCGGGCGGTGCTTGCCACACAGAAAGCATGACATGGTGGCGCTGCCAAACGAGGTGGTGGCCACAAAGGGCGAACCCGAGACTTTGGACTTGTAACGCAAACCGTCCGGAAGGACGGCGGTCTTGGTTTCAGTTCTTGCCACTGGCTGTGCCCTCATTCGATGCGCGCTGAGCGCGTTCAAGATCCCGGTGTCGAGCCCAATGACCCTGCCTGAGCGAAAAGCGCTGCAAGGCGGCGGTCACCGAACCGTCAAACCCGCTATTTTACGCCCAATGCTGGCTCGACCGCCACCCAACGGTATTGCCCTCCCCGAGGGGCCGGGAGCCAATCTACTTCATGGCCTCTGCCGGCCGGCGGGCCTTCACATAGGCATCGCTGGGCAGGTAGCGCTTGCCGTCGGCATAGCGCCATTCCACCATGGTGCCGCGATTGCCGCGCAAGTCGAGCTTGCCCACAAAAGCCCCCATGGTCGACTGCTGATCGATCGCGCGAAACTGCGCAGGCCCAAATGGCGTACTAAAGGGCAGCCCCCTCATGGCCAGAATCAGCTTTTCGTTGTCCACCGATTTGGCCTTGTTGATGGCGGCAAAGATGGCCTGCATGCTGGCATAGCCCACAACCGAGCCGAGCTTGGGGTTCTCGCCAAAACGGCGCATGTAGTTGGCCGCAAAACTCGCGTGCTCCCGGGCATCAATCTGATCCCATGGATAGCCAGTCACGATCCAGCCTCGGGGAGTCTCATCCTTTAGCACGTCCAGATATGCGCTGATTGCCCTCGCGCACGAGGCGCGCCAGATCCGGGCCAAACGTCACGTTGAAAATCGCCTCCGGTTTCGCGGCCATCGTGGCCTGCAAAGTGGTGCCAGCCTCGAGCTTGCCCTGAGCGGGCCATTGCTCACTGACAAACTCCACATCCGGCCGCTTGGCCTTGAGCAGTTCCTTGAAGCTTGCGACCGCGCTCTGCCCATATTCGTAGTTCGGTGCGATGGTGGCCCAGCGTTTGGCCGGCATCTTGGCAGCTTCCTCCACCAGCATGGCCGACTGCATATAGGTGCTGGCGCGCAGTCGGAAGGTGTAGCGGTTGCCCTTTTCCCAAACGATCGCGTCGGTCAACGGTTCACTGGCCAGGAACAGCCGCTTGTTCTTGAGCGCATGGTCGGCCAGCGCCAGCCCGACGTTGGAGAGAAATCCACCAACGAGCACGTCAACCTTTTCTTTGGCGGTGAGTTCCACCGCATGGCGCAGCGCTTCTTCAGGCTTTCCGGCATCGTCCCGTGCAATCACTTCAACCGGACGCCCCAACAAACCGCCCGCTTGGTTGATCTCTTCAACGGCCAATTGCCAACCCTGCCGGTAAGGTTGGGTGAATTGAGGAATGGCTGAGTAGCTGTTGATCTCACCAATGCGAATCGGTGGTTTGCCAGCAACGCTTTGCGCCGCGGCAAGGGCCGAAAAAAGGGTGATGAACACCGCCGCTGTGGCGTCTCGCATACCGAAATTCATGATCTGACTTTCCTTCGCTCAAAGCACACCCAGGACTCCTCGAGCCAGGGGTGCGACGTGTTGACCAAACTGTAACAGCGCACACGCGGGAGGCAGGCTGTGAGCGATGAAATACCTCACGATTTATTTGGCATATGCATATGCGCATAAGCGTCTTACAAAAGTGTTGTTTGCGGCAGGAACATCCCTCGCTACAGTCTGCCGGCCGTTCAATGCAGCCCAGCAGCGCGGCCGTCGATGCACAACACTTACCTTGGCCCTGACCCATGTACCAGTACACCGCCTTCGACCAGCAATTCATTCGCGCACGCGCTCGGCAATACCGTGACCAACTCGAGCGCTGGCAAGCCGGTTTGCTCAGCGAAGAAGAGTTTCGTCCCCTGCGCCTGCAAAACGGCTGGTACGTCCAACGGCATGCCCCCATGCTGCGCGTGGCCGTGCCGTATGGAGAACTGTCGAGCGATCAATTGCGGGTGCTGGCCCGGGTTGCGCGCGAGTATGACCAGCCCGGCACGGACCTGCTGGCCTCGGCTCAGGCCCTGCAAGAGCGGCTCGGGCCCAGTACTGTGCGGCTGCGCGCCGGACTGGCCCACTTCACCACACGGCAGAACGTGCAGTTCAACTGGATCCCGCTGCAACGCTCGGCCGATGTCATGGATTTGCTGGCCTCGGTCAACATGCATGGGATCCAGACCAGTGGCAATTGCATACGCAACATCACCAGCGATGAACTCGCAGGCATCGCTGCTGACGAAGTGGCCGACCCTCGTCCATTTGGCGAGATCCTGCGCCAGTGGAGCACCCTGCATCCTGAATTCGCATTTTTGCCCCGCAAATTCAAGATCGCGATCACGGGCGCTACGCAGGACCGCGCCGCCACAGCCTGGCACGATGTCGGGCTTTATCTGTTGCGCGATGCGCAAGGCCAGCTCGGCTTCAAGGTGCTCGTTGGCGGAGGCATGGGGCGCACGCCCATCACTGGCACTGTGATCCGAAGTTTCCTGCCGTGGACCGAGATCCTCAATTTCTTGGAGGCCGTGATTCGGGTTTACAACCGTTGGGGACGGCGCGACAACATCTACAAGGCGCGAATCAAGATCTTGGTCAAAGCAGAAGGACAGCGCTTCATCAACGAAGTTGAACAGGAATACCAACAGATTTTGAACCAGGACNNNNCAGGACTGGGGCCAACACACGATCACCGCGACCGAATTCAACCGGGTTGCTGCAAGCTTTGCGGCGCCCGATCTGCCACAGGCAAGATCTGGCGACAGCGCCGCGGTCAACGCCAGCCTGGCAGCGGGGGCAGAGGACGACGCTCAATTTGCTCGCTGGCTCGAGAAAAACGTCACAGCCCACAAAAATCCGCAGCTGCGCGCTGTCACGCTTTCATTCAAGCGGCTCGGTCTTGCTCCCGGAGACGCCACGGCGGAACAACTCGATGCGCTGGCTCAACTGGTCGACGACTTCAGCGCTGGCCAGGCGCGCGTGACGCACAAGCAGAACCTCTTGCTTCCCTGGGTGCGCTTGGAGCAATTGCCGCAGCTTTGGTCCAGGGCACGCAAGCTTGGACTGGCCAAACCCAACATCGGATTGCTCACCGACATGATTGCCTGCCCAGGCGGTGACTACTGCGCACTGGCAAATGCCCGATCCATCCCGATTGCACAGAGCATCACAGAGCGCTATCAGGACCTCGACGATTTGCATGATCTCGGCCCCATCGACCTGCACATCAGCGGCTGCATCAACTCCTGCGGACACCACCACAGTGGTCACATCGGAATTCTTGGCGTCGACAAGGACGGCAAGGAGTGGTACCAGGTCTCCATCGGTGGATCCGATGGTTCTGATCTCGGCGGCCCCGCTGTCGCCGGTAAGGTTGTAGGTCCCTCCTTTGCGGCAGCCGAAGTGCCCGACGTGATCGAGGCCTTGCTCGAAACCTATAGGGAATTGCGCCACAGCAAGGAGTCCTTCATTGCGTGCGCGCAGCGCGTTGGGCACGATGCTTTCAGGGACGCAGCCAATGAAGTCCGCCAACTCACAGCCAAGCCTGTATACGCGTCATGAAACTGCTCACCGCCGACCTTTTTGAGAGCCACCCGCGCACACTGCGACTGAGCAACGACGCGGATCCACAGTCCGTCGACCTGCAGGGCATCGATCGCATCGAGCTGGTCTTCCCCAAATTCACCGATGGCCGGGCCTACAGTCAGGCGTTTTTGTTGCGCCGGCGTCTGGGCTTTGCGGGCGAACTGGTGGCCACGGGCGATGTTCTGATCGACCAGCTCGCCCTGATGCAGCGCTGTGGCTTTGACACGGCCGTTCTGCGCGCTGATCAGCCGACCGAAATCGCCCTGCGCGTGCTTCAGGACTACCCTGGCTTCAATGCAGGGACATATCAGGGCGACGCACTGCAGCAGACGCCACGCTTTGCAAAGGCCTTGTCATGAGCGCAGTGCAACGTTACGCCCTCGCCTCGCCAGACTTCGAAGCGAAACTGGCCCAAAGCCAAGAAATCATCGAGCAAGCTGCGCAGACACTTTCACCCCTCAGCCAAGCCAGCAGTCTGAGTGCGGAAGACATGGTCATCACCCATTTGCTGGCAAAAACCGGGGGAAAGGTCCGCATCTTTGTGCTTGACACCGGCAAGCTCCATGCACAAACCCTGGAGCTTGTTGCACAAATCGAGCACCGCTATGGCCTAAAAGTCGAGGTCTTCAAGCCTCATCCCGATACTGCCGCGGCGTTCGAGCAGATGCACGGCCAGCGGGCGATGTACCAGAGCCTGGAGCTGCGCAAGCAGTGCTGCACCATCCGAAAGAGCGAGCCACTGACACGCGCCCTGGCCGGACAGCGCGGCTGGCTCACCGGCCTGCGCCGGCAGCAGTCAGCAAGCCGCGCAGAGGTGGCCTTCATGGAGGCTGACGGTGATCGCACCAAAGTCAATCCGCTGGCGCACTGGACCACGGGTGACGTGTGGCACTACATCGGCCGGGAGGCGATGGTCTACAACCGACTGCACGACGAATTTTTCCCCAGCATCGGATGCGCCCCGTGCACCCGGGCAGTGTCCCTGGGTGAGGATCTGCGCTCGGGCCGCTGGTGGTGGGAAGAGGCGCGAGGCAACAAGGAATGCGGCCTGCACACCCGTGTCAATTTTTCGATGACTCCCTTGCAGAAAGTTCGTACATGAACGCACCAACCGACCCCCGTTTCCTTCAGGCCGCAACCGTTGAGCTCAGCCGTGCGCATCTCGACGCCCTGGAGGAGGAAACCATCTTCATATTGCGTGAGGTGGCCGCAGCCTTTGAACGTCCCGCGCTCCTTTTTTCCGGGGGTAAGGACTCGCTGGTGATGCTCAAGTGTGCTGAAAAAGCATTCATCGATCGTCAGCGCGGCGGCAAGATCCCCTATCCCCTGCTCATGGTCGACACCGGACACAACTTTCCCGAAGTGACCGCCTTTCGTGACCGCCGAGCCAGCGAGTTGGGGGCCCAGCTGATCGTTCGCAGCGTGGAGGACTCGATGCGCCGCGGCACCGTGCGCCTGGCCCACCCGGGCGAGAGTCGCAACGTGCATCAGTCAGTGACCTTGCTGGAGGCCATTGAGGAGTTCGGGTTCGATGCCTTGATCGGCGGAGCCCGGCGGGACGAGGAAAAGGCCCGCGCCAAAGAGCGCATCTTCAGCCACCGCGACCGCTTTGGTCAGTGGCAGCCCAAAGACCAGCGCCCGGAACTCTGGGCCCTATTTAACACCCGCCTTCAGCCGGGCGAACACTTTCGGGTCTTCCCCATTTCCAACTGGACCGAACTCGACGTCTGGCAATACATCGCCCGCGAAAAGGTGGCCCTGCCCTCCATTTACTACGCGCACCAGCGCCCCGTGGTTGAACGCAAAGGTCTTTTGGTTCCGGTGACCGATCTGACGCCCGCACACGAGGACGAACAGGTGCAAGAGCGTTGGGTCCGATTCCGTACGGTCGGCGATATCACCTGCACATGCCCCGTGGACAGCCACGCCGCCACCGCAGAGCAGGTCGTTATGGAAACGCTTACGGCTGATGTCAGCGAGCGCGGTGCCACCCGGATGGACGACAAGACTTCGGACGCGTCCATGGAAAAGCGCAAAAAAGAGGGCTACTTTTGATGAACAGCACACTGCACACCAGCCAGGATGCACTGAATTTGAACGATACCAGCACGGCTCTACGATTCATCACCTGCGGCAGCGTTGACGACGGCAAGAGCACCCTGATCGGTCGACTGCTGTTCGATTCGCGCGCCGTGCTGCGAGACCAACTGGCCAGTGTCGAGCGAGCCGGCCAACCCGATCTGGCATTGCTGACCGATGGCCTGCAAGCCGAGCGCGAGCAAGGCATCACCATCGATGTGGCCCACCGCTATTTCAATACCGCACGGCGCAAGTTCATCATCGCAGACACCCCCGGTCACGAGCAATACACCCGAAACATGGTGACCGCTGCGTCCAGCGCCGATGCAGCCGTGGTTCTGGTCGATGCCACCAAGTTGGCGTGGCAGGAACAAGTGCCGAGCCTGCTCGAGCAAACCAGGCGCCATTGCCTGCTGCTGGCCATGTTGCGCGTGCCTTCAGTCGTCTTTGCAATCAACAAGCTCGACGCGGTGGCCGATCCGCAACTGGCTTATGCCCACATTGGCACTGCCCTGCGCCAATTTGCTCAGCAAGCCGCCTTGAGCATTGACGCCTGCGTACCCATTTCAGCGCTGGAGGGCTATAACGTGGTCCAGTCACGCAAGCACTGGTGCGGCTATGACGGCCCGAGTTTGCTCGATCTGCTCCAGGCGCTCCCCGTTGCGCATCAGGATACGGACATGCCGCTGGTGCTACCGGTTCAATGGGTGGAAAAATTTTCCAGCAGCAGCGATACCAACCAGGGCCGACGGCTTTTCTGGGGTCGCGTGGCCACCGGGCAACTGCGCGCCGGTCAGAGCATCACGGTGCACCCCAGCGGCAAGCGCGCCAAGGTCGTCCAAGTGCTTGACAGCGCCCGCCGACCGGCCGCCGTTGGTGCTGGTCGCAGCGCCGGCGTGATTTTGGACCGCGAACTCGACATCTCGCGCGGGGACACATTGCAAAGCAGTGGGGCCAGCGAGGCTGCGGTCACCAGCACGCTGCGTGCGCGGGTCGCTTGGCTAGACGACGAGCCTTTGCTGCCTGGTCGCTCCTATTGGGCCCTGCACGGGCACCGCTGGGTCAAAGCCAAGGTCACGCGAATCATCAACCAGACGCAAATCAGCACCTTGGAAACCCACCCGGCCACGCAACTGGGGCCAAATGCCATCGGCCTGATCGATTTGGCCTTGCAAGAACCATTGCCCGCCTTGTCGTACAGACAGTCTCAAGCCATGGGTTCATTGATTTTGGTCGATACCGCCTCGCACCGCACTTCAGGCGCCCTGATGGTCGAAAGCCCATAAAATCACGATTTTCATCGAATCAGGCTTGCCTCATGACCCACGTCGTCTCCGAATCCTGCATCCGCTGCAAGTACACCGACTGTGTGGACGTTTGCCCCGTGGACTGCTTCCGCGAAGGCCCCAACATGCTCGTGATCGACCCCGACGAATGCATAGACTGCGCAGTGTGCATTCCCGAGTGCCCGGTCAACGCGATTTACGCAGAAGAAGACTTGCCAGCCGAGCAGCAGGCGTTCACGAAGCTCAACGCCGATCTGGCCAAATTACCCACTTGGAAAAGCATCACCAAGCGCAAAACGCCGCTTGCCGACGCCGATGACTGGAAAGATAAGACTGACAAGCTCGGCGAATTGATCCGCTGATGACCCCAGGACACGGACCGTCAAGCACGGTCTGTCGCGTCTGAAACCGATTCACACATAAAGCGATCCGAAGTGACCTCTCAAACTGCCCCACAAGAGGGCCTGATTGAAACCGATGCCGTCATCATAGGAGCCGGCCCAGTGGGCCTGTTTCAGGTCTTTGAACTCGGCCTGCTCGAAATCAAAGCACACGTCATCGATTCTCTGGCCTACCCGGGCGGCCAACCGATCGAGCTGTACCCCGACAAGCCTATTTATGACATCCCGGCCATCCCGGTGTGCACCGGAAAAGAGTTGACCGATGCGCTGCTCGCGCAGATCAAGCCTTTTGGGGCAACGTTCCATCTGGGACAGACAGTCACCGAAGTACAGCATCGTGAAGATGGGCGCTTTTTCGTCAAAACCTCCAAAGGCACTGAGTTCTTAAGCAAGACCATCTTCATCGCAGCCGGTGTGGGTGCTTTTGAACCGCGCACACTCAAGATCGATGGGCTGGACCGGTTCAGCGAAACCCAGCCGAGTTTGCAGGAAAGAACCTGCTGATCGTTGGCGGTGGCGATTCGGCCTTGGACTGGACGCTCAATTTCGCGGCCGAAGGTCCAAACAAGGCCGAGAGCGTGATCTTGGTGCACCGGCGAGACGGCTTCAAGGCCGCGCCAGCCAGCGTGGCCAAGATGCGAGAGCTGTGCGAAGCCTATGAGATGCAGTTCATCGTCGGCCAGGTCACCGGCTACGAGGAGCGCGACGGCCGTCTGGTCGGCGCCAAGGTGACCGGCGGCGACGGGGTCACTCGGGTGGTGCCGACCGACATCGTCCTGGTGTTTTTTGGCCTGAGTCCAAAGCTCGGTCCAATCGCCGACTGGGGTCTGCAGATCGAGCGCAAGCAACTGGTGGTCGACACCGAGAAGTTTTCAACCAGCATCCCAGGCATTTTTGCAGTGGGCGACATCAACACCTATCCGGGCAAGAAAAAGCTCATCCTCTCCGGCTTTCACGAATGCGCCCTGGCCGCCTTTGCTGCCGCAGCCCTGATCTTCCCCGAAAAAGGCAAGATCCACCTGCAGTACACCACGACCAGCCCAAAGCTGCACAAGGTGCTGGGGGTGGAGTCGCCGGTGTTCGACGACTAGCCGGCCGGTGCGTGCTGCGTGCCCTCGCGGCACGATCAGGGCCGAGCCGCGTAGAATGCGCCCTGCCTTGAAATCTCAAGGCAGGCAATCACCATCAACCCGTCGCCAGGGGAGTCCCGAAAGGGGCTGAGACTGCGCCTGATTCGGCGCTGACCCTGGAACCTGATCCGGCTCATACCGGCGGAGGAAGAGCGACATGCTTTACGCCACCATAGCGGCCCTGGCCGCTGCCCTCGTTTTTTTCATTTGGGTTGCACTGCGCGATCGAACTCCGGTCGCCAGTCTGGACGACTACCTGACCGCCCGCGACTCACAAAGTGCAACGGCCTTGGGCCTGTCTTTTCTGGCATCCGGTCTGGGTGGCTGGATCCTGTTTGTGCCACCTGAAATTGGCGCGTTCGTCGGCCCGGTTGCCGTGGTGGGGTACGCCGTGGCTGCGGCCCTTCCCTTTTGGGTGCTGGGCTGGTGCGGGCCAAGCATACGCCGGCGAATGCCGCAGGGGCGCACCCTGGCCGAATACGCACAGGAGCGTTTTGGCCGAGGGCTGCGGCTTTGGGTCA
>JAJTGH010000157.1 GCA_021299555.1 Comamonadaceae bacterium
ATCAGCGCCTGGACGCCTACGGTGGTTCCTTTGAAAACCGCATCCGCCTGACGATGGAGGTGCTCAGCGACGTCAGGCAAGCCTTCGGTGGAACGCTGGGCGTGCGCCTGTCGGGCACCGATTGGGTCGATGGCGGCTGGACGCTGGAGGAAACCGCGGAACTGGCCTGCCGGATCAAGGCTGCCGGCGCGCAATTTGTCCACATCTCATCGGGTGGCGTATCGCCCCAGCAGAAGATTGCGCTGGGCCCGGGCTATCAGGTGCCGCTGGCCCGAGAGGTCCGCAAACGCTCTGGCCTGGTCACTTTTGCCGTTGGCCTGATCACCGACCCCGAGCAGGCGCAAGAGGTTCTGGCCCGCGGCGATGCAGATCTGGTCGCCCTGGCCCGCGCCTTTCTCTACCGGCCTCGCTGGGGCTGGCAGGCCGCCGCAGCGTTGGGCGCCCAGGTCCAAGCCCAGCCGGCCTACTGGCGCTGCCTGCCGCGAGAGGCGGGAACCGTCTTCGGGCCCGATGCACGGATCGGGATGCGATAACGCCGCTGCCCTCGCCCGCGAAAATTGCCCCAGGTGCCAGGCCCCGACACCCACTGGGCAGCCCAACCGCCGGGCTGGCTGCGGCCAAGCCGCACCGAGCGCGATGGCTCGAGAACTTAGCGCAAATCCCCGGCCAGGCTAGCCAGCGTTTCCGGCGCGATGCTCACATGCGCCGGATAGTGCGTGTGGTCGCAACCGAGCTTGACGCTGGCACCGGCCTTGATGGCCGCGCATTGGGGGGCGGTGAATTCGAAGCGCATGAAATGCACTGCCGAGGTTTTTTCCTCGTTTTCACGATCGAGGTCTTCGTCAGCAATCGCATAGACGCGCGGCAGGCCTTCAACCTCAACGAACACACGGTCCTCAACGCCGATCAGTCGGGCCAATTCGCGCTTGCGCTCATTGACATCCGGGTACTCAATGAGCATGGTGGCCTTCCAGTTGCTGCCTTCAGGCACAAGCGGCGCATAGGCCTCGATTTCATGCTCGATGCCCTCTTCCTCAAAAATCTTTTCGATGCGCAGCATCTCCTGGATCTGGTAACGGATGGTCAGCTCGCTTTCAAACTGAATGTTCAGGTGATCGCCGAGCTGCACGCTGCGCAGCTGACGGTGCTTGACCACCGCGCTCTTGTTCTCCTTGCGCCATTTGCTGTAGGCCTCCAAGGTCATGAGGCTGTCTCGGGTAACTTTTCCGGTCATTTGCATGGTCGATGTCCTTTCGGGCTCAGCAGTCAGCGACCACCTGCCCTGGCAACAGTTGAATGAATTAATCGAGACCGTAGGCCGTGCGAATCAAGGTCAGTGGATGCTTTTGTGGCACCTGGCCCAACTCATTGACCTCGAAGCCCTGGGCAATGTGGTGGCCGCCTAGCGGGCAGTCACTGGAGATCACATCGGGCATACCGCCATCCTTGTGCTTGGCCATGGCCTTGAACAGGGGTTTGCCAATCTTCATGGCCTGGTCGTGGAAGGGCTTCTTGACGCCAAAGGTGCCGGCATGGCCCGAGCAACGCTCATGGGTATGAACGCTGGTACCGGGCACCATCTTGAGCATCTCTTCGGTCTTCTTGCCTATGTTTTGAACCCGGCCGTGGCAAGGAATCTGATAACTGATCTTGCCCAAAGACTCGGTGAACTCCGTCTTGAGCAGACCGTCGCGCTTGCGGGCCATGAGGTATTCGAAGGGATCCCACATGTGTTCCTTGACCAATTGCACGTCGGCATCGTCGGGGTACATCAGCGGGATTTCCTGCTTGAACATCAAGGTGCAACTGGGCACCGCGCTCAAAATGGCGTAGCCGTCGCGGGCATATCGGGCCAGCACCGGGATATTGGCCTGCTTGCTGTGGTCCACCGACTCCAGGTCGCCGAGCTCGAGCTTGGGCATGCCACAGCACTTTTCCTTGTCCACCAGGACATAGGGCACCTCGTTGTGGTCAAGGATCTTGAGCAGGTCGTGGCCAATGCCGGGCTCGTTGTAGTTGATGTAGCAAGTGGAATAAATCGCCACCTTGCCCGGCGTGCTTGCACCGTCTTTGACGACGGTGGCGCTGGCCTGGCTGGCGCTGGAGCGAAATTTGTGGGTGGCCAGCGAAGGCAGCCAGGCATGCTGATCCACGCCCAGGGCCGACTCCATCACCTTGCGGGCCAGCTTGGTCTTGTTGACCGCATTGATGGTCTGCACCACGATGGGAATGCCGGCAAATGAGCCGTGCACGTCGGTGGAAGCCAGAAATTGCTCGGCCGCACCCACCTCACCTTTTTTGAACTTGATCGCCTTGGCCCGCAGCATGGTGTGCGGAAAGTCCAAATTGAACTCGTGCGGCGGCACATACGGACACTTGGTCAGGTAGCACAGATCGCACATATAGCACTGGTCAACCACCTTCCAGTAGTCCTTTTTGTCCACGCCGTCGAGTTCTCCCGTGGGGCCCTCGTCGACCAGGTCGAAAAGCGTGGGGAACGACCCGCACAGGCTCACGCAGCGGCGGCATCCGTGGCAAATGTCGAAGATGCGCTCCATTTCATGAAAAGTCGCCTCTTCGTTGTAGAAGTCGGGGTTTTTCCAATCGATGGGGTGACGCGTGGGCGCCTGCAAATTGCCTTCGGTGGCCATGTGAAATCTCCAGGGGGATCTGATCTTCGGCGGCGCCACTGGGGCGCTTTGAGCTTGGGAAAGGGCCGAGCAATTCCACCCTTTCCGAAACCACACACCCCAGGGTGAGACTCTCAACGCCTGGGGTGCGTTCGGCTGCCGCAGGTGGCGGCAGCGCAAGGGGACTGTCAGTCCTTCAAGTCAGCCAGCGCCTTGGCGTAGCGGTTGGCATGCGAGCGCTCGGCCTTGGCCAGAGTCTCAAACCAATCGGCCACTTCATCATGGCCTTCTTCGCGGGCGGTCTTGGCCATGCCAGGGTACATGTCGGTGTACTCGTGGGTCTCGCCAGCCACTGCGGAGGCCAGGTTGTCACGGGTTGCGCCGATCGGCATGCCGGTGGCCGGATCGCCACACTGCTCGAGCCACTCCAAGTGACCGTGGGCGTGGCCGGTCTCGCCTTCGGCGGTCGAGCGGAACAGGGCTGCCACGTCAGGCTGGCCTTCGACGTCGGCCTTGTTCGCGAAATACAGGTAGCGGCGGTTGGCCTGCGACTCGCCTGCGAAGGCGGCCTTCAGGTTTTCTTCCGTTTTGGAGCCTTTGAGAGCAGCCATGGAAATCTCCTAGTTGATGAAATCGGGATAAAGAAACATGCCTGACGCCCCGTGGGCGGGGCTCTGACACCACCAACGATAGCCGCAAACCGGGCATCGCGTCCAATTGGGGGAATCAATGGGAAAAATTGAATAGGACTATTGGATCGAAGAAATAAAGAGAAAAGGTCAATCGGCCATAGATATCTGATAATAGTAAAAAATAACGACAGATAAATGGACTTAATGCAAATTATCTGTTCAGATCATGTCTTGGAGGCCAGCCCGGCCCCGTGATTCCCGAGCGATTCACTGGGGTTGCAGGCCGCTCTCACGACCGCTCCAAATCCCGAATTGAGCGTCAGTAAGCTCCCGCAGAGCCTGTTGCACCGGCGCCCCGCCCCACAGCCAGGCCGATCAGCGGCGCTCGCGTGTACAAGGGTGAACGCAAACCACAAAGCGAATGACCGCACCGCAGCCCGAGACCGCAAAGGCCTTCAAAGGGTCGCTGGCTAGAATCCTCCGGTTGCAAAACGCAGCGAGCTGCGCCAGATGGCCGCACCACCTCCCCCTGATCCCGACATGAACCCCACCTCCAAAGACACGCCCCACCAACCCGGCCTGCAAGCACTGTCCAAATCGTTCGAACCGGCTGCGCTGGAAGCCCACTGGGGGCCTGAATGGGAAAGACGCGGCTATGGGATCGCGGGATTTCGAGGCGCTGGCCACGCCAAAGTGGGCGAGCCCGCGTTTGCGATCCAACTGCCGCCTCCGAATGTGACCGGCACCTTGCACATGGGGCATGCCTTCAATCAGACCATCATGGACAGCCTCACGCGCTACCACCGCATGAAGGGTCTGAACACGGCATGGATTCCCGGCACCGACCATGCCGGGATCGCCACACAAATCGTGGTTGAACGCCAATTGCAATCGCAGGGCATCAGCCGCCACGACATGGGACCGACGCCCGCAGAGGCCCGCAAGAACTTTGTCGCCAAGGTCTGGGAGTGGAAAGAGCAGTCGGGCAATACCATCACCGAGCAGATGCGCCGCATGGGCGACAGTGTGGACTGGAGCCGCGAGTACTTCACCATGGACGACAAGCTCTCCGAGGTGGTGACGGAGACGTTCGTACAGCTTTACGAGCAGGGCCTGATCTACCGGGGTAAGCGCTTGGTCAACTGGGATCCGGTGCTGATGAGCGCGGTCTCCGACCTGGAAGTCGAGGCGACCGAATCCGAAGGATTCATGCACTACATCTGCTACCCCTTCGCACAGGGACCACAGATGATCGATGGCGTAGCGCAAAAGGGCATGACGATTGCCACCACCCGACCAGAAACCATGATGGCCGATGGCGCACTGGCGGTGCACCCCGACGACGAGCGCTACAAACACCTGGTGGGCCAAATGGTCGATTTGCCACTGTGCGACCGGCAAATTCCCATCATCGCCGACGACTTTGTTGACCGCGCGTTTGGCTCAGGGTGCGTCAAGATCACCGGCGCGCACGACTTCAACGACTACGCCTGCGCCCAGCGCCACAACCTTGCGCTGATCACCATCTTCACGCTCGACGCCAAGGTCAATGAACACGGCCCGGCCCCATACAGAGGCATGGACCGCTTCGCGGCGCGCAAAGCCGTCATCGCTGACCTCAGAGCCCTGGACCTGCTGCTCGACATCAAGCCGCACAAGATGATGCTGCCCATTTGCGCGCGCACCGGTCAGGTGGTCGAGCCCATGCTCACCGACCAATGGTTCGTGGCCATGAACAAGGTCAGCGCGCAAGACCCCACCGGCAAAACCATCGCTCAAAAAGCAATTGATGCAGTGCAGTCGGGCCAGGTGCGCTTTGTGCCCGAAAACTGGATCAACACCTACAACCAGTGGATGAACAACATCCAGGACTGGTGCATCTCGCGCCAACTGTGGTGGGGCCATCAGATCCCTGCCTGGTATGACGAAGACGGTCGTGTCTACGTGGCG
>JAJTGH010000158.1 GCA_021299555.1 Comamonadaceae bacterium
AGCTCACCTCGCACTGGCGGGGGATGATGTTCAGTGCGGTGCCGCCTTGGATGACGCCGGTGTGTATGGTGGTGTGCGCGACATCGTAGATCGGATCGAAGGGGCCGTTTGAAGCCAGTTCGCGGTGCATACCTTTGAGGTGGGCGACGAACTCGCAGGCAATCTCTACCGCGTTGACGCCCAGAGGAGTCAGGGACGAGTGGGCTTCGAAGCCATGAACGGTGGTCTTGTAGGCATGCTTGCCCTTGTGTGCGATAACCACCTGCATGCCTGTGGGCTCGCCCACGATGCAACCGGACGGTTTGAAGCCTTGTGCCTGCATGTCGGCAATGAGCCGGTGCACGCCGATGCAACCGACCTCTTCGTCGTAGCTCAAGGCCAGGTGGACCGGGCGTTTGAGCTTGCGTTTGAGCAGTTCGGGAACCATCATCAGGGCGGTGGCGCCGTAGCTTTTCATGTCGGTCACGCCACGCCCAAACACCTTGTCGCCCCGGATCTCGACGGTAAATGGATCCGTCTCCCAGGGCTGGCCGTCAACAGGAACGACGTCCGTGTGGCCCGACAACACCAGGCCGCCCAGGTGGGTCTGGCCATCATGGGCGGGCAAAGTGGCCCACAAATTGGCCTTTTTGCCGGAGTCGTCATACGTGCGTCGGCATTGCACGCCCAGCCCGTTCAAGTAGGACTCGGTCCAGTCCAGCAAGGGCAGATTGCTGTCGCGCGAGACTGAGGCAAAAGAGACCCATTTCTCAATGAAGGGCATCGCGGCGATGCTCGGTGCGACCGCGATCATGGGCGTGGGGGCGTTCATGGCAGGCTCCTGAGAAGATGTCTGGCTGTGTCCGAGCTCGGCCGCAGATGATAGCCCCGCGGCCTTCGGTCTGCAGCGCATCCAGCGGTGTTCAGCCCAGGCGGGCGCGGTGGCGTGCGATCTGCGCCCTGACCTGGTCAGGGGCAGTGCCGCCCAGGGTTCTGCGGGCATTGAGTGAGCCGCGCAGGCTCAGCACCTCATACACGTCTTTTTCAATGGACACGTGAAAGCCCTGCAGCACGGCCAGCGGCAGCTCCGACAGATCGCATTGATGGCTGGCCGCTGCCTTGACGGCATGCGCCACGGTTTCGTGCGCGTCGCGAAATGGCAGGCCTTTTTTCACCAGGTAGTCGGCCAGGTCAGTGGCCGTGGCATAGCCCTTTTTGGCCGCGTCTTCCATCGCCTGCGCGTTGACCGTGATGCCGCCTTCCTTGGCGCCGGTGGAGGGGTCAATCTGACCACCGACCATCTCGCAGAAGATGCGCAGCGTGTCCTTGAGCGTATCGACCGTGTCGAACAGCGGCTCCTTGTCTTCCTGGTTGTCCTTGTTGTAGGCCAGAGGCTGGCCCTTCATCAGTGTGATCAGGCCCATCAGGTGACCGACCACGCGGCCGGTTTTGCCGCGTGCGAGTTCCGGCACGTCTGGGTTTTTCTTCTGCGGCATGATGGACGAGCCGGTGGTGAAACGGTCGGCGATCTTGACGAAGCCAAAGTTCTGACTCATCCACAAGATCAGCTCTTCAGACAGTCGGCTGATGTGCACCATGCAAAGGCTGGCGGCGGCGGTGAACTCGATGGCGAAGTCGCGATCGCTCACACCGTCCAGGCTGTTCTGGCTGACCTGTGGCTGGCCTTGCGCATCGACCATGCCCAAAGTGCGGGCCACGCGTTCGCGGTCGAGCGGGTAGGTGGTGCCGGCCAGGGCCGCAGAGCCCAGCGGCAGGCGGTTGGTGCGGCGGCGCACGTCGGTAAAGCGCTCGGCGTCGCGAGAAAACATTTCTACGTAGGCCAGCAGGTGATGAGCAAAGCTCACGGGTTGGGCCACTTGCAGGTGGGTGAAGCCGGGCAGGATGACCTCGATGTTTTTCTCGGCCACCTCGATCAGCGACTTTTGCAGGTCGGCCAGCAGCCCGATGATCAGGTCGATTTCCCCGCGCAGCCACAAACGCACATCGGTGGCCACCTGGTCGTTGCGGCTGCGGCCGGTGTGCAGGCGTTTGCCCGCGTCGCCCACCAGTTGCGTCAGGCGTGCTTCAATGTTCAGGTGCACGTCTTCGAGATCCAGCTTCCATTCAAAGGCACCGGATTCGATTTCCTGGGTAATCTGTGCCATGCCGCGCTGTATGTCGGCCAAATCCGGTGCGCCGATGATGCCCTGGGCGGCCAGCATGTCGGCATGGGCCAGCGAGGCGGCAATATCTGCCTGCCACAGGCGTTTGTCGAAGAACACGCTGGCGGTGTAGCGCTTGACCAACTCGCTCATGGGCTCTGAAAACAGAGCAGACCAAGCCTGGGATTTTTTGTCGAGTTGGTTTGTCATAGGGGCCCGATTTTATCGGTTGAACCGATTGAAGATGGCCTGGGCCGCCCTGCCGCTGTGCCGGCGCCTAGAATGGCTGGCCCTGAAAGCGTTAAACGGAGCTTCGGACAGATCGTGTATTTGAAGCAACTTCAGACGTTTTTAGCCATCGCCGAGTGCGGCAGTGCCACGAAGGCGGCCCAGGTGCTGCGCATCGTGCAGCCCGCCATCTCCAGGCAGATGCGCCTGCTCGAGGACGAACTGGGAACCTCGCTGTTTCACCGCGAGCGCACTGGCATGGAGCTCACCGACGCAGGCCGCATCTTGCTCGGGCACGCCAAGCGGGTCATGCGCGAGCTCGATGAAGCCCGCGCGCAGATGCACCCTGCAGGATCGGTGGTGGCCGGCCTCGTGCGAATTGGCATGCCAGCGAGCACCTGCGATCTGCTGGCCGGCGAATTGGTGGCCACCATCAAGCGGCGGCATCCGCAAGTTCTCATGAGCCTGGACAGTGGTTACGCCGGGCTGCTGCAAAGCGCGTTGATTGCCGGCGAGCTTGACGTGGCCATCATCAACGATCCCCAGCCCAGCCCTTTGATCGAAGCCCAGTATGTGCTCAACGAGCAGCTTTTTTTGGTGGGCCCGGCCAATTGCGGCTTGACGCCTGACCGTGCCCAGCCACTGTCTGTGCTCAGGGGCAAGGCCTTGGTTCTGCCTGCGGTTCCGCACGCGATTCGCGCGACGGTTGACCATGCATGCGCCTCAAAAAATATTGAATTGGAGGTTGTCGCTGAGGTCAACTCCACGCAGATGCAGTTGTCCCTGGTGCGCCACGGTGTGGGGTGGACGGTGATGCCCAGCGCCGGCATTTCAGCCGATCTGGCCCAAGGGCTTTTATCGGGCGCCCCGCTTGAAGGGGTCACTTTGCAGCGCCACCTCGCGCTTTGTCTGCCCATGACCCGACAGATCTCGGCCGCCACCCGCTGCGTGACCTCTGCCCTGCTCGAGCTTGGTGAACTGGCCGTTCGCGAAGGGCGCTGGCCAGGCGCCAAGTGGGTGTTCAGCTCGTGAGTGACAAGCGCCAGTTTGGTCGGTGCCTGCACAGGCGATTCGGTGTTGCCCGGGCCGTCCTGTACAAACCTCCCATGGACCAGAGCGCTTGTGGCAGTTGCCCGAGCGCCGTGGGTGCCGTGCAACGATCTACAGGAGGGTGAAACATGCTGGGTTTGCTCGGATGTGCCTTTGGTGTGCTGGGAATATTCACCTTTGGGTTGATCTTCGTCCCTCTTGGACTGCTTTGTACCGTCTTTTCGTTTCTCAAAGGCGAGGTTATGCTGGGCATCGTCAGTCTGGCGGTCAATGTGGTGGCGATTTTTATGTCGCCATCGATTTGGCTTTTGCTCTTTGGGGCGGCAGCAAGCGTCGCGAAGTAGGGCGTCGACACCGGGTGATGGGCTGGCTCAGTGGCCGGCTTGGACCTCGCATGGGGTCAGCCGGTGTTCCTCAAGCCCGCCGCGATCCCGTTGATGCTGATGTGAATTCCGCGTTGCACGCGCTCGTCGGCCAGGCCGGCGCGGTAGCGGCGGATCAGTTCGACCTGCAGGTGGTGCAGCGGGTCGATGTAGGGAAAGCGGTGGCGAATGGACCGGGCCAGTGCCGGATTGCCCTGCAGGCGGTTTTTTTCTCCGGTGATCTGGGTCAGCGCGTCTGCGGTGCGGTGCCATTCGGCCTCAATTGCTGCAAAGATGCGGTTGCGCAGACGTTTGTCGGTCACCAGATCGGCGTACAGCGAGGCCAGGGCCAGATCGCTTTTGGCCATCACCATGTCCATGTTTGACAGCAGGGTGCGAAAAAATGGCCACTGGCGGTACATTTTTTGCAGCAGCGCAAGCTGTGCTTTCTTGCCAGGGCCGTCGGTTTTGCCCAGAAATTGGCTGACGGCCGAGCCGAATCCGAACCAGCCTGGAAGCGTCAGGCGGCATTGCCCCCAACTGAAAGACCAGGGAATGGCGCGAAGATCCTCGATCTTCTCCAGCGTCTTTCGTGAGGCCGGGCGCGATCCGATGTTGAGCTGCGTGAGCTCGCGCAGTGGCGTGGCGCCAAAAAAGTACTCGGTGAAGCCGGGCGTGCCATAGACCAGGGCCCGGTAGGCCGCCATGCTGGCGCCGGAAAGTTCGGCCGCCGCATCCAGAAAGGCGCGGGTGGCCGGTTTGGTGGGCTGCAGCAGCGTGGCCTCGAGGGTGGCAGCCACCAGGGTTTCGAGGTTGCGCCGGCCGATTTCAGGGTTGGCGTATTTGGAGCCGATCACCTCGCCCTGCTCGGTCAGGCGGATCTGCCCGCGCACGGTGCCCGGAGGCTGGGCCAAGATGGCCTGGTAGCTCGGCCCGCCGCCGCGGCCCACCGTGCCGCCGCGGCCGTGGAAGAGTCGCAGCTGTATGTTGTGCGAGTTGGCCAGTTTTTCGAACAGGCTGACCAGCGCGATCTCGGCGCGGTAGAGTTCCCAGTTGCTGGTGAAAATGCCGCCGTCTTTGTTGCTGTCGCTGTAACCGAGCATGATGTCCTGTTCGGCACCCGAGCGTTGGACCATTCGGGCCGCGCCAGGCAGGGCATAGAAGTCGCCCATGATGCGGGCGGCGTTGCGCAGGTCTTCGATCGTCTCGAACAGCGGCACCACGATCAGATCCGCCAGAGCCTGCGAATCGAGCGTGCCGCGCATCAGCCCCACTTCCTTTTGCAGCAGCAGCACCTCCAGCAGGTCACTGACTGTTTCGGTGTG
>JAJTGH010000159.1:0-1439 GCA_021299555.1 Comamonadaceae bacterium
GGCGCGGCGGTGGTATGAAAGGTGGGAATTTGAGCCCAGTCCGACCGATCCGTACCATCTGTTCCTAATGCTGAAAGATCTCAAGAATTTGCTGACCTGATTCCGTAATTTACGGACATGAATTCCGTAATCTTCGGTTCCCTTCTGGGCAAATAGCCACCACCTTTCCTCATTGACCCCCAGCATGACCCGGGAGCTTTGAGGGGTGGTCGGCAAATTGGTCGAAAGATTTTTCGCGGCATTCCTCAGGCTCGTTGGGATTCATAAGCCTTGATGTCATCCAGGTGGTAGCGTACAGCTCGGTTTTGTAGCTTGGTAAATTTGGGGCCAGTTTGCATCAGGCGCCAACGTTGCAAGGTCTTGACGCTGATTTGCCAGCGAAGGCTGAGCTCTTGCTCGGTCATCATGACGACAGTCAGTCCGACTGACTCACGAGCTTTGTCAGCTTGGGTAATACGCGGGCGTTTGGTAGTAATAGTGCTCATTCAAATTCCTTTTTAATCGTGGTGGACAGTGTGTGATGACCAGGTCAAGCTGGATTGCACCTGATCTGAGCCCGGCTCACAAGACGACCTTTTTGCATCTCTTGTTATTGGCCCGCAACTTCCCCTAACTTCCCCTAACTTCCCCTAACTTCTCCTGACTTGCCTCGCATTTTTTGGCATGATGAGCTTGCGAAAACGCAACTCGTTCGCCATCTTGTCGCTGATCTGGCCCGTAGCCATTCCCAGCGCTTGAGTCTCAAAAGCCTCAACGTCGGTGATCCTGTACCTCACTTGACCGCCAAGTCGCAGGAACATCGGCCCGGTCCGTTGAGAGCGCCAGCGCTCCAGGGTTGATTCACTGACCTGCCAGCGCTGGGCCAGCTCGTTTTGGGAGATGCATCTTCCGTCCATGGGGGTGTCCTTCTGCAGGTGGTGCCAGGCCTCTATGAACGCGCTGTTTGCCATGGAAGCCAAGCGATTCGGCGAGATCTGCCCTCATGTTGCGCAAGCAAGTGATTCACTTGCTGCATTTGTTGCACTTGTTGTGCTATCCTGTGCGAGATAACCACGGCTGTGACGTGGCAGACAAGACAGGAGAAAGACATGCGTACGATTGATCGTGTTCGGGAGGTTGCTCCCCCGCCGCTGAATGCCAAGGACAAGGAGATGGTCAGGGTGGCTCAGCGCTGCATCATGGCGTCACTTGACCATTCGCGTGCTGCAGCCATCACGCTGACCACGGACACAGGGGAGCATCCCACCGTCGAAGTGCCGCCTGCAGCCCTCAAGCTGATTGGGCAATTGCTCGGAGCCATGAGCGAAGGGCGTCCCATCGTGCTGATGCCGACCGAGCAAGAATTCACGACGGTCGAAGCCGCCAATTTTTTAAACGTCTCTCGGCCGTTTGTGATCAAGGAAATGGAGTCTGGGCGCCTGCCGCATCGAAAAGTGGGC
>JAJTGH010000159.1:1490-12665 GCA_021299555.1 Comamonadaceae bacterium
GTATTGCCTTGGAAGACCTGTTGGCATATGCGCAAAAGATGCGCGCGCAGCAGGCCAATGCACTGGAGCGAATGGCTGAGAACGCCCGAGAGTTGGGATTGGATTACTGATGGCTGGGCATGCCCGCTATACGGCGCTGCTGGATGCATGCGTCTTGTATCCGCTGGCGATGACGGATGCATTGATGAGTCTTGCTACGGCAGGTTTCTTCGCTGAGCCGCTGGATATGCGAGCTGGCTTTGACAAAGCCCTGGCGCGGGTGGTGCAGGTCTTTGGCGCGGCTCACCCCCATCACGCCTACCTGTTTGCCAACGTCCGCAGCTACCGCATGAAGGTGCTGGTGCACGATGGCTTTGGTCTGTAGCTGGCGGCCCGGCGTGTTCACGGTGCACCGCCATGTGCGTAGCAAATGGGTTTTCGCCTGCTGCAGCACACTCAAACAACAGCCGGTCGATGCGCACATCTAACAGGAAATCTGACTCCTAATATCGGCAATGTTGTATCAAGCCATGACCGCGCTATTTTCCGGTTCATGCGCGCCGCGACAGGTTCCGGAACGGCTGCTTATTGGATGGCGCTTTTGAAAGCAGGCTTTAAGTCATTGAGTTCGTGCGCCTGCAGTCCAACCTCTGCTGAGGTCGCCACATCTTTCCATTGCTTGACTGCTGATACCACCTCTTCAAGGGTGGATTGCGCTTGGGGCTGCGACAACTCGAAGCGGGCGGCTTGACCCAACAGTTGCTGGATCGAGGTGATCGGTCCACTGTCTTCACTGAGCCAGGTTTTAGATTCCGACTCCTTGTCGGGAAAAGGGTTCAAATCAAAAGCAGGTGCCAGTCGCCACTGGTTGTTTCCGCTGTACAAGAACCCGATGTTTTGCAAGTG
Source organism: Comamonadaceae bacterium (assembly GCA_021299555.1). Lineage (GTDB taxonomy): Bacteria > Pseudomonadota > Gammaproteobacteria > Burkholderiales > Burkholderiaceae_C > Polaromonas. The sequence goes on from JAJTGH010000159.1 coordinate 2,376, forward strand.
ATCATCCACGTTCGTGATCATGTGATTGAATACCAACCGTCGCCACAACTGCCTAGCGTCATCCATGAAGTTCTCGCATTTGGAGCGCATCACATCGATGATTTCCGTGTATGAATGTTCATCGTCGCGGTTGGCTTGTAACAGTGTGGCGCCTGAGATGTAGGGGATGCGATTTTGTTCGGATGTGCGGTCAAAGCGGCGAATCATGGCAACCGGCTGGTCCTGAACCATCACGATCCGTGCTTGCGCACTGTCAATGCCTGCCAGCTGGGCCAGTCGCAGTGCCAACACCTCGCCACGCGTGACAGAGCGCTCATCGTTCACGCTTGGAAACTTGCCAAGCGACAAGGAGCCATCCGAATCCAGGATGGTGCATTTGGGGCGCATGCCGCCCAGGGATGTTCCTTTGCCCTGAAGGTAGGCCAGGTCTTCGGCCGTTTCTTTGCCCACTTCCACTGCGCGGGATGCGAGGAGGATTTTTTCCAGCTCCAAAAATGCTGGCGTTGACCGCGCACCATCGGCCACGCTGCGCAGATGGTGCCCGCTCTCATCTCGCAGCCGCAGTGCGCCCACTCGGCTGAAATCATCCACGCAAGCGAGGTAGTCTGCTTCGGTCAGTGGCCCAAGCGACGCATCTTTGGCACGGGCCTTGGCATGTGCGCGTGCGATCACTCGCCGTCCCCACGCATCCGGCTCGGTATCGGCCAAGGCCAAGAAGAAACAGGTGTCGTTCTTGGTTGGAGGCTTGCGCAGTTGGTAGCCGCTTTGGCGGTTGAGGTCGGGAGAGACATCGAAGAACTGGGCATCTGCCAGCCAATCTTCGCTGTAGGCAAATTGAGAAAACTCCCGCTGGCCGTCCTTGACGAAGATGAGCCGTCCCAGAGGCTTTTCCGCTTTGCCAAGAAAGACGTCCAGCTGGGTGCGCTGGCTCGCCTGTTTGAAAGCAGGTTTTGTGGCCATCAAAACGCTCCCGACTCTGGTGATTTGCGGGACTTGCGAACGCGCTGGGGCAGCTTTTCATCCATCAGGGTCAGGCCGATGGTGTCTTGAGGCGTGTCGAGCAACTGATTGAGCTTGTCCAACTCCCCGAACACCTGCAAGGCCCTGGCGAGATGAACCATGGCGGTGCCCGGGTGGCCCGCTTCCATCCGTCGCACGGTGTGGGCAGATGCGCCAATGCGTTCTGCCAGATCTTCCTGTGTCAGGTGCCTGCGCCGACGCGCAAGCGAAATCGCCTGGCCCAGACGGGTCAGGCTGCGCGTGACAGGCAGCGGTGCAGGAGACAAGGATTTCATTTAAAGCGCATTTTATGGTGTCATAAGTATTTTAGAAACGCATATATGCATTTTTATTTATCCGTAGCTATGAAATTTACTCTGCGATTGGCAGGTGGCCGATCCAACGCGTCCAGCTCATCGAGCACCAGGTCGGGATTAAGGAAAGGGCAGGCTGCGTATTCCGGCGAACGTGACCGACGATTGCGTCCGACCGTAACCGGTCATGTCGGTCCGCAATACCCACCTGAAGTTCGGTCTCGCTCGGCAGCGGGTTACACCGCGCGTGTCGGTGCCCCGAGGCGCTGTGACAGGCGCCGTGCGAGCTCGAGCAACAAGCCTGCCTGATGGCCGTCGGGCGAGAGGTCCAATTGGGCGGTCGGGCCCATGGCGGCGATGGCCAGGGCCAGGCGGCCGAAGCCGTCGAACACAGGCACTGCCATGGCGCTGATGCCCGACATCAGCTCCTCGCGGACCTGGCTCAGGCCCAGGCCGCGCACGCGCACCAGTTCCTTGTGAAAAGTCTCGTCGTCCCAGGCCTGCGGTTCGCCCTGAGCCATCAGCGCGGCACGCACCACTTCAGGCGGCATGTAGGCGGCAAACACCTTGCCAGTACCGGTGTAGCGCAAAGACGCCGGGATGCCGTGGCGCATGCTCACGTTGACCGCCCGGGGGCCTTCTTCCACCCGCACGATGATCGGGCCGCTGCTGCCCCAGACGGCGGCAGATACCGTGACCCCCATCGCCTGCGCCAGCGCGGGCAGCTCGGCTATGGTCAGGCGAACGGGGTCGACCTGCTGCAGGCTGATCAGGCCCAGCTGCACCGCCAACTGGCCCAGGCCGTAATGCCCCGAGACACTGTCTTGCTCAATCAAACCGAGCTTGCCAAAGCTGACCAGATAGGGGTGGGCCTTGGCGGGCGTCATAGCGGCCTCCCGGGCCAAGTCCTTGAGGGCCATCCGGCGGCCCGACCGCACCAGCGCCTTGAGCAGTTGGCCGACCACCTCCACGCTCTGAATGCCGCGAGAGGTGCGTTCGGGGGGCTCGACGTCATCACGTCCGAGCGCCGGCTGTTGCGTGCTGCTTGGGGGCATGGGCGTCATTTTGCGTCGGGGTCGGATTGGGCAGAGAGGATCTAGGGTTTACCCTTGATAAATTGATTTGACCCAATGAAAATTCGGACTCACAATCTTACGCTAAACCAAATATGTTTGTCTAAGACAAATTTCTTGACCATCTCAACGCCCGTCATGAGCACCAAAACCTTTGCCTCTGCTGCCGATCTGGACGAGAAAAAAGTCAGTTTCGACAAACTCTCAGACCACGCCTACGCCTACACGGCTGAGGGCGATCCGAACACTGGTGTCATCATTGGTGACGATTGCGTGATGGTGATCGACACGCAGGCCACGCCCACGATGGTCCAAGACGTGATCGATCGGATCCGGCAGGTGACCGACAAGCCGATCAAGTACGTGCTGCTCAGTCACTACCACGCGGTGCGGGTGCTTGGTGCCAGCGCTTACGCGCCCGAGCAGATCATTGCCAGCCAAGACACCTATGACCTCATCGTCGAGCGCGGCGAATTCGACAAAGCCAGCGAGATCGGCCGCTTTCCACGCCTGTTTCGCAATGTCGAGAGCGTGCCGGCCGGACTGACCTGGCCCACCATCACCTTCACCGGCAAGATGACCTTGTGGATGGGCTCTTTGCGCGTCGAGTTGCTGCAACTCGGTCGGGGTCACACCAAGGGCGATACCGTGGCCTGGCTGCCCGACGAGAAAATCCTTTTCAGCGGCGATCTGGTCGAGTTCGACGCCACCCCTTATGCGGGCGATGCTTACCTGCGTGACTGGCCGCAGACCCTGGACAACATTGCCGCGCTCAAGCCCAACAAGCTGGTGCCCGGTCGCGGCGCCGCGCTGCAAACCCCAGAAGCGGTGCAGGCGGGTCTGGCCGGCACCCGCAGTTTTATTGCCGACCTTTACCGCGAGGTCAAGGTGGGTGCAGAACGTGGCGAAGACCTGCGCAAGGTGTATGAACGCACCGTCGCGGCGCTGCAGCCCAAATACGGACACTGGGTGATTTTCAATCACTGCATGCCTTTTGATGTGACCCGCGCCTATGACGAAGCCACCGCCTACCCAGATCCGCGCATCTGGACGGCCGAGCGCGATGTGGCCATGTGGCAGGCCCTCGAAGGCTAATGCGCTGTTCGCGTTTTACGGTTCCGCCCAAGCACCTAGAAACTGCCGCAGGAGACCTTGATGGACATTGAACGTTTTCACCACGTGGCCTACCGCTGCAAAGACGCCAAGCAAACCGTCCAGTGGTATGGGCAGCACCTGCAAATGAAATTCGTGCTGGCCATTGCTGAAAACCAGGTGCCATCGACCAAGGCGCCTGACCCTTACATGCATGTGTTTCTCGATGCCGGTCAGGGCAATGTGCTGGCTTTTTTCGAGCTGCCCAATTCGCCCGAAATGGGGCGCGACCCGAATACGCCGCAGTGGGTGCAGCACATTGCCCTGAAGGTGGGCAGCGTTCAGGCGCTCGAGCAAGCCAAGGCCCGACTGCAGGCGGCGGGCATTGAGGTGCTCGGGCCGGTCAACCACACCTTGTTCAAAAGCATTTACTTTTTCGATCCCAACGGACATAGGCTGGAACTGGCCGCCGACATTGGCACGCCCGAGATGTACCGCAAGCTTGACGCGGTCAAGTGGGAGATGCTCGAAGAGTGGTCGCAAACGCGTCGAGCGCCCGAACATGCAGCCTGGATGCATCAAACCGAGTTTGCGGCCGACCCGCACTGAGCCCGGACGCTGCGACCATGCTCAAGACCTACACCTATCCGGAGTTCGCTTATCGCCCCAGCCCTGAGCAACAGGCTGGGCAAACGGTCTGCCACCTGAGCCTGGCGCTCGACTGCGCCACGCGCGGTGTGCGCACGGTGGTGCTCGATGACAACAACACGGTCAGCATAGGCTCGCGCGCTGTCTGCTATGCCAAAAGAACCCTGGAAATCTGGGACCGTCTGGGGCTCGGTGAGTCGCTGGCCGAGCGGGGCATCCAGTGGCAGGTGGGCAAGGTGTTTTTTGGCGAGACACAGGCCTACCAGTTCAACCTGTTGCCCGAAGCGCATCACAAGATGCCGGCCATGATCAACCTGCAGCAGTACCACCTTGAAGAAGCCCTGGTGCGCGCCTGCGAACAACACCCTCTGGTGGATCTGCGCTGGAAAAACAAGCTCACTGCGCTCAGTCAAGACGACGATCGGGTGCAGTTGAGCCTTGAGAACCCCGATGGCTGCTTTGAGCTGCAGGCCCATTGGGTGGTCGCTGCCGACGGGGCCAACAGTGACACGCGCCGCATGGTCGGGGCTCACTTCGGCGGACAGGTGTTCCAAGACCGCTTTCTCATTGCCGACGTGGTCATGAAGGCCGACTTTCCGACCGAGCGCTGGTTCTGGTTCGATCCCCCCTTTCATCGCAACCAGAGCGTGCTGCTGCACAAGCAGTGCGACAGCGTCTGGCGCATCGACTTTCAACTCGGCCGCGACGCCGACCCCGAAGAAGAAAAAAAACCCGAGAAGGTCATCCCGCGCATCCAGGCCATGCTCGGCGATGTGCCGTTTGAGCTTGAATGGGTTTCCGTCTACCAGTTTGCCTGCCGCCGGGCCGATCGGTTTCGGCATGGCCGGGTGCTGCTCATTGGTGACGCCGCCCATCAGGTCTCGCCCTTTGGGGCCCGAGGCGCCAACTCGGGCGTGCAAGATGCGGACAACCTGGCCTGGAAGTTGGCCATGGTTGTGCAGGGCCTGGCGCCGGCGCAACTGCTCAACAGCTACGACGACGAGCGCGCTTTTGCGGCCGACGACAACCTGCGCAATTCCACCCGCTCTACCGATTTCATCAGTCCCAAGTCGCGCGCCTCGCTGCGCCTGCGCAACGCGGTGCTTGAGTTGGCGCGATCCGAACCGTTTGCCCGACCCTTGGTCAACAGCGGTCGGCTGTCCACGCCCACGCCCTACAGTGCCTCAGCGCTCAACACGTCCGATGCCGACGAATTCGCCGGGTCCATGCAGCCGGGGGCTCCCTGCGCTGACGCGCCGGTCGAGGTCAACCAGCAAAGCCGTTGGCTGCTCGAGCTTTTGCGCGGCGGCTTTGTGCTGCTCAGCTTCGGGCCGGGTGCCGAGCCCCTGCACTGAATGCGAGATCCGACCTGTGACCATCCCAGCCGCCACGCTCCAGCTCGAACCGCGCATCGCCGATCCGGATGGGTTTTATGAGGAACTCATTGCCAGCCAGCGCGACCTCAGCGACGAGCAGTCCGACCTGCTGCTGGCCAAGCTGGTCCTGATTCTGGCCAACCACATTGGCGACCGCCAGATCCTGCGCCAAGCGCTGGATCTGGCCCGCAGCAACACGATTGGGGCATCTGCATGAGCGACGCATCGCCCCGGATCGACCCGTGTTTCCCCGATTTCGGTCATATTTGCTGCCGAATCAGGGTTAACCCCGCCGTGCGCTGAAAAACGGCTCAGTAACCTAGCGCACTCACTCCCTCAATAGGAACCTACTGATGAAGCTCAAGCCTATCGTTCTGGCCGCCACCCTGGCCGCCGGTCTGACCGCCGCCCAGGCCCAGACCATTACCCTGAAGGTACATCACTTCCTGGGTCCGCAGTCCATCCAGCACACCACCATGCTCAAGACCTGGTGCGACAACATCGCCAAGGACTCGAACACTCGTCTGAACTGCCAGATCTACCCTGCCATGCAACTCGGTGGATCGCCCCCGCAGCTCTATGACCAGGCCAAAGACGGCGTGGCCGATGTGGTCTGGACGGTGGCCGGTTATTCGGCCAACCGCTTCGTGCGCAGCCAGGTCTTCGAGCTGCCCTTCATGATGACCAACGCCGGTGCCACCAGCCGCGCCGCCTGGGACTTCGTGCAAAAGCATGCGATGGACGAATACAAAGACGTCAAGCTGCTGGCGGTGCACGTGCATGGCCCCGGCGTCCTCTTCACCAAAAACAAGCCGATCACCAAGATCGAAGATCTGCGCGGCATGAAGATGCGTGGCCCGACTGCCACCGTCACCAAGATGCTGGCCAACATGGGCGCCACCCCGGTGGGCATGCCGGTGCCCCAAGTGCCAGAGGCCCTGTCCAAAGGCGTCATTGATGGCGCGGTCATCCCCTACGAAGTCGCCCCAGGCCTGAAGGTCAACGAGCTGACCAAGTACGCATCAGAGACGCCCAAAGGCGCTCCGGCTCTTTACACCACCTTCTTTGTGGTGCCCATGAACCGCGCCCGCTACGACTCCCTGCCGGCCGATCTCAAGGCGGTGATCGACAAGAACTCGGGCCGCGAGCTCTCAGCCTTCCTGGGCAGCACGCAAGAGGGCAACGACGTCCCCGGTCGCAAAGCCTTCGTCGAGACCCCTGGTTACACCATCACCCAGATTCCGGCTGCCGAGGTCGACCGCTGGAAGAAAGCCACTGACAACCTCGATGACGAGTGGGTGGCCGACATGAACAAGCGCGGCTTTGCCGGCAAGGCCATGCTGGAAGACGCTCGCGCGCTGGTGCAAAAATACAGCAAGTGAGCCGGGCGGCTGGTTCAGCCGTCTGTCTGTGAGGGCGGGGCGCAAGCCCCGCCCGCTTTGTCTCAATCCAAGTAAAAAATGGAGACACCCCGTTGGCCGATTTGCTCATTTCAGAATCAGGCGAGAGCTATACCGGCTACGGCCTGTTTCTTGACCGCTGCTGCAAGGTGCTGGCCGTTTTGTCCGGCCTGATGCTCACCCTGATGGCCTTCATGTCCTTGTGGAGCATCGGTGGCAGAACCCTGTTTGACAAGGCCCTGGTGGGCGACTACGAGCTGGTGCAGGTCATGACGGCTGCTGCCGTGGGCTTGGCGCTGCCTTATGCCAACTGGATCGGTGGCCATGTCATCGTAGACTTTTTTACGGCCAAGGCGCCGGTCAAGACCAATGCCGCGCTGGACGGTCTGGCCTATCTGGTAATGGCCTTGTTCTCATTTTTGCTTGCCTGGCGCCTGATGCTGGGCATGCTGGACTTGCGGGTCAACATGGATGCGTCCATGCTGCTTAGCATTCCTACCTGGTGGGGCTATCTGCCCCTGATTCCGGGCTTTGTTTTGCTGGGCCTGACTTCACTTTACAAATTGCAGGTCAACTTGCGCAAGATCTCATCATGACTGGCATTGAGTGGGGCGCCCTCATGTTCGCGGTCATGCTGCTGATGCTGGCCGTGCGGATACACATCGGTATTGCCATGCTGCTGGCTGGCTCGATCGGTTACGTCATGCTGGCCGGTACCTTGCCGCTGATGAACTACTTCAAGACCGGCGCCTATGCCCGGTTTTCCGTCTACGACCTGTCGGTGGTGCCGCTCTTTCTTTTGATGGGGCAGTTTGCCACCCATGGCGGGCTCTCGCGTGCCCTGTTTCAGGCGGGCAACACTTTCATCGGTCACTGGCGCGGTGGCATGGCCATGGCTGGCGTGACCGCCTGCGCCGGCTTTGGCGCGATCTGCGGCTCCTCGCTGGCCACTGCTGCCACCATGGGTCAGGTGGCCCTGCCTGAGCTCAAGGCGCACAAATATTCTGGCCGCTTTGCCACTGCCACGCTGGCCGCCGGCGGGACCTTGGGCATCCTGATCCCGCCTTCGGTGCCGCTGGTGATCTACGCCATCTTGGCCGAGCAGAACATCGCCAAGCTGTTTCTGGCCGCCTTTGTGCCGGGCATCATTGCGGCCATTGGCTACATGCTGGTGATTGCCATTGTGGCGCGGGTCAGCCCCAGCGACGCGCCGGCTGGGCCGCGTCACAACTGGGGTGAGCGCGCCCGCGCATTGCTTGAAACCTGGCCCGTGCTGCTGATCTTCTTGGTGGTCATTGGCGGCATCTACGGCGGCCTGTTCACGCCCACCGAAGCGGCGGCCATAGGCTGTGTGGCCACCGCCGTGGTGGCTTGGCGCTCCGGTGGACTCGACAAAAAAGGCTTTCTGGCTTGCATGTATGGCACCGCTGGCGCCACCGGCATGATCTTCCTGATTCTGCTCGGTGCCGACATCCTCAACATCTTCCTGGCGCTGTCGCAAATGAACACCGAGCTGGCCAAGTGGGTCATAGGCCTGCAAATGCCGCCGCTGCTGGTGATCTTTCTGATCATCTTCATTTACCTCGTGCTCGGCTGCATCATGGACAGCCTTTCCATGATCTTGCTCACCATCCCGATCTTCTTTCCGATCGTCATGGGGCTCGATATTGGGGGGCTGGGCGCCGAGGCCAAGGCGATCTGGTTTGGCATCATCGTGCTGATGGTCGTCGAGGTTGGACTGATCACGCCGCCGGTGGGCATGAACGTGTTCATCATCAGCAGCATGGCCAAGGAAGTGCCCATGAAGGAAACCTTCAAGTTCGTCATGCCCTTCCTGGCCTCCGACCTGCTGCGCGTCACCGCGATCGTGTTTTTCCCAGGCATCGTGCTGTTCGTCTTCAATCTGACCTGGACCTAGGCCTGCAGGCGCGCAGGATTCGGGCCCCCAATTTCCTGATGGCTGGCCTCGATTTCGTGGCCGTACCGGGCTCGACTTCGCGAATGTCCCCCGAGTCGGCTCGGGCCGACTCTGCTCCCTGATTTCCCTGCTTCAAACCCGATGCACCCGCTGGTAGTTTTATCGCTCAGACACGCCCTGCCTTGACGAGCGCAATGCAGACCAGAACGGCGATCAGCCCCAAATACGCCCGCAGCTCACGGTCTTTTTTAGGGTCAAACTCTCAACAAAGAGTCCGACAAATCAAAGCGCTCGCTCAGCAAGGCGCTGGCTGTCGGGATCTGGCCATCGGCCAGGCTCAGGTGCTGGTCCAGGTGTCGCTCAGAAGCGGGCAGCAGCAAGCCGTAGAGCGCACGGCACAGTTGGCGTGCCTCATGTCCGGCCCAGCGGGGTGGCAGCAGCACGCCGGGCAGCTCCGGGTCGCGAAGCAGCAGGCGGCGGTAGTCGTGTATCAGCAGGCTGCGAATCAGGAATGCCGTCTCCTGCGCCAAACCGGTAGCAGTCTGCTGCCATTGCTCTAGAAGCGGTGCGTAGTGACTGACAAAGGCCCGATAGGCCTCATCCAGGCCTTGTAGGTTCCAGGCCCGCCGCACCAGGTCGGCATCATTGCCCGAGGCCGGCAGCCTTGGATTGGCCGCAACCAGGGGTAACAGCCGACTGAGCACTGGTGTCAATGACTCGCTTTCCAGAGAGTCGAACACCGCCGACAAATCGGCGCTGGGGTGTACGAAGCAATCCGCACCGAGCTGACCAAAGCCGTGCCAAAACAGGGCCCGGCGTAAGCGTTCGCGATGATCGGACTCCAGCTCGCCGGTCACGGTGATCAGGCGCCAGCGCTGATCCCAGGGCGCAGACTGAGCGGCGTAGATATGGCGCGAGGCCTCGACAAAGCGGCGCCGGCCCGATGGGGTGAGTTGATAGTCAGAGCGGCGGCCATGCGCCACCGCTTCAAGCCAGTCGTCTTGCGCCAGCCGAAACACCGCCGTGCGCACCAGCCGTTCGGCCAGACCCAGCGGGGCCAGCAGTTGAATGAGGCTGCCCAGCCAGATGCGCCCGCCGCGCGGCAGCACACCGTCGCCAAACACCGTCACGATCATCGAGCCGGCCTGACCGCGTGCGCCGGCCTTAAATTGCTCCATGCGCTGGCAACTCGGACACAGCCCCGGCCCAGTGCCGGCCCGCTCGCTCTGGGTGTGCGCGCAGACGGGCGAGGGCTCAGCGTTCGTCATAGCTGAGCACCACCGATGGCGTCTGTGCCCGGGCCTGACAGCTCAGTACAAAACCTTTGGCCATTTCGTCGGCCAGCAGAGTGAAGTTTCGGTCCATGCTCACTTGGCCTTGCAGCACTTTGCATCGACAGGTGCAGCACACCCCGCCTTTGCAGGAATAGGGCAGGTCCAGCCCTGCATCGAGCGCGGCGTCGAGCAAAAA
>JAJTGH010000160.1 GCA_021299555.1 Comamonadaceae bacterium
GCTCGTTGCTCATGATTTACTTTTTCGATTGAATGAATTGGACGATGCGTTCGGCCGCTTGCATGCATTCGTCGCTTTCGGCGACCAAGGCCATACGCACTCGGCCGGCTCCAGGGTTCAGGGCAAGACCATCGGGCCCAGGCGCCTGGCGCGCCAGGTAGCTTCCGGGCAACACCACCACATTGTATTGAGCCAGCAGTTGCCGCGAAAATTCGGTGTCAGATTCACCGAACGCTGCGGGCACCTGCGCCCACAAGTAAAAACCGGCATCGGGCAGTGCCACGTTCATGACCGATTGAAGCAGGGGCGTGACCCGCGCAAATTTTTGCCGATAGAGCTGTCGGTTGAGCTTGACATGCTCCTCATCGTCCCAGGCGGCACGGCTGGCCGCCTGCACGACCGGGCTCATGGCGCTGCCGTGGTAGGTGCGGTAGAGCAAAAAGGACTTGAGGATGTCGGCATCGCCAGCGACAAAGCCCGACCGCAGGCCAGGCACGTTGCTGCGCTTGGACAGGCTGGTCAGCGTGACCAGGCGTTTGAAGTCAGATCGCCCGAGCTGCGCGGCCGCTTGCAGGCCGCCCAAGGGCGGCTCGTCGCGAAAATAGATTTCGCTGTAGCACTCGTCTGAAGCAATGACAAAACCGTAACGGTCACTCAGATCAAAGACTTCGCGCCATTCGTCGATCCCCATGACCGCGCCGGCTGGGTTGCCGGGCGAGCAGACGAACAGCATTTGCGTGCTTTGCCAGACCGACTGCGGGACGGCGCTCCAGTCGATGCCAAAGTTGCGTGCCGGATCGCTGGGCGCGTAGTGCAGGCTCGCACCGGCCAGCAGGGCCGCGCCTTCGTAAATCTGATAAAAGGGATTGGGCACCACCACCGTGGCCGCGCGGCTGGGGTCGATCACGGTTTGCGCCAGGGAAAACAGCGCCTCGCGCGAGCCATTGACCGGCAGGATCTGGCGCGCTGTGTCGACCTTTACCCCATAGCGGCGCTCGATCCAGGCGGCCATGGACTGTTTGAGGGCCGGCTCGCCTGCGGTGGCGGGGTAGCTGGCCAGCCCGCCGAGCTGGTTGATGAAGGCGTGCTTGATCAGCTCCGGCGTGGCATGGCGCGGCTCTCCAATGCCCAGGCTGATCGGGTGCAGTTCGGGGTTGGGAGTGACGTCGGCGTGCAGCTGACGCAGCCGTTCAAAAGGATAGGGCTGCAGGCGCGAGAGCAGTGGATTCATGCCTGCATTATCAAAGAAGGGGGCAGGTGCCCTTTGAGAGCGCGCGCTCTGATGGGCAACGCTTCTTCGAGCCCACATATTCCACTAGTACTTTTGGCTATCATGGCGGCAGGGCAGGTTGATGTGATTTGCCCGCTTGATGGTCCGAACTTCCATGCTCACTTTACAAACGACGCGGGTTTACCGCTGGCTGCTCGATGCCTGGAGCCGCCGGCTGCGCGGCGAGCGTGCCGAGTCGCCCGAGGTCGCTTCAGAGTACCTGCGGGCGATATTTAGCAATTTCATTTACAGCAGTTCGGTGGCCATTGCGCTGCTGCTCTACCTCTACAGTCAGGCGCCACCCGATTTGTCGGGCGTGATGGACCTTTGGGCCGAAATCTACATGGTCTATCTGGTTCTTCGCCTTCTGGCGGGCCTGTCCTATCCGCGCCGGCGTCAGCCCAGTGCACAAGAGTTGCGGTTTTGGAACGGTTTGTCCATCCTGATTCAGGCCCTCAACGGACTGGCATTGGGGGCTTTGGCCATTTTTGTTTACCCTCTTTTTGATCTGTACGTGCAGTCGGTTGCCTTGATGGTGGTGCTGGTGCTCGTTGGCGCGACGGCGTTCAGCCTGTCGGGGCAGTGGTTGGCGCTGGCCGTCTACGCGCCGCCGGTCTATGGCAGCTTTGCCTGGGTGATCTGGCACCAGGACCACACTTATGCCCAGGGCGTCGCGGTCTTGGTCGTCGCCCTGTTTGTGCTGCATATTTTGTATGCGGCCAACCATCGCCGGACGCTCGTGATGGGGCTGTCGCTGGCGCGGCGCAACGGAGAGCTGGCCGATGAGCTGCGGCTCAAGAACGGTCAGCTGCAAGAAGTGGCCACGGCCCGCAGCCGGCTGCTGGCCACCGTCAGCCATGACCTGCGGCAGCCGGCCCATGCGATAGGCCTGTTGTCCGAGCGGGCCATGTCCGACCTGTCGCGAGACGTCCTCATGGGCACACTGCGAGACCTCAATGAGCTCAGTCAGTCGCTCAGCGCATCCTTGACCACGCTGATGGACCTCACCCGCCTCGATGCCGGTCTGGTGCAGCCACGCATTCAGGCCGCGCCCCTGGGTCAATTGCTGATGCGGCTGCAGGCCGAATATGGGCCTTATGCGCGCAACAAAGGCTTGGAGTTCACAGTCGAGCCGTCCGACCGGTGGGTCCAGTCTGATCCGGTTTTGTTGCACGCGATGCTGGCCAATTTGGTCTCCAATGCCATCAAGTACACACCCAGTGGCCGGGTGTCGGTGGCGGTCGAGTTGGCGAGCGACCGGGGGCAGTTGCAACTGTGCGTGCGCGACACCGGTTTGGGGATAGCGGCAGAGCAGCTCGACCAGATTTTCAAGGAGTTTGTCAGGCTCGATGCCTCGGAATCAGGCACAGAGGGATTGGGGCTGGGCCTGTCCATTGTCAAGCGCTATGCGCTGTTGCTTGGCCACCGTCTGCAGGTGCAGTCGCAGCCTGGCCAAGGCTCTGAGTTTTCCGTGTTTGTGCCCCTCACACTGGCCGACCCGACGCACGATGCCAGCGAAGCCGGGACCACACAGGTGCGACTGCAGGGGGCTCGGGTGCTGGTGGTGGACAACGTGGACCTGCTGCTCAGCAGCATGGTCAAAACCTTGTCGGGCTGGGGCTGCCAGGTGTACGCCGGGCGCAGCCTGGCCGAGGCGGCCGAGGTCTGCCGGGGCCAGATGATCGATGTCTTGATCAGTGACTTTCACCTGGGCGACCGCGAGCCCGACGGCCTGCAACTGATCGAGTCGCTGCGCGAGCAAGCCGGCCGCCGAGTACCCGCCTTGCTGATGACGGGCGATGTGTCGGCGCAACTGGAGTCCAGTGCTCTGCAGCAGGGTGTGCAGGTTCTGCACAAGCCGGTTCGCCCCAACCTGCTGCGTGCATGCGTGATCCAACTGCTTGAAGACAGTGCAGCCGCAACGGACCCGCGTGATCAGCCCTGATCCTTGCCCAGAAATTGGTTGAGAACCCGCAGGCTTTCCTCGATGCGTTCGATATCCTGCTCGCTCGGCGGCGTCTGGCGCCGGACCGTTGCAAAAAAGTAGTGCTTGAGGTAATCGCCCAGGGCATAGAGACCGTCCTTGGCCTCTTCGGTGTTGCTGTCACACAAAATGATGGCGCGCGAAATGGCATTGAGGACGGTGTGGTGTTCGATTTTCATGGCCGGATATGAAAAGTAATTGAAAAGCATTATCACGATTCATCCAAAATCACACCACCGGGATGACCCGCGGCAGACGCGGTCCCGGTTGGGCAGTGCTGCGGCTCGGGCCATAATCCAATCCAAAGTGGCTGGGCTTAGGCCTGCAAATGCGTTTGCCCAGCGCGCCTGTTTTTTCGATGGTTGGCTGCCGCCGGGCGGTCAACGTTAACCGGTCAGTACTGCCTGTGCGTCTCAATTCGATCAAGCTTTCGGGATTCAAGTCTTTTGCCGAGCCCACCCACTTCATGCTGCCGGGCCAACTGGTGGGGGTGGTCGGCCCCAATGGCTGCGGCAAATCGAACATCATGGACGCGGTGCGTTGGGTGCTGGGCGAGAGCCGTGCCAGCGAATTGCGCGGCGAGTCCATGCAGGACGTGATCTTCAACGGCACCACCAACCGCAAACCGGCCAGCCGCTCGAGCGTCGAATTGATTTTTGACAACGCCGACCACCGCGCGGGGGGGCAGTGGGGTCAGTTCAGTGAGATTGCGGTCAAGCGTGTGCTCAGCCGCGACGGCACGTCGAGCTACTACATCAACAACCAGCCGGTGCGCCGGCGCGATGTGCAAGACGTGTTTCTGGGCACTGGACTGGGTCCCCGCGCTTACGCCATCATCGGTCAGGGCACGATCAGCCGCATCATCGAGTCCAAGCCGGAAGAACTGCGTCTGTTCCTCGAAGAGGCTGCGGGCGTTTCCAAGTACAAAGAGCGCCGCCGCGAGACGGCCAACCGGCTGCACGACACCCGCGAAAACCTGACCCGGGTTGAGGACATCTTGCGTGAGCTCGGCAGCCAGCTCGACAAGCTCGAGCGGCAGGCGGAGGTAGCCGTTCGCTACAAGGAAATGCAGGCTCAGGTCTCGCTCAAGCAGCAGCAGCTTTGGTTCATCAAGCGCAGCGAGAGTCAGGCCGACCAGGCCCGCTTGCAGACCGAGGTCGATCAGGCCACGAACGCGCTGCAAAGCCGTCTGGCCGATCTGCGCCAGACCGAAGCGGACCTGGAGACTGTGCGCCAGGGACATTACGCTGCCGGCGATCAGGTCAATCAGGCCCAGGGGCGGCTCTACGAAGCGAGCGCCGAGGTGGGGCGGCTGGAGGCCGAGATCCGCTATGTGGTGGAGGGGCGCCAGCGGGTTGAGCAACGCCTGGTTCAGTTGCGCGAGCAGAGCATACAGTGGGCCACCCGCAAGGATGAAGCGAGCGGGCAGATTGATTCGCTGGCCGAGCAAAGCGCGCAGGCCCGGGAGCAGTCGGCCTTGGTTCAGGCCCAAAGTGAGGAGCACGCTGCAGCCTTGCCCGCCATGGAGGAGGCTCTGCGCTCGGCCCAGGCCGGCGCCGCCGATCAGCGCGGTGCCGTCTCCCAGGTGCAGCAGCAGATTCAGGTGCTTGCCGCCGAGCAGCGCAACATTGAGGAAATGTCGCGCGGCCTGGGCGCGCGGCGCGAGCGCCTGCTGATCGACCGCAACGCCCTGGCAGCCCCCGACGAGGCGCGACTGGTCCATCTTCAAGAGCAATTGGCCGATGCCA
>JAJTGH010000161.1 GCA_021299555.1 Comamonadaceae bacterium
TCATTAATTTTCGGTGCCAGACCGCGTGGATCCGGGATAGTCCGTAGATTTACTTCGTACTTAAGTTGGAACTGCGGTCTGTTCCTCGTGGTCGGCGCTCGCGAACATTGGCATCAGCCTAATTTCTCAGGGGGCGCCGATGAACTGCCGAAAATTATGGATCCCACTTCTGACCATCCTTGCAGTTGTATGGATGGTTTTTCACTCGCCGTCCGCCCTGGCCGAGCCGGCGCTCGAAAAGGGCTTGTGCAGTGAGGATCGCGAACAGTGGGGGCTGCTGTGCTACCAGAAGTGCAAGCCAGGGTTCCATGGCTTCATGGCGAGTTGCCATCAGACCTGCCCACCGGGTTTCGTGGATTACGGCGCAGGCTGCTCAGACCTGAACATCTTTGCCAAGCAGAGTTACGGCAGGGGAGCCGGTGAAGCCATGTCTTGCAAGCCCGGCAGTTGGCAGGATGGGGCGCTCTGCTACGAGGGTTGCCGGGCAGGCTATGACGGCGTGGGCCCCGTGTGCTGGCAGCAGTGTCCTGCTGGCACGGACACGGATTTTGGCCTCGCTTGTACACGTTGGCCCAAAGTCACCGGTTGGTCGTGCTGGTGGATCTTCTGCGTCCCCAATATGGATTGGGGATGGACCCATGTTAAGCACTCCTACGGGCGCGGCTGGGGCACGCCGCTGAACCACTGCAGGCCCGGCACCTTCCAGAGCGGCGCCTTGTGCTACCCAGGCTGCAAAGATGGATACACCGGTGCCGGTCCGGTCTGTTGGCAGACCTGCCCCACCACCCACAGGGACGACGGGGCTTTCTGCCGGCGGGACAACGGATTCGTCAAGGAAATGTACTTCCGCGACGCGGGTGTGCCCATCAATTACTGCCCAGACTACCCGCGCAATACCCATTACCCCATCATTCTGGTGCATGGATTTTCAGGGTTCGACACCTTCAGGTGGTTCGGGCAGGGTCAAGTCATGAGCTACTGGCACGACGTGGTGCCCCACATGAGTCGGGGCAGATACGGGGCCAACGTTTTTGTGGCTCAAATGCCAGGTTTCAATACCAATGAATCCCGCGGCGAATACCTGATGAATTACGTCGATAAGGTTTTGAAAGAAACGGGAAAGACACGCGTGCATCTGATTGGCCATTCCCAAGGGGCGCCTACTGCAAGGTTTGTGGCCAGCATGATGCCTGACAAGGTAGCTTCCGTGACCTCGGTGGGCGGCTTGAACTACTCGACAGCCCTGGTCAAGCTGGTGGAGGAATTGGCAGCCTGGGATGCGCAAGGTGATCCGCCCGAGAGAAGTTGGCTCAGAGATGTGGTTAATTTCTTTTCGCCTATTTTTAATTGGGCGGCCTACCACGATGCGGTCAAGTACCCGATCGACAGCGGCCTGACGTATGTGTCGGTATCCGACGGAGGCATGCGCATTTTCAACTGGATGCATCCCTGGGGTCTGCCGAGCCACACCAAAGGGCAGGGTCAGGACTGGGACTCACCCCTGGGATTCGTGTCAAAAATGAAGGACGAGGAGCGGCAGGCGATCCTTGAATTGAACAAGACCCCTTCGGGGCGTATCCGGCTCCGAGAGCGTGCTGACAGGCTGGAAAAAATCAGCAGGGAAGCTGATCAGTTCCCGATGTTGTTCTATTCATGGGGCGGGATGCAACCGTTTTCGAACATTGTTGGTTTCTTCACGGCGACCGCTATGCTCGATCAGTTTGTGCGCGACCGGTTCGGGGCCGAACCGGGCGATGGCATCATCGAAAAGAGCGCGACACGGCTGGGCAAGATGCTTGGCTATTACGAACAGGATCACGCGGGTTTGTCTCATACGTACTGGGGCGTCATCAACTTGGCGGTCCTATGGGGCAAGGCGCATCCCCTGAGCTTGTATTGCGAGCACGCCAACCGTTTGCTCAAGGCGGAGAAGAATTTGCTCGGTCTTTCCGAAACCGGGCAGGCACCTAAGTTTCTACCGGTGTCCACAGATCCCCATGGACGGCCGCTCGCTACAACGAGGTTTGTATCCAGCGGTCCGTTGGCGGGTGCGGTTGAGCCGGCTGATCGGTGGCAGTGTGTTGGAAACTCGGGGTTCCCGACCCGGCTTGGTCCCATGGGCAACGTAATTGCTCCATCGCTGAATTCAAGGACGATTCTGCGCCCTGCGGCGGGTCAAAGCTGCGTGGCGTTTGCAAAAACCTTACCGTACGGAACCATGCGGCCGGTGGTTTGCCGTGGCACACGTCCCCACGATCACTGGTGCTCCGAGAGTGCCAGATTGTTGGGTACTGTCCCTCAGGTCGAGTCCCAAATTGCACTGTCTCGAGAGCCCAGAAAAAGCTGGCAATGGCAGTGCTTGCCCGGTGTTTTCCATCCAGCGCGAGTCAACGACCGTGGGAACGTGGAGGGCCTGTCGTTCAACGGACGGGATCTTGCGGTGCAAAAAAGCGCCGATGAATGTGCGGCGATTGCAGATGCGCCCCCGGTGGGTCAAAAAATCCAGCCTTTGGTGTGCGGACCCAATGAGCACAGCCGAGAGGGGCATTGGTGCAATGCCGCAAGACATCAGCTCAATGACTGGCAGTGCCGTTTGGGACACGCAGACCATTACGCGCCCATGCGCAAGAACTCACAAGGCGATGTTCAAGCCTTGTCAGCCAACGGTGTGAACGTGCCTTGGGTCAAGACCCCGGAGCTGTGCCTGCAGTCCATTCATGAGCGATCGGCAAACCTCCAGGCGCTGACATGCGGTGACGCACACAAGAGTCTGTATGGCTTGACGGGCTATGACCACCCGAACCACTGGTGCGTGATAAACCTGGACCTCAAGTAACGCCAAGTGTCCCGTCACCCCGCCGTGCGCGGGGCGCTTGCGCCCAGCGCCGCCAGCAGCTTGCCGTGGATGCCGCCAAAGCCGCCGTTGCTCATGCACAGCACCTGGTCGCCCGGTCGGGCGGCGGCCACCACCTGCGCCACCAGGGTGCCGACGTCGGGCGCCACCTGCGCGCGCGCTCCCAGGGGTGACAAGGCCTGGGCAGCATCCCAGCCCAGCCCGGCGGTGTGGCAAAACGCCAGGTCGGCCTGTTCCAGGCTCCAGGGCAGCTGCGATTTCATGGCGCCCAGCTTCATGGTGTTGCTGCGCGGCTCGAACACAGCCAGAATGCGCGCCGTGCCCACCTGGCGCCGCAGGCCATCGACCGTGGTGCGGATGGCCGTGGGATGGTGGGCGAAGTCGTCATAGACCGTGACCCCGCCCACGGTGCCGCGCACCTCCATGCGGCGGCGCACGTTCTGAAAGCTGGCCAGGGCCTTGGCCGCCTGTGCGGGCGCCACGCCCACATGCTCGGCGGCGGCCATGGCTGCCAGCGCGTTCATCTGGTTGTGCATGCCGCCGATGGACCATTGAACCTGCGCGACGGGCTGGCCATCGCGCAGCACCTCGAAGTCCTGCGGTTCGCCCCGGGCCTCGAAGCCGGGCGTCTGGCCGGGGCGCGCCGGGCCAAAGCGCACGCATTCGCTCCAGCATCCCTGGGCCAGCACCCGGTCCAGGCTTTCTTCTGTGGCGTTGACCACAAGCCGGCCGCTTGTGGGCACGGTGCGCACCAGGTGGTGGAACTGGCGCTCGATGGCCGCGAGGTCCGAGAAGATGTCGGCGTGGTCGAACTCCAGATTGTTCAGCACGGCCGTGCGCGGCCGGTAGTGCACGAACTTGCTGCGCTTGTCGAAGAAGGCGGTGTCGTACTCGTCGGCCTCGATGACGAAGAGCGGGCGGCCAGCGGCCTGGCCGCCCAGGCGGGCCGAGACCCCGAAATTGAGCGGCACGCCGCCCACCAGAAAGCCGGGCTGCAGGCCCGCGTCTTCCAGGATCCAGGCCAGCATCGCGGTGGTGGTGGTCTTGCCGTGCGTGCCGGCCACGGCCAGCACATGGCGGCCCTGCAGCACATGCTCGGCCAGCCACTGCGGGCCGCTGATGTAGGGCAGGCCGCGCTCCAGGATGGCTTCCATGAGCGGGAATTTGGGTGATCCGTCGGGCAGCCGGGCGCGCGAGACCACGTTGCCGATGACGAACATGTCGGGTGCAAAACCCGGTTGCGCCAGCTGCTCGGCGCTGTAGCCTTCGATGAGGTGGATGCCCAGGGCCCGCAGCTGGTCGCTCATGGGCGGGTAGACGCCGGCATCGCAGCCGGTCACGCGGTGGCCCGCCTCGCGGGCCAGGGCCGCCAGGCCACCCATGAAGGTGCCGCAGATGCCCAGGATGTGGATGTGCATGGCCAAATTGTAGAAGGCGTGGTGCAGTCTGCGAGCCGCTCCTTGTCGGGCTGCTTTGCCCAGCCATGGTGGCAACGGCGCTGTGTTGGATTCAAGCGCGGCACAATGATGGCCATGAACACCCCGCGGGAGAGCCACGCTTTGCAGGCCCAAATTGCCCAGGCGGCGGCCGTGATGGCGGTTGAGGAGGGGCTGGAGTGGGGCGCTGCCAAGCGCCGTGCACTCAAGCAATTGGGTTTGCCGCCCCGGACGTCCTTGCCAGACAACAGCATGGTCGAGGATGCTGTGCGTGAGCAAATTGCGCTGTATTGCGCAGACACCCAACCTGGCGAATTGCGGGCCTTGCGTGAGTTGGCGCGCGAATGGATGAAGCGCTTGGCCGTTTTTCGCCCGCATCTGGCGGGCGCAGTGTGGCAGGGTACCGCCACGCGGCTGTCGGATATTTACCTGCAGTTGTTCTGTGATGACCCGAAAGCCGCTGAAATCGCCCTGATTGATCACAATGTCGATTACGAAGTGCGCACCGTGACCGGCTTTAACGGCCAGAGCGTCGACGCGCTGAGCCTGCGCAGTCTGTGCCGGCCTTTACAGGAGACGGTTGGTGTGCACCTGATGATCCATGACCATGATGAGCTGCGCGGCGCTTTGCGGCCCGACGCTCGGGGGAGATCACCCCGTGGCGATTTGATGGCTCTGGAAAAGCTGATGGAGGCCTGCGCATGAACCGTC
>JAJTGH010000162.1 GCA_021299555.1 Comamonadaceae bacterium
GCATCCAGCACGCCATCGGCCAGGGCCTCCCAGGTCTTGACCTCGGCACGCTCGCGGCCCACGGGCGGAATCAGCTTGCCCACGGGCGAGAGCGTGTCCAGATATTCGACGATCACGCGCGAATCAAACAGCGCCTCACCGCCTTCCATCACCAGACAGGGCACCTTGCCCAGGGGGTTGGACTGCATGATGGCCGTATCGGCACTCCAGACGTCCTCCAGCACCAGCTGGTAGTCCAGCTTTTTCTCGGCCATCACGATGCGCACTTTGCGCACATAGGGGCTGCTGATCGCTCCGATCAATTTCATGGGCAGGGGCTTTCCGGTCATTCAAGAGGTACTCCGCGCATTTTAGTTCCAAGCCCTGCCGCCAGGGGCATGCCCCTGTGGGGGACACCTACAATTGACCATATGACCCTTTCCACCATCGCCGCGCTGTCCCCACTGGACGGTCGCTACGCGGCACGCCTGGCGCTGCTGCGCCCGCTCATGAGCGAGATGGGCTTCATGCACAAACGCGTGCAGGTTGAGGTTTGCTGGTTCATCGCCTTGTCGGATGCCGGCTTTGCTGAATTCAAGCCACTGTCCTCCGGTGCGCGCACTTACTTGCTAGGCCTGATCAAGAATTTTTCAGAAGCCGATGCGCTGGCCATCAAGGACATCGAGAAAACCACGAACCACGACGTCAAGGCCGTGGAGTACTGGATCAAGTCCAAATTCGAGGCGCGCCCCGAACTCGGGAGCGCTGCCGAGTTCGTGCACTTTGCCTGCACCAGCGAAGACATCAACAACACCAGCCACGCCCTGCAACTGAAAGCCGCGCGCGAGCAAGTCATTTTGCCCACCCTGGACGGCCTCATCGCCAAACTGCGCGACATGGCACATGCCTATGCCGATGTACCCATGCTCAGTCGCACCCACGGCCAGACAGCCAGCCCCACCACCGTGGGCAAGGAGATCGCCAACGTGGTCGTGCGTCTGGCGGCCGCGCGCGAGCGCATCGCCGGCGTCAAGCTTCTGGCCAAGATGAACGGCGCGGTGGGCAACTACAACGCCCACCTGGCGGCCTGGCCCGACTTCGACTGGGAGGCCTTCAGCCGCCAGCTGGTCGAATCGCCCGAGCCCACCGGTCTGGGCCTGACCTTCCAGCCCTATAGCATTCAGATCGAGCCGCACGACTACATGGCCGAATTGTTCGACGCCATGGCGCGCACCAACACCATCCTGATCGACTGGGCGCGCGATGTCTGGGGCTACATCAGCCTGGGCTATTTCAAGCAGCGCCTGCGTGAAGGCGAGATCGGCTCATCGACCATGCCGCACAAGGTCAACCCGATCGACTTCGAAAACGCCGAGGGCAACCTGGGCCTGGCCAATGCGTTGCTGCGACACCTGGCTGAAAAACTCCCGATCTCGCGTTGGCAGCGTGACCTCACCGATTCCACTGTGCTTCGCAACATGGGTGTGGCCCTGGGCTACACGGTGCTGGCCTACCACGCCCTGGGCGTGGGCCTGTCCAAGCTCGAACTCAATGCCGAGGCCCTGGCCGACGACCTGGACCACGCCTGGGAGGTTTTGGCCGAACCGATCCAGACCGTGATGCGACGCTATGGCGTGCCGTGTGCCTACGAAAAGCTCAAGGACGTCACCCGCGGCAAGACCGTGCGCGCCGAAGACCTGCATGCCCTGATTCGCTCCTTGGAAATTCCAGAGGCCGAGAAGACCCGCTTGCTGGCGATGACACCCGCGAGCTACACCGGCCTGGCTGCCGCCCTCGCGCGAAGAGCTTGAATCACCCCTGCGAAGCGCCTTCGGCCCCTCCCCCCGAGGGGGCGCTGCCAGCGGCCCGGCAAAGCCGGTTCCGCGGCGGCCCTGGCGGGCTGATCGACCGCGGGGCCTCCATCCTTCAGGTAACACCATGGCGCTCAAATCCACCATCTTCAAGGCCAGCGTGCAGCTGGCCGACATCGACCACAGCTACTACGCGGACCACGCGCTCACCTTAGCCCGCCATCCCAGCGAGACCGACGAGCGCATGATGATCCGCCTGGCTGCGCTGGCCCTGAACGCGCACGAGCTGCAGTCGACCTGCGGCGGTGATGGCACCCTGGCCTTTGGCGCGGGCCTGTCCGATCCCGACGAACCCGATGTCTGGCTGCGCGATTTCACCGGCCGCACTCGCTTGTGGATGGAAATTGGCCAGCCCGAAGACAAGCCTCTGGCCAAGGCCTGCAGCAAGGCCGATCGGGTGCGTCTGTATTGCTTCTCGCATGCCGCCGACATCTGGTGGCGCGGCATCGAAACCAAGCTCTCGCGCCTGACCAGCCTCGAGGTGTTTCGAGTTCCCAGCGAGATCAGCCAGCAACTGGCGGCCCTGGCAGCGCGCAGCATGCAGCTACAGGCCACGGTGCAAGAAGGCGTGCTGACATTAGGCGACGGGCAGCGCACCGTCGATATCGAGCCGATACGCTGGAAATAAGCTGCGGATCTAGGACCGCGCCGCTGTTGGCAGGGCCGCGACCCCTTCAGCAGCCCGTTCGCGATAACGATTGAATCGCCAGGCATCGCCCTCGATCGTGCTGCGGCGCCAGGTCGACCGTTTTTCCTCGGGCGACATCGCCGGCCAGTGCTGCACTTCATCGAAAGTGCGGCCGCACCCCTTGCACACCGAATCACCCTGACTGGTCGAACAAATCGCGATGCAGGGGGTGTCGGGTGTGGTGTCGTACCAAGCCTTCCAGGCGGCATAGGCCTGCGCCGGAAAGCCTTGCTGGGCGGCCTCGTCCTCGTGGTGAAACACCATGAGGGCATAGACCTCGGCCAGCGCGCGCAACTCGGGGGCGAGCGTCACGCCATCGGGCGACGGCTTCTTCTCGCGCCAATAATTGATCGCAGCTTCGATATCGGTGATGTGTATGCAGGCCATGGCAGCGGGGGACGCGGATCATAGCGCCTGCGCGGCACCCGCGTGGGCGATGCTATTCTTGCCCCATGAAACTCATCGCCAAGTGGCTGCTCAGTGCCGCGGCCCTGGTGTTCGTGGCCCAGATCTATGAGGGCGTGGAAGTCTCCAGCTTCACCGCGGCGCTGATTGCCGCCTTCGTCATCGGCCTGCTCAATCTGTTCGTTCGGCCGGTCCTGGTGCTTCTGACCCTGCCCGTCACCGTACTCTCGCTGGGTCTTTTTCTTTTCGTGATCAACGCGCTGATGTTCTGGTGGGCGGCCAGCGTGCTCGAAGATTTTCATGTCGCCGGTTTCGGCGCTGCCCTGGTCGGTTCCTTGATCTACTCGGTCCTGGGCGTGGTGATTGACCTAGCGCTCGAGCGCCTGTTCCCGAAGCAGTGACTCCACCGCACGCGCGCGGGTGTCGATGATGGAGGCCTCGATGTGGTCGGGTGTGCCGCGTCGCGCCAGTTCTTGTGCCGCGCGCAGTCGGTCCAGCGCTGCGGGGTAGTCGAGCCAGGCCACGCGGGCTTCCGCTTCGGAGCGAATCGCGCGCAGCGCCAGTCCCTGCGCCGACTGCGCGTTCGACAGCGCCTGCCAGGCGGTGCCATCGGTGGGATTGAGCGTCACCCAGGTCTGCAAACGCTCCACGGCTGGCGCCGGAAGGCCGGCGCGCACGGTGGCCTGCGCCGCCAGCAAGATTTCGGGTCGTGCGGATGCGGCTCCCGTCAGACCCAGTGCGCGCACGGCATCACCGCCCGCCAAGGCCAGTTCGGCCGCCAGCAGGCGCGCCAGGCGTGCGCCTGCTGGATGGTCTGCCACCAACGGCGCGAGACGCTCCTGATAGCGCAGGGCGCGCGCCATGTCGCGCAGCTGCATGGCAGCCAGTGCACCCGCATACCAGGCCGCCGCACGTCACTGCGAAGGCGCATCCGCGGCGACATCCGCCTCACGCAGCAGGGCCTGTTGCAACTCCACGCCCCCGCTGGACAGCGCTCGGGCGCGCGCTACCATCAGCGCATGCTCCAGGTCGGCTCTAGGTGGTGCGGCGCGGGCGCCCAGGGGCTGGCGCGATCGCATATCCACCATCCGCTCCAGAGTCAGGGGGTGCGTGCGCAGGTAGGGGAATGCGCCGTTGTCGTTCAGTCGGGACGACTGCTGCAGTTTCTCGAACATGGTCACGAAACCCTGGCCTTCAAAGCCCGCCTGCGTCAGCACGCCCAGGCCGATGCGATCGGCTTCGCGTTCCATGTCGCGCGAGAAATTGAGCTGTCCCTGCACGCCCGCCGCCTGACCGCCAGTAATCAGGGCGGCCGCGGCATCCGGGCTCTTGGACGCGGCCAGCGCGCCCAGGATGATCGCGCCGATCACGAAGGGCGTCTGGCGCTTGTCCTGCGACATCATGCGGGCGATATGGCGCTGCGTGACGTGACTGAGTTCGTGCGCCAGCACCGACGCGAGCTCGTCGCGGCTGGTGGTCACCGCCAACAGCCCCAGGTGCAGGCCCAGCCAGCCTCCAGGCAGGGCGAAAGCATTGATGCTGCGGTCCTTGCCCAAAAGTATGCGCCAGGCGTAACGCTGATCCAGGTCGGGCGTCATCTCGCCACGCAGACGCGCGGCGGCCAGCAGCGGCTGCCAGAGGCTTTGCACATACTCGCCAAGCAGCGGGTCGTCGATGAAATCGGGGTCGCGGTACAACTCGCGCGCAATGCGCTCGCCGATGCGGCGCTCGGCGCTGGGCGTGAGGTCGAAGCCATCGCCCATGCTGGGAAGCTGGGCGGGCGCCGGAAACGCCCCCAGCGCAATCGCCAGAGAGATCGCCAGGGCGCGGGAGCGGGGGCCACGTATCATGGAATCTTTCATAATTTCCAAGCGCTTCTGATCCTGGCGGTAGCCTTCATCACGCGTGAATTTAGCCTAGATGGTTGGATCGAGCGCTAGATCAGCCGGCGCACCCCGCATCAAAGGCTGCGAGCGCTGGAAAGTACCGGCCCTGGCGCCAGAGATATTCCTAGAGGACCGACCCGATGAACCCCTTGACTCAT
>JAJTGH010000163.1 GCA_021299555.1 Comamonadaceae bacterium
CCGGGTGGCACCCCCTGGATTGGTATGACCCTGGCCCTGATAGCCGTCCATGCCCCATAGCTGCGCGCCCCAGCGCAGACCCAGCGCAATGGTGCTGCCGTTGTTGGTGGCCGAGCCGTTGTGCAGCGCGCCAGCCATGCCGGGAATGTACCTGGCCACCATGTCTGCATTGGCGCCAAATCCGCCGCCCGCCAACACCAGCTGCATCGCCTGCACCCTGCCGTGCGGGCCGTTGAGCTCGAAGCCGGCACTGCTGCGCTCGACCTCGGCGCTGCAGTCAAACCAGCTCACGCCCGGCGCGCTGCGTACCGCCTGGCGCAGCCACTGGTGCAGCGCCTGACCCGAGGCCGGCTGTACGCTGTGAAAGCGCTGCTGCCCGTGGCCCGGCGCCACCATGTCGGGCAGAAAGCGCAGCGGCGCAGCGCAATGCTGATGCAAGAAGGCGCCCGCTGCAGGAAGGGCCATTGCCACCGACTCGGCAATGTTTTCATTGACCATGCCCGGTGCGAAGCGGCGCAGATCATGCAACCAGGCTTGGGGACTGTCTTGCACGCCCGCCGCGCTCTGCAGGGCGGAGCCGGCCATGGGAACCAGCCCGCCGCTGATGGCCAGATTGTTGGGGGTATCGGCCTGCGGCTCGAACAGAGCCACCCTCAAGCCACGCGACTGCGCGGCCAGCGCCACAAACATGCCGGCCGCGCCAGCTCCAAGAATTGCGAGATCTTTTATCAAGACCTCATTGCACCACAATGTTGGCGCTCTTGATGGTCTTGGCCCAGCCGGCGGTCTCAGAGCGAACCACCTCCTGCAAAGCGGAGGCCGGCAGATAGCGGATTTCCAGCCCCGCCGCCTTGGCCTTGGCCACGACATCCGCAGTTTCCATCGATGCCTTGACGGCCGCCCCCAGGCGATTGATTGCCTCAGCAGGGGTTGAGGCCGGAGCGAACAAGGCCACCCAGCCCTCCAATTCAAAGCCAGGCAGACCCGCCTCAGCGGTGGTCGGCACCTGCGGCAAGCCGGGATGGCGCGACTTTCCGGTCACTGCGATGCCTTTGAGTTTGCCCGCCTGTATGTGCTGCATCACCGATGGCGGGGTCGTGATGAACAGCTGGACCTGACCGCCGAGCATGTCGGCAATGGCCGGACCCGATCCTCGGTAGGGCACATGCACCATGCTGGTGGCCGTCTGCGCCTTGAAGATCTCGGTTCCCACATGGGCCAATGAGCCCGAGCCCTGAGAGGCGTAGGACACCTTGTCGGGATTGCTCTTGAGATAGGCGATCAACTCGGGCAGGGTGTTGGCGGGTATCGAGGGATGAATCGCGATCACGTTGGTGGCCACCACAGCCATCGCAATCGGCACGAAGTCGCTTTGCGCCCAGCCCGGCTTGGGAAACAGCGAGGGATTGCCCAGATGAAAGGCGGAGTAGGAGGTCAGCAGGGTGTAGCCGTCTGCCGGCGCCCGAGCGACATGGGCATATCCGATGTTGCCGCTGGCGCCACCGCGGTTGTCAACGACCACGGGCTGGCCCAGTTGGCGGGCCATCGCCTCGGCCAACAACCGGCCAGTGGCATCGACCACACCGCCCGGCGGTGCCGGTACCACCAGCGTGATGGACTTGTTTGGAAACGCCTGCGCCAGCACCGGCGCAGCCGGGCAAAGCACAAGCGCAAGAGCGGTCAGACCCAGACTGAAAGAACGGCGTCTCATGAAAAATCCCTTCGAAAAAAAGACCGGTCAATCTAACCGAAGGCCGCCTCTGGATCACCTTACGACCGTAAACCCCTACCAAACCCTAGGTCATGTCCGAAACGAGCCGCTCATGACCAGTACACAAAATCCTCCGGGCGAAGCAGCTGCATTTGGCGCCAGAAGTCCACTGTGCTGAAGGGCCAGTTTTGAGTTACCCGGCCGGTGGCCGACTTGTACCAGTTGCTCACCCCATCGACCCCATAGGCCATGCAGCGCGTCTGCGCATCGACCCAATCGCAATAGCGCCCGCTCGCCGATGCGCTGGGCTCCATCGCGCGGGCCCCGCGCGGTCCCAGGCTGCTCAGGCAGCGCAAGATGTATTCAATCTCGATTTCGGAAAACAGCACCAGACTGCCGTTGGTGATGAGATTGGTGTTGGGCCCATAGAGCATGAACAGGTTGGGGAAATTGGGCACGCACACGCCCTGATAAGCCTGCGCATCGACGCCCCATTGGGCGTGCAGATCAGCGCCGCCGCGACCAGTGACTTGCAAGGAATTGAGGAACTGCGAGGCATGAAAGCCGGTGCCGTAAATGATCACATCGAGCTCATGCACGCTGCCGTCTTTGCAGACCACTGCACTTTCCGTGATGTGTGCAATCGGCTCGCTGACCACCGAGACATTGCTGCGCTGCAAGGCTTTCGACCAGGTGCCGTCGTCACGCAGCATGCGCTTGCCGTAGGGCGGGTAGTCGGGCGTCATCAGGCGGCGCAGATCGGGCCGGTCGGCGTAGGCCTGATCGAGCTCGGCTTCGAGCATCTGGCGCAGCTGCTGATTGAGCGCCGACACCGATCCGGCCTGCCGCCATTGGGGATCGACCACCGAATAGCGCCGCCGACCTTCCACCGCCACCCAGAACTGCTCGAAACGGTACCAGGCGTTGTAACCGGGCAAGGCCGACAGCAGCCAGCGCAGGCCCTCAGGCAACTCCTGCGTGTAGGCCGGTGTTTTGATCACCCAGGGCGGCGTGCGCTGGAAGACGGTGAGCGAGCCCACCTGGCCGGCAATCTGCGGGATCACCTGAAACGCGCTGGCTCCAGTGCCAATCACGCCAACCCGCAGGCTCGCGAGCGACACATCGTGGCGCCAGCGGGCGGTGTGCCAGGCAGGGCCGGCAAAGCGCTCGCGCCCTTCGATGTTGGGCAGGCGCGGCTTGTTGAGCTGACCGACCGCGCTGATCACCGCGTGGGCCCGCAAGCTGCGCCGCTGACCGCCTTGCAGAATATCGATGTGCCAAACGCACTGGCCCTCGTCATAACGCAGGGCCTGCGCCTCGGTACTCAGCTGCACATGCTTGAGCAGGCCGCGGCTGGCAGCCAGGTCTTGAAAGTAGCGCTGCACCTCGTCGCGCGGCGAGAAGAAGTGCCGCCAGCCGGCCTCTTGAGCAAAGGAATAGCTGTAGCAAAAATTGCTGGTGTCCAGCCGGGCGCCGGGATAGTGGTTCTCGACCCAAACGCCGCCGATCTCGGCCTGACGCTCGAGCACGGTATGGGCGATGCCCAGGCGAGCCAGATGCCAGGAAGCCACCAGGCCCGACATGCCTGCACCGATGACCATCACCTGAAAATCGGCCGGCAGTCCCAGCCGCTGCGGCCCGCCCTGCCCCACCGGCGTGGCCATGCCCAATTCATGCAGAAGCAAATCCACCACCGAAGGATCGACCGCGCCGGTGACAAAGCCCATGATTTTCTCGAGCACCGGCATGGGCAACGGGGGCGCACTCGGGCAGCCCTGGGCCTGCCAGCGGCCGATCAAGCGCTCGGCCCGCTCACGCGCCAACTGCTGGGCCTGGGCCGACAAGCCGCCCTGCGGCTGCGGGCGCTGGGCCTGATCTGCCAGATCGGGCTGCCAGGCCGGATCCAGCGCCGAAAGGTCACCCGTCAGGCAGGCAAGGGCGGGCATGAGGGCCGGCAGGTGCGCCTGCGCCAGGGCCAGCCTGAGCCCATCGCCCGCAAAAGAAAAGACAGTGTCTCTGGTCACCCTGGGGCCGTCTGAGAGCAAGGGGGCCTCGGGCCTACCAGGGCAGAGCCAGTGTCTCGGGACGGGCGCAGCCGGCCAGCTCTTTGCGCAGCGCGTGTGTCAGCGGTATGCCCTCGCGCAGACGCTGGGCATGGCAGTGCAGACCACGGTCGCCGGGCATGCGAATGGGCTCGCCTGGCCTGCTCATGGGCAAGCCGGCCAGCACGGCCACGGTACGGGCCACCTCCAGCCGATAGTGCGCCAGATCCCCAAAGCGCGCAATGTCCACCGCCAGCACCCAGGCGTTTTGCCGGTGCTTGCGCGCAGCCGGCTTGTCACTGAAAAAGTCGGCAATGATGGAGTTGCCCACCACCAGGCTGCAGAGCAGCTCGAACATCAGCGCCAAACCCGAGCCCTTGGGCCCGGCCATCGGCAGCACAATGCTGGCCTGCTGCGGGTCGGTGGTCGGGTCGCCCTGCTCGCTCAGGGCCAGGCCGGCCGGTAGCGGCGAGCCACTTTGCTTGGCCGCACGCAGCTGGCCCATGGACATGGCGCCACTGGCCATGTCCAAAATCATGGGCTCATCATCCGGGCCTGGCACTGCGATGGACAGTGGCGCTGTTGAGACGCCGGCCGCCTTCGCACCGTGATAGGCCATCAGCGGAATGGAGGCAGCCAGGGCCACACCCACCATACCCTGCCGGGCCAAGGCCTGGGTGAAGCAACCCAGGGCGCCGGTGTGCGTGGTGCCCCGCACCATCACCAGCCCCAGGCCCACGCCACGCGCCTTGATGGCGGCCTGTTCCACCGCACGGTCCATGGCCACCGCGCCGGCGCAGGCGTCGGCGTCAAACACCTGCACCGCCGGCGTATCGTGCAAGACCCGCCACTGCGGCTGCACCTTGATCACGCCCTTGCTGATGAAATTCATGTAGAAGGCGACCCGGCTCACGCCGTGCGTGTCGATGCCGCGCAGATCAGCCCAGACCAGAGCCCGGGCAACGCTTTGCGCGGCCGCCTCGTCCATGCCCGCATGGACAAAAAGCGCCTGCACAAAATCTTGCAGACGCTGGGCCTGAACCAAGGAGGTTTGACTCATTGCCGCTCAATTTTTCGTGTGTCGATCACCTGCCGCCACTTGCGCAGCTCGCTGGCCACGTATCGGTTCATGTCCTCAGGCGAGTTGGCCTGCGGTTCGCCACCGAGCTCAAGGAGTCGGCGTGCGGTGTCGGGCTGACTCAAGGCCTTGCGCAGCTGCGCGTTGAG
>JAJTGH010000011.1 GCA_021299555.1 Comamonadaceae bacterium
GGTAAACCGTCGGCGTTTCCAACTCCATCACGTCGATGCTCTGGGCATCGGGCAGGCCAGCCATCCTCAGCGCCTGCGCCCAGGCCTTGCGCGCTGAATGAAAATCCCGCAGCCGTGCCTGGTCCAGCCGGTAGCTGTCGGCCGCCCAGCCGACGCCGGCGATGCGCGCCAGCGGACGGTGCTGCGGGTGACGCTCGAGCCAACGCTCAGAGGCCACGACCATGCACACGGCACCGTCGCTCAGCGGCGCACGATGCACAGCGCGCAGCGGCGTGGCTTCATAGGGCGAAGCAGCCACCTCGGCCAGCGTCGGTACCGCTTGCGCCAAACCGCGCGGATTGGCGCGAGCGCGGACATAGGCCTTGACCACCCGCTCGTCAGCCTGGCTGGCACTGACGCCAAACTGCTCGGCCACCGCCTGCGCCAGCAAAGCATCGCTCATGGCCATGCCCATACCCAGCGGTCGGGTGTAGAACGGCTCGCCCCGAAACCGCATGACCGACTCCACATCGGTCTTGGAGCTCTTGCACCAGCTGGCCACCAAACCAATGTCAAATTCCTCTGATCTGAGCCGGGCCACTTCCAGGCACAGCGCACTGGCGGCCGAGTCGGTGACCTTGATCTCATCGATTAGGTAGGCACCGGCTGGCATGGCCAAGAGCATGCTCGATATGGAGCGCCCGTCGAGCTCGTCGCAAGCACCCAAGGTGACATGGTCCAGCTCGCGCCGGTGTATGCCGGCATGCTCCAGCGCTGCATGCGCAGTGTGATAGACCATTTCTTCCAGACGGTGGCCAGAGGCCCGTTTGACGGCTGGGTAAAGGGCCAAGCCCAGGACGTAACAGTTCACGCTGGCTTGCTCCTTAAGCTGCACGACGACGCGGCATCATCTCGTTACCCAGGGCCACGATCTGCTCAACCGAAGGGTAGGACAGTTTTTCCAGGCCCGGCGTCGACGGCTTGGGCACGAAGGCAGAACCCAGGCGGCGCACCGGTCCGTCGAGTGAATTAAAACGCATCTCACCGATGCTGGCGGCAATCTCGGAGGCCACCGAGCAGGTCAGGGTGGCCTCATTGATCACCATGGCGCGGCCGGTCTTGTCGACCGAGGCAAAGATAGTGTCCCAATCGATGGGCGAGACGGTGCGCGGATCAATCACCTCGGCAGAAATCCCCTGCTCTTGCAAGCGGGCAGCCGCCTCGAGAGCGCGCGAAACCATCAACCCGGTAGCGATGATGCTCAGGTCGCTGCCCTCGCGGGCCAGCCGGGCCCGGCCCAAAGGCACCAGCAGATTGGGGTCGTCAGAGACCATGCCTTTGGTGCCATAGAGTAGCTTGGGCTCAAAAAACACCACCGGGTCCTGGCCGCGAAGCGCCGATTTGAGCATGCCCTTGGCGTCGGCCGGGGTGCTCGGCATGGCCACCCGCAGGCCGGGGATGTGGGCAAACCAGGATTCAAGTGACTGCGAATGTTGCGCCGCGACGCCGCGCGTCATTCCGATGGGTGAACGCACCACCAAGGGCACTCGGGCTTGGCCGCCGGTCATGTAGCGGATCTTGGCGGCCTGGTTGACGATTTCGTCCATGCACACGCACATAAAGTCCGAATACATGATCTCGGCCACCGCAGGCCCACCGGTCAGGGCTGCACCCAGGGCCACGCCCACAATGGCAGATTCAGAAATCGGCGACTCGAACATGCGCGCGCCAAAGCGCTCGCCCATGCCCAGATGTACGCCAAAGGAGCCGCCACCGGGCAGCAGGTCCTCGCCGATGATGACCATGCCGCTTTGGCGCTCCATCTCCTCGCACAGGGCCTCGCGCACCGCCTCGCGGAAGGTGATTTCTCTGAGTTGATGCTGGCTCATGCGTAGACGTCCGTCGAAAGTTCTTCGTCCGAGGGATAGGCGCTGGCCTCCGCAAAAGCCACTGCTTGCGCCACCTC
Organism: Comamonadaceae bacterium; assembly: GCA_021299555.1. Classification (GTDB taxonomy): domain Bacteria; phylum Pseudomonadota; class Gammaproteobacteria; order Burkholderiales; family Burkholderiaceae_C; genus Polaromonas. The sequence goes on from JAJTGH010000011.1 coordinate 1,946, forward strand.
GGCGTCGATCTGGGCCATCAAGGCCTCCCGGTCGGCGAGCAGGCCGGCCGCCACCAACTCGTTTTCCAGACGAGCAATCGGATCGGTGGCCTGGCGCAATGCCTCCACTTCAGCCTTGGTGCGGTAGACCTGGGGATCACCCGAGGAGTGCCCCTGGTAGCGCTGTGTATGCAGCTCCAGCAGGGTCGGACCCTGCCCGTGGCGGGCGCGCTCGATTGCGGTCAAAGCGCACTCGTACACCGCCCGGATGTCATTGCCGTCGACCGCCGCTCCGGGCATCTTGTAGCCCTGCGCCAGCGAAGAGACATTCTCGAAGACCATGGTCTCCGTGGTCGGCACATATTGCGCCAGCCCATTGTTCTCGCAAACCAGGATCAGGGGCAGCTTCCACAACGCTGCCATGTTCATCACCTCGTGGAAGGTGCCACGTGTGACCGCACCGTCACCAAAGAACACCACCGAGACCCGGCCGTTGCCGCTGACTTTGGCGGTCAGTGCTGCACCGGCGGCGATCGCATAGCCGGCGCCGACAATGCCATTGGCGCCCAGCATGCCGGCTCCCACGTCGGCGATGTGGAGCGAGCCGCCCTTGCCTTTGCAATAGCCATCGATGCGGCCAAACAGCTCGGCCATCATGCGGTCCATCCGCGCACCGACCGCGATGCAGTGACCATGGCCACGGTGGGTAGAGGCCACATAGTCACCGCGCTGCAAGGCTGCGCAGACACCAATGGCACAAGACTCCTGGCCCTCATAACTGTGCAGCGCGCCGTAGATCTTGCCCAGCGAGGACTGGTAGATCGCCGATCGCTCAAAGGCGCGAATGCGGTGCATATCTCGCCAAAAACACCGCAGTTGCTCGGGTGTGCATGTGATGCGACTCATGGGCTGACCTCCAGTTTTTCGGGATGCTCGAGCAGGTTGACGATGGCGGCCAGCAGCTCGGCTGCCTGCACGCCATCATTGGCGCGATGATCAAAGACGAGCGTCAAGCCGAGCTCGCTGACAAAGCGCAGGCTGCCAGCCTCGCCCTCGCGGGCGACACGCTGAACAGCGCCGACGCCTAGTATGGCCACTTGCGGCGCAGAGATGATGGGCGCGAAGGCATCCACGCCCCAGCGGCCCAGCGAGCTGATGGTGAAGCTGCCGCCTTGCAGATGCTGCCCGCCCAGAGTGCCGGTACGGGCCTGCTCTGCCAATGCAGACAATTTCGTCTGCAACTGCTCGATGGACAGTTTCTGTGCAGCTGGCAGGACCACAGTGAACAAGCCTGAGTCGGTAGACACGGCCACCGCCAGGTTCACATCGCTGGCCTGCTCGAAACCCTGCTCGATCAGGCAGCCGTTGAAACTTGGGTGCTGCATCAGCGCCAAAGCGCTCGCGCGAGCGAGCGATGCGGTCAGGTTCAGGCCACTGGCTTGCAAGGCCGACACATCGGCATGGCCGTGGAGGGGCACATGGGGAACGGTCTGCCAGGATCGGACGGTGGCTTGGGCAATCGCACGGCGCATGCCCGATAGCGGCTTGATGCGGCTCTTGCTGAGTACCGGCGCTTCAGGGGCAGCAGCATGGGTGCGGGCAGGTGCTGCGTTCGCGGCAGCGGTCTTGGCCTGGGCGCGCACATCTTCACGGGTAATCATTCCGTCTTCACCGACCGGTGTGATCTCTTGCGGGTCGACGCCCAACTGTTCGGCCAGGGCGCGTGCGGCCGGCGAGATTTTGATGCGGCCACTGTGCACAGCCGGCGCGGTCGCACTTGGCACTTCAGTGGCCGCAGCCGCTGGCGCGCTGGTTGCAGTGACAGGCGCTGCGCTGCTGACCTGGTCTCCTGGAGCGCCCACCTCGGCAATAACGCCACCCACCGACACCACGGTGCCGGGCGGCGCATGAATGGCCAGCAGCACGCCGTCGGCGGGGCAGTCCACATCAAAGCTGGCCTTGTCCGATTCGACCACCGCGATCACCTCGCCCTTGCTCACGCGCTGGCCGACTTGCTTGAGCCATTCGCAGACCTTGCCCTCCTCCATGGTGTGGCCCAGATTGGGCATACCGATTTTCCAAATCACGAGAAGGTCCTTTTGGGTTTGCGTTGCATCATGAGTTGGCCGCGCCGCCATCAATGTTGATGGTCTGCCCGGTGATGTAGGTCGCACCATCGCTGCATAAAAAACTCACCACGCTGGCTGTTTCATGCGCCTGCCCGAAGCGGCCCAGCGGAATGATGGACATGATGGCTGGACCCCGCTCCTGAAACACGGCCTCCGTCATGGGGGTGGCAATCGCGTTGGGCGCCACCGCGTTGACCAGGGTGTGCGGTGCAAACTGGCGCGACAGTGCCCGGGTCAGGCCGACAATGCCGGCCTTGGCCACCGAATAAGCCACCCGGCCTGGCGAGCCGCGCCGGTAGGCTCCCGAACTGCAAAGGACGATGCGGCTGACCACAGAGGTGTCCCGCCGGCTTTTAAAGGCCACCGACAGATCGTAAGCATTGTGCAAATTGGAGGATAGGGCGCGGTCGTAGGCACTGTGGTCGTCCGGGTCCAGGGGATCGGGCTCAAATAGCCCGGCCATGTGGATCAGCGCATAAATGGGCCGGCCAGCCGCGTCCAGGCATTCGGCGGCCTGCTCGGGATTGGCGATCACGCTGACATGGGTGCCCAACTGATTACCGCCACCCAGAGTCTGGCGGGCAGCGTCGAGCCGCGCGCCATCCACATCGACCAGCAGCACCCGAGCGCCTGCTTGCAGCAGCTGCCGGGCGCAGGCTTGGCCGATCCCGCCGGCGCCCCCGGTGATGACGATCTGCCTTCCCTCCATGCCGCCGAATGTGACGCTCATGATGCTCACCTTTGTACGTGCTTGGCGTGCCCCTCGGCTTCAAGCGTTTGTCCACGAGCGTTTCATGGTAGCCAAGAGACAGCAGGAGCGCAGCCCCTGCAGCGGCACTTTCAGTCGCACAGATGACTACCCCGCCTGATGCGATCGCGGCGGGCTGAGCGCATGCCTTGCGGATGCCGAAGGCGCAATGCTCAGCACACGCGGACGCAGGCCGCACAGCAACGCGCCAATGACGTACTGTGCTGGCCAAGGCCGACGGGGATCTCCGGCGGGTCGAGGACACCTCGGCATGCGAGGCGGCCGAGCAGGCCGAAGGTTGGGACAAGGGTACGAAGCGCTGTGGTGCGGTGGTTGCTAGCCGACAGCGGGTCTGCGAGGTGCACGAGCGTCTGTGCGCGCAGTCACCTCCCTCAGGGGCTCACTGCTCAAGCGACGCCGTGGCCTTTGATGAAGGTCTCCAGGTGCTTGATGTGGTCGCCCTGCTGGTTGATGATGGCCTTGACCGTATCGCCAATCGACACCATACCCACAACCTTATCCTGGCTGATGACAGGCAAGTGCCGGAAATTCCGGGCCGACATGGTTTCCATGCAATGCTGCATGGTGTCGTTGATCGACACCGTGGTGGGGTTGCGGGTCATGATGACCGACAGCGGCGTCTGGCTCGGGTCCAGTCCTGGCAGCAGGACCTTGATCGCACAATCCCCCTGCGAAACAATGCCCACTAGGACGCCATCATCGATCACCATGACCGAGCGGATGCGGTTGGAGCGCATCAACTCTAGGGCCTGGGTCACCGATTCGGTGGACCTCAGAGAAAACACCTGGCCAGATTTTTTTTGGAGACACGCTTTAACAGTCGACATCAACTCACCCGAGGAAGTAAAAAAAGTGTTGGAGAAAAAGGCCGTCTTCAGGATTCATCTTCGGCGGACTGCCTCGGCTTGCGATCCCGGTTTCGATTCCAGGTCAGGATGACGGCAGCCAGTGCCAGCAGCAAGACGGCACCGCTTTCGTAGATCAGATTGAGCGCATTGGTCTCCTTGCCTTGCAGGATGATCAGTCGAGACAAAGCGGTGATCGCAATGAAAATTGGAATGGTGATCGGGATCTGCTGGCTCTTGTAGAAGGCAGCAACCATCCCCAGTACCTCGGCATAAATGAAAAGCAGCAACAGATCGGTCAATTTGACCGATCGGGCCACGATCACGTTGAACATCTCCAGGCCCACCGCATACACGGTAAAACCAGCGATCAGGATAAGAATCGCCTTCTCGACCGCAACGATGGAATCATGGACTTTCACGCGCGAACCCTTAATTCGATTTTCATGGCATTTTTTTGAATGTACCCCGGCCGGACCTGCATGATGGCGGCCGACCAGAAAGTCCCACTCGGGCCCTCAGACTTAGAAAGCTTGGCGGACAGCGCCTTGGGTCTGTTCAGCAGGTCAGGCCACCTTCTGAAACATCAAGCCCCACCTACCTTCCTTGTCCCGATGCTTTGCGCCAAACGCTGGGGATCTGGCCCAACGGTGGCGTTGACAATCTGTTTGACCACCCTGAGCCGCCGCAGCAACCGTCGGCCAGGGTGGTTTAGCCCCGGCTGCGACCCATGACCTTGATTTTGATCTGTTCGACCGGCCAGCCTTGGCGCTTGAGGCTGCTTTGCAGCAGGGGCAGCAACTGACGCAGTTTGGCCGCTGCGGCACTGCCCTCAACCAGCAGGCACCATTGCTGGTCCTGGATCGGGCCGCCATGCACCTTGAGGTTCGGTGGAATCAGGGCCCTCACATCGCCCAGCATGGCGCTCGACTTCTTCACCAGATCGCTCAGGTGAGACAGTGCGGGCGCGCCTTCGATCGCTTGTGCAATCGGCAAGGCGGTGGGCAGTCGTCGGTACAGGCTCATGAATCTTTCCGGGCATTATGGCCCCGCCCTGGGCCGGTGCCTGCTCGATGCCCCCGCAGCAGGGCTGCAGCCGCCCAGGACGGATCCCACCCGGCGTAAAATATGGGGTTTTGCGTTTCCCGGCGGCTGACTTGCCGCGCTGCCAGGGAGAGCGCGGCTTGTCCAACACCTTCTGAGGGTTTCGGGCCAGACTGTGCAGCCATGGGGCTGTTCCGGTGGGCTCCTCGCATATGGCGATTAATTTTCTCACCAAGATTTTTGGCAGTCGCAACGACCGCCTGCTCAAAACCTATCGCAAGGCGGCTGAGCGCATCAACGCCATGGAGGGCCAGATTGCGACCCTCAGCGACGAGCAATTGCGCGCCAAGACCGATGAGTTCAAGCAGCGCGTGACCCAGGGAGAGACTCTGGATGCCCTGCTGCCTGAAGCCTTTGCAGTGGTGCGTGAGGGCAGCAAGCGCGTCATGAAGATGCGTCACTTTGACGTGCAATTGCTCGGTGGCATGTCATTGCACGAGGGCAAGATTTCTGAGATGCGCACCGGCGAAGGCAAAACCCTGACGGCCACCTTGCCGGTCTACCTCAATGCCCTGACCGGCAAGGGCGTGCACGTGGTCACGGTCAACGATTACCTGGCCAGCCGTGATGCGGCCTGGATGGGAAAGCTTTACAACTTTTTGGGCCTGACGGTGGGTGTCAACTCGCCGCAGATGAGCCGCGAGGAAAAGCAGGCCGCTTACAACAGCGACATCACTTACGGCACCAACAACGAGTTTGGTTTTGACTATCTGCGTGACAACATGGTCTACGAGCCGGCGGACCGGGTGCAGCGCGGCCTGAACTACGCCATCGTCGATGAAGTGGACTCGATTTTGATTGACGAGGCCCGCACCCCGCTGATCATTTCGGGTCAGGCAGAGGACCACACCGAGATGTACCACGCCCTCAACAAGGTCGTGCCCCTGCTCACCCGCCAAGAGGGTGAAGCCGATCCGCGCACCGGCGAGGGTGTGATCAAGCCGGGCGACTTCACGGTCGACGAGAAATCGCATCAGGTCTTCCTGACTGAGCAGGGCCATGAAAACGCCGAGCGCATCCTGGCCGGGATGGGCCTGATCCCGGAGGGCGCCACGCTCTACGACCCGGCCAATATCCAGTTGCTTCATCACCTGTATGCGGCGCTTCGTGCGAAGCACATCTATCACCGTGACCAGCACTATGTGGTGCAGGCCGGCGAGGTAATCATCGTCGACGAATTCACCGGCCGGCTGATGTCAGGCAGGCGCTGGAGCGATGGTTTGCACCAAGCGGTCGAGGCCAAGGAAGGCGTGGAGATTCAGGCCGAAAACCAGACCATGGCCTCCATCACGTTTCAAAATTACTTCAGGCTCTACGGCAAGCTGGCCGGTATGACCGGAACGGCTGACACCGAAGCCTATGAATTCCAGGAAATCTACGGCCTCGAAACCGTGGTGATCCCGCCCAATCGCCCGAGTCGGCGGGATGACCAGCTCGACCGGGTCTACAAAACCACGGCCGAGAAGTACATCGCTGCCATTGCCGATATCCGCGACTGTTACGAGCGCGGTCAGCCAGTGTTGGTGGGTACCACCTCCATCGAAAACTCCGAGATCATCGACAAGCTGCTCGATCAGGCCAAGTTGCCTCACCAGGTGCTCAATGCCAAGCAGCATGCGCGTGAGGCTGAAATCGTGGCGCAAGCCGGGCGCTCGGGCATGATCACGATTGCCACCAACATGGCTGGCCGTGGTACCGACATCGTACTGGGCGGTAATGTGGAGAAAATGGTCGAGGCGCTGGAGGCCAGCGAAGGACTGGACGAAGCCACACGGCAGAGCCAAATTGTCCAGCTGCGTGAGGGCTGGCAGGCCGACCATGAAAAGGTCAAGGCCTTGGGCGGTCTGCGCATCATTGCCACCGAGCGCCACGAGTCGCGCCGGATCGACAACCAGTTGCGCGGCCGCTCCGGCCGGCAGGGCGATCCGGGTTCGTCGCGCTTTTATCTCAGCCTGGACGATCCGCTCATGCGTATTTTTGCAGGCGAGCGTGTCAAAGCCATCATGGACCGGCTCAAGATGCCAGAGGGTGAGGCCATTGAGGCGGGCATCGTCACGCGCAGCATCGAGTCGGCCCAGCGCAAGGTCGAGGCGCGAAATTTTGACATGCGCAAGCAACTGCTTGAATACGACGATGTGGCCAATGACCAGCGCAAGGTCATCTACCAGCAGCGCAACGACATCATGGACGCCAAGACTCTGCACAGCCAGATTGAGGCGCTGCGCGAGGGCTGTTTCACCGATCTGGTTCGCCAGTTTGTCCCGCCGGAAAGCGTTGAGGAGCAATGGGATCTGGCCGCTTTGGAGCGGGTGCTGGCCGATCAGTGGCAGATCGACTTGCCGCTGCGCGAGCAACTGGCCAACGAAGCATCGCTCACCGATGAAGATGTGCTGGCCAAAGTGGTGGCCGCTGCCCATGCGGCTTTCGCTGCCAAGGTCGAGCAAATTGGCGCAGACAATTTTGTTCAGTTCGAGCGCATGGTTTTGCTGCAGACCATCGACACCCACTGGCGTGAGCATCTCAGCGCGCTGGACTATTTGCGCCAGGGCATTCATTTGCGTGGCTATGCGCAAAAGCAGCCCAAACAGGAATACAAGCGAGAAGCGTTCGAGCTGTTTTCGCAACTGCTCGACAGTGTGAAAAACGAAGTCACGCGTGTTCTGATGACAGTGCAGGTGCAGTCGCGCGAGCAGCTCGACGAGGCCGCCTCGCAAATCGAGCAGCGTGGCGAGCAGATCAGCCATGTGACCTACAGCGCACCGGACGAGAGCGGCGAGCCCCAGGTCAGCTCTGAAGAGACCGCCAAATTGCAGGCCTTTCTGGAGAGCCAGTCGGTGCCGCGTGTGGGCCGCAACGACCCTTGTCCTTGCGGCTCGGGTAAAAAATACAAACAGTGCCACGGCCGTTTGAGCTGATCGGCCTGCATCTTTGGACCTGTTTCTGGCTGGAGAAATCGCATGCCCGTCAATCTGGTGGCCACAGCGGCCGAGGAACTGTTGGCCGTGCCCGGCGTGCGTTGGGGCATCACGGAAGCGGGTGTGCGCAAGGCCGGCCGAAAGGACGTGTCGGTCATGTTGCTCGACCAGGGCAGCGCGGTGGGCGCGGTGTTCACGCAAAACCGTTTTTGCGCCGCTCCCGTACAGGTCTGCCGCCAGCACCTGGCCAGCGGCTCAGACATACGCGCGCTGGTGATCAATACCGGCAATGCCAATGCGGGCACGGGCGATGACGGCCTGGCCCGTGCGCGCGATTGCTGCCAGGCGCTGGCCGAGCAGCTTGGCGTCAAGGCCGAGCAGATCCTGCCGTTTTCCACAGGCGTGATCATGGAGACCTTGCCCAGCGAGCGCGTGATCGCTGCCTTGCCGCGTGCGGTGCAGGCCGCTCAGGCCGACAACTGGTCGCAGGCGGCCCAGGCCATCATGACCACCGACACCGTTGCCAAAGCGTATTCGCGGCACGTTGAGATCGAAGGGCGCCGGGTGGCCATCACGGGCATCAGCAAGGGCGCTGGCATGATTCGCCCCAATATGGCCACCATGCTCGGCTTCATGGCCACCGACGCCTGCATTGCGCCTGCGCTCATGGCCGGTCTGGCCCTCGATCTGGCCGAAGGCTCTTTCAATCGCATCACTGTCGACGGTGATACGTCGACCAACGACTCGTTTGTGGTGGTCGCCACTCAAAAGGCCGGACACAGGCCCATTGAGTCCTGGCAGGGTGCCGAGGCCCAAGCCTTGCGCTCGGCCATGATGGAGGTGGCGCGCTGGCTGGCCCAGGCCATCGCTCGCGACGGCGAGGGTGCCACCAAGTTCATCACCGTGCGGGTTGAGGGCGGCCGCGATGCCCTGGAATGCCGCACTGTGGCTTATGCCATTGGGCACTCGCCCTTGGTCAAGACCGCCTTTTTTGCCAGCGACCCCAACCTTGGGCGCATTCTGGCGGCTGTCGGGTACGCCGGCATTGCCGACCTTGATCAAAGTCTGATCGACCTTTACCTCGACGATGTGCTGGTGGCCAAAAACGGAGGGCGCCACCCGCAGTATCGGGAGGCCGACGGCCAGCGTGTGATGAAGCAAAGCGAGATCACGGTTCGCGTGGTGCTTGGTCGTGGCTCAGCCAGCGACACCGTCTGGACCTGCGATTTTTCCTACGACTACGTCAAGATCAATGCCGATTACCGCAGCTGATGCGCGGCCGACCGACCTTCAAGAAAGCCAGCGATGAGTGACCTGCAAGGGCTGATCAATCAGGTGCAAGCGCTGGTGCAGCGCATTGAATCCATCTTGCCCGGGCCCTTGAGCGCGCCCGATTGGGGCGCTGCTGTGGCCTGGCGTTATCGCCGCCGCTCGTCTGGCCATGGCGTGCTCGCGCCGGTGATGCACCTCTCGGGCATCACGCTGGACGATCTCAAAGAGATCGATGAGCAAAAGGCCAAGATTGAACGCAACACCGAGCAGTTTGTTCGCGGCCTGAGCGCAAACAACGTGCTGCTCACGGGTGCGCGCGGCACCGGCAAGTCCTCTTTGATCAAGGCATGTCTGAACACCTACTCGTCTCGGGGCCTGCGCTTGATCGAGATCGACAAGGACGACGTCACCGACTTGCCTGACATCGTGGACTTGGTCAGCAGCCGGCCAGAAAAGTTCATCATCTTCTGCGACGACCTGAGCTTTGAAGAGGGCGAATCGGGCTACAAAGCACTCAAGTCCATTCTTGACGGATCGGTGGCTGCGGCCACGCCCAATGTGCTGATCTATGCGACCAGCAACCGCCGCCACCTGCTGCCCGAATACATGAGCGAAAACCTGTCCTACAAGCACACGCCCGACGGGGAAGTGCATCCGGGCGAGGTGGTGGAAGAAAAAATTTCTCTCTCCGAGCGTTTTGGCCTGTGGGTGAGTTTTTACCCCTTCAGCCAGGAGGAGTACCTGACCATCGTTGCTCAGTGGCTCAGGTCCCACGGTGTGAGCGACCCGGACATTGAAGCGGCGCGGCCGGCCGCTTTGCTCTGGTCGCTCGAGCGCGGCGGCTCACGCAGCGGGCGGGTGGCTTTTCAGTTTGCGCTCGATTACGCTGGACAGCACGCACGCGCATGACAACCCTGCTCGCCGATGGCCAGCTCCCGCGCCAGGGGGACCGTCGGGTGGTCGATGTGGCCGTGGGCGTGCTGATCCGGCCCGGCGGAGAGTTCTTGCTCACGTCGCGTCCCGTGGGAAAAGTCTACGAGGGCTACTGGGAGTTTCCAGGTGGCAAGATCGAGGCCGGCGAGACGGTCGAGCAGGCGCTGCGCCGGGAACTGCAGGAAGAAATTGGCATCACCATTGCAGCAGCGCGGCCCTGGCGCGTGGAGATGGTTGACTATCCGCATGCATTGGTGCGGCTCAATTTTTGCCAGGTTTTCCAATGGTCGGGCGAGCTGCAGATGAAAGAAGGCCAGCACTTTTCCTGGCAGACCCTGCCAGTGCAGGTGCAACCGGTGTTGCCGGGCACGGTCCCCGTTTTGGCCTGGTTTGCCCAGGAGCGCGGCTTTACCGGGCCAACCTATTGGGCCTGAGCAGATCTTGCAAACGGCCCGCCCATGGATGGCCCTTAAAGCCCGAGCCGGCCCCGCAGGAAGCCCAGCGCGTCGATTGTAGCGATCTTGCTTGCTTCTTTGTCCCGCCGGTGCTGGTATTCCAGCTGGCCTTCTTTGAGGCCGCGCTCTGAAATCACGACCCGGTGCGGCACGCCAATGAGCTCCCAGTCGGCGAACATGGCGCCCGGCCGCTCGTCTCTGTCGTCGAGCATCACGTCCACACCGCTGGCTTGCAGCGCGTCGTGCAGTTTGAGAGCTTCTTCGCGCACGGCCTGGCTGCGGTGGGCGCCGATGGGGCAGATCACCACGGTAAACGGGGCGAGCGCGTCGGGCCAGATGATGCCGCGCTCATCATGGTTTTGCTCAATGGCTGCCGCCGGCAGTCGCGTGATGCCAATGCCATAGCAGCCCATCTCCATGAGTTTGGGTTTGCCGTCTTCGTCCAGGAAGGTGGCATTCATGGCCTTGGAGTATTTGGTGCCCAGATAGAACACATGCCCGACTTCGATGCCCCGCTCGATGGCCAAAACGCCCTTGCCATCGGGCGATGCATCGCCCGCCACCACGTTGCGCAGGTCGGCCACCTGCTCGGGCTCTGGCACATCGCGCCCCCAGTTCACACCGGTCAGGTGAAAGTCGACCTCGTTGGCCCCACAGATCCAGTCGGCCATCACGGCCACTTCGCGGTCTGCCACGACGCGCAGCGGCTTTTTCAGACCGATCGGCCCCAGGTAGCCTGGCTTGCAGCCAAAATGTGTTTCGATCTCGGGCACGGTCGCAAAGCGAAAGTTGGCCAGACCGGGCACCTTGCTGACCTTGACCTCGTTCATGTCGTGGTCGCCGCGCAGCAGCAGCAGCCAGACCTCGGTCTTGACGACCGGTCCTTGATCACCCAACCCATCGGTGGCCAGCACCAGTGATTTGACCGTGCGCTTGAGCGGCAGGCCCAGCAGCTCCGCCACATCGGCGCAGGTGCTCTTGCCCGGTGTGGGGGTTTTCTTCAGGGGCTCCTGCGCCGCAGGCCGCAGGCCGCTTGGTGCCAGCGCCTCGGCCTTTTCCATGTTGGCTGCGTAATCGCTGCTCGGGCAGTAGACGATGGCGTCTTCCCCTGTGGCCGCAATCACCTGGAACTCCTCGCTCAGGTCGCCGCCGATGGCGCCGGAGTCGGCCGCAACAGCGCGGTAGCGCAGTCCAAAGCGGTCGAAGATGGCCCTGTAAGCCTGGGCCATGGTTTGGTAGCTGCGCTGCGCGCCTTCGCCGTCGCGGTCAAAGCTGTAGGCGTCTTTCATGATGAATTCACGCCCGCGCATCAGGCCAAACCGCGGCCGCCGCTCGTCGCGGAACTTGGTTTGGATCTGGTAGAAATTTTTGGGCAGCTGCTTGTAGCTGCGAATCTCCTGCCGCGCAATATCGGTCACCACCTCTTCGCTTGTAGGCTGGACCACGTAGTCGCGCTCATGCCGGTCACGAATGCGCAGCAGCTCGGGTCCCATTTTTTCGAAGCGGCCGGTTTCTTGCCACAACTCGGCCGGCTGAACCACGGGCATGCTTAGCTCCATGGCGCCGGCACGGTTCATCTCTTCGCGCACGATGGCCTCGACCTTGCGGATCACCCGCAATCCCATGGGCATGTAGTTGTAGATACCGGCACCGAGTTTTTTGATCAGGCCAGCGCGCATCATCAACTGATGGCTGACCACTTCGGCATCGGCTGGGGCTTCCTTGAGCGTGGCGATGAGGAACTGTGACGCTTTCATTCGGGAAATCTAGGGGTAGGGTAGACCTGAAAAGTCCATCGCCCGACTTGGCGTGTCGGCCATGGCTGTGCATAATGGTCCCAAGTTTAGAAATTTGAGGTTCGATTATGCTCGACCGAGACGGCTTTAGGCCCAACGTCGGCATCATCCTGCTCAACCAGAAAAGCCAGGTCTTTTGGGGCAAGCGAATTCGCACCCACTCCTGGCAGTTTCCGCAGGGTGGCATTGACCGGGGCGAAAATCCCGAGCAGGCCATGTTCCGTGAACTGCACGAGGAAGTGGGCTTGCATCCGCACCACGTGCAGGTGCTGGCCCGGACCCGCGACTGGTTGCGCTACGAGGTGCCCGACCGCTACATCCGCCGCGACGCGCGTGGCCATTACAAGGGCCAGAAGCAGATCTGGTTTTTGCTGCAGCTCACCGGTCATGACTGGGATCTGAATCTGCGCGCCACCGACCACCCTGAATTTGATGCCTGGCGCTGGAACGATTACTGGGTGCCCCTTGATGTGGTGGTCGAATTCAAACGCGGTGTTTATGAAATGGCGCTCAATGAACTCTCGCGCTACGTGCCACGCAGCGACAACCGAAGCGAGCAGCGCAGCCGCTACATGCGCTCGGGGCAGCGACGCGAGGGTCAACCCAACGCGTCTCTGATGGATGACTCGGGCGCCATGGATTTGCCACCCGGAGCCAGCTTTGATCCGGATCCCCAAAATGATTTGCGGGATCTGCCCGCCGCCAAGCCATGAGGCGCCTGGTGCTGCTGCTCGGGCTTTTCGCCTCGAGCTGGGTGCAGGCTCAAATCTTTGGGCCCTCCAACTGGCAGGAGGGGCCGGTGCCCGAGCCCCCCGAGTTCAGCGTGGAGCGCTTGCTGCGCTTTGAGGTCAATCCGAACTCACCCATGGTCTATGCCATTGACCCGCAGACCCTGAGCATTTCTGCTGAGGATCGTGTGGTGCGCTACGTGGTGGTGGCCAGCAGCCCCAGCGGCGTACGCAACGTCTTCTACGAGGGTATCCGCTGCCCGGTCGGTCAGGTGAAAACCTATGCGCGTCACAGCCAGGGTCGATGGGTGCCAGGCAGCGACCCGCAGTGGCAGGGCATGGCCAGTCGGCCGTCGCGCCATGCCCTTCAATTGGCCCGTCAGGGTGCCTGTGACAACTCGGGGACGCCCTTGAGGGTGAGCGACATCGTGCGTGCACTCAGCCAGGTGGGGATCAATTCCACCCGTTGACCAAGCATCTGGGCTTTCTTCAGCTCAGCGGCTCAACAGGCGGCAAATTCAGGGGCGGGTGAGCGAACATTGCCGAGCGTACTCGTGGGCCGCAAGCCGTTGGTCGTGCGTGCGAGGGCCAGTTCGCACCAGCGTTCTCAGACCTGAGGCTCAGCGCGAAATCACCAGGTTGGTGCGATGGACCATCTCCGGCTCGCCGGTGTAGCCCAGCAGCCGCTCAAATTCGCTCGATGCTTTGCGGCAGATCAGCCGCGCTTCGGCGCTCGCATAGTTGGCCAAGCCCCGCGCGATTTCATGGCCCTGCTCGTCGCGCACGGCAATCACGTCGCCGCGGGCAAAGTCGCCCTGAACAGCCGTCATCCCGACGGGCAGCAGGCTCTTGCCTTCATCGATCAGTTTGCTCACCGCGCCCGCGTCAACGGTCACTGAGCCGCGAAGTTGCAAGTGGTCGACCATCCATTGCTTGCGGGCCTGATTTTTCGCGGTTTGCGCCAGCAGCGCCGTGCCGATGAGTTCACCGGAGCAAAGACGCAGCAGCGCATTGGGCTCGCGTCCCCAGGCGATCACGGTCGATGCGCCTGAACCGGCCGCCCGCTTGGCCGCCAAAATCTTGGTGATCATGCCGCCCCTGCCTATGCTTGAGCCGGCCCCGCCGGCCATGGCCTCCAGGGCTGGGTCACCCGCTTGCGCCTCGTGCACAAACGTCGCTGTTGGATCCTTACGTGGATCGGCCGTGTACAGGCCCTTCTGATCGGTCAGGATGATCAAGAGGTCAGCCTCGACCAGATTGGCCACCAGCGCGCCGAGCGTGTCGTTGTCGCCGAACTTGATCTCGTCATTGACCACTGTGTCGTTTTCGTTGATCACCGGAACCACGCCCAGTTGCAGCAGGGTCAGAAGGGTTGAGCGGGCATTGAGGTAACGCTCGCGATCGGCCAGGTCGGCATGGGTGAGCAGCACTTGCGCGCTGGCTGTGCCCAATTGGCGCAGCTTGCTCTCGTAGACCTGCACCAGACCCATCTGACCGACAGCGGCCGCTGCTTGCAACTCATGAATGGCGCTCGGCCGGGTTTGCCAGCCCAGGCGCTTCATGCCCTCGGCGATGGCGCCGCTGCTGACCATGATGAGTTCGCGGCCGTCCTGGCGCAATTGCGCCAATTGCTCGCACCACTGACCTATGGCTTGCGCGTCCAGTCCGCGCCCCTCGTCGGTCACCAGGCTCGAGCCGACCTTGACCACGATGCGTCGCGCCTGGCTGAGCACCTGTGAGCTGATTTTGCTTTGCATGCGGGTCTGGATCTTGAAAAGGGCGGGGGCCGGCAAGCGATTTACGGCGCGCCATCGGCCACCGGCACAAAGCGCGGATCGATCTCGGGCGCCGGCAGAAGGTCTTGTCGCACCTGCTCGATGAAAGGGTAGATAGCGCGGATCAGCGGCTCACACCCCTCTCTCGTGAGCGCAGAAATCTCGAAGACCGGACCCTTGAAGCGCGATCGTTTGATGAAGTCTTTCACCGCCCGGGTGCGCTGATCTGCATCGAGCATATCGAGTTTGTTGAGCACCAACCAGCGCGGCTTGTTGTACAGATCAACATCGTATTTTTTGAGCTCGGTCAAAATGGCTTTGGCTTGCGCCACAGGGTCTACGTCCTCATCAAACGGCGCCAGGTCCACCACGTGCAGCAGCAGCCGGGTGCGCTGCAGGTGGCGCAAGAACAGGTGGCCCAGCCCCGCGCCCTCGGAGGCGCCTTCGATCAGGCCGGGCAAGTCGGCAATCACAAAACTTTGCTCGGGTCCGACCCGCACCACACCCAGATTGGGGTGCAGCGTGGTGAAGGGGTAGTCGGCAATGCGCGGACGGGCGTTGGAGACGGCCGTGATCAGGGTGGACTTGCCCGCGTTGGGCATGCCCAAAAGGCCTACGTCGGCCAGCACTTTGAGCTCGAGCTTGAGGCTCTTGTGCTCCCCGGGCCAGCCCGGCGTTTTGGTGCGCGGCGCCCGGTTGGTTGAGCTTTTGAAGCGCAAATTGCCAAAGCCACCGTCACCGCCTTTGGCGATCAGCACCTGTTCGCCGGGAGTGAGCAATTCGTAGAGCACCTCGCCGGTCTGGGCATCGCTCATGATGGTGCCCACCGGCATTTTGAGGATGACGTCGTCGCCCTTTGCGCCGAACATGTCTGAGCCTTTGCCGTGCTCGCCATTTCTGGCCTCGTGGCGGCGCGAAAAGCGGTAGTCCACCAGCGTGTTCAGGTTGGGGTCGGCCAGTGCATAGACATGCCCGCCGCGGCCGCCATCGCCTCCGTTGGGGCCTCCGAATTCCTTGTACTTTTCGTGTCTGAACGACACGCAGCCGCTGCCGCCATCGCCCGCGGCGATGTCGATGTAGGCTTCGTCGACGAATTTCATGGTGCACGCAACGGCTCAGGCCGGCGCTCAAGTTTAATCAACACAGGGGACGCAGCGCGCCGCGGTTGAGCATCCGGCCAATGAAAAAGCCCCGCCGTGCGGGGCTTTGCACATCAGCGGACGGATTCGGCTCAGGCCGGCGTCACGCTGACGGTCTGCTTGTTGAGCTCGCCCTTGACGGCAAAGCTCACCTGGCCATCGACCAGGGCAAACAGGGTATGGTCCTTGCCTACACCCACATTGGTGCCGGCATGGAACTTGGTGCCGCGCTGGCGCACGATGATGCTGCCTGCGCTGATGCTTTGACCGCCGAAGGCCTTCACACCGAGCATCTTGGGCTTGGAATCGCGCCCGTTACGCGTAGAGCCGCCGCCTTTTTTCTGTGCCATGTTATGGACTCCTGTGGGGCCTTAGCCGGCAATCGCGCCGATTTCCAGCTCGGTGTAGTTCTGGCGATGGCCCTGGCGTTTTTGGTAGTGCTTGCGACGGCGCATTTTGAAAATGCGCACCTTGTCGTGCCTGCCTTGGGCCACCACAGTGGCTTTGACAGTTGCGCCGGACACCAAGGGAGTGCCCACCTTGATCTCGCTGCCATTGCCGACAGCCAGAACCTGGTCGATCACGATCTCTTGGCCTACGTCCGCAGCAATCTGTTCTACTTTAATTTTTTCGCCGGCAGCAACCTTGTATTGCTTGCCACCGGTTTTTATGACCGCGTACATGTAAGACCTCTTCTTAAGGGAAGTTTCTCCGCGGGCCCAATTGCCAGCGGAAAAGCCCTCCATTGTAGCGGCAAAGCTTACAGGCTGTCTAGCCCTTCGCCCTCGGGGGTGGCGGGCCCGCCCGCAATGGGAGGGCATGCCGTTCGAGGCCATGGGTACGATTTTGCGACCCCTGTTCTGCAACCCCTATTTTGCATCCCTTGTGTGTGCCGCGCGGGCCCGGGCTGGCGGGCCACTGATGGGCTTTGGGCTGGACTGTTCCCTATAATGTTTAGAAGTTTTGTTAGGATTTGTTACTTTGTCTGCCTCCGCTGCCAGCACCTCTGCCGCTCTTGCCCTGGTTGCCCAGGACATGACGGCCATGGATGCCGTGATCGAGCAGCGATTGGCCTCCGACGTCCCCTTGGTCGGTCAGATTTCGCGCTACATCGTGGCCGCCGGTGGCAAGCGCCTGCGGCCGGCCTTGCTGCTGCTCATGTGTGGCGCGCTGAACTGCCGCAGCGAGCAGCGCCTGAACCTGGCCGCTGTGGTTGAATTCATACACACAGCCACTTTGCTGCATGACGATGTGGTTGACGAATCGACTCTGCGCCGCGGCCGACCCACGGCCAACGAGGCTTTTGGCAACCCGGCCAGCGTGCTGGTGGGCTCCCTGTCAGAGACCCAATATCTGAACGTCATTCGATCCAAGACCGCCAAGCTGTTCGAGGCCAGCGCCCGCTTGGCGGCGATCCTGGCCGGCAGCAGCCCGGGCATCGAAGCGGCTTGCGCCGAGTACGGGCAGGCCTTGGGCACGGCCTTTCAGGTGATTGACGACGTGCTTGACTACGACGGCGATGTGACCCAGATGGGCAAGAACCTGGGAGACGACTTGCGTGAGGGCAAGGTCACCTTGCCCTTGATTGTGGCCATGGAGCGTGGCAGCCCCGCCGACCACCAGATGATTCGCCTGGCCATCGAAGAAGGGGGCGTCGAGCAGCTCGACGCCATCGTGGCCATCGTGCACAGCACGGGAGCCATCGAGACCACCCGACTGCGCGCAGCCCAAGAAGCCCAGCGGGCCATAGATGCCGCCTCGAGCCTACCTGACAATGTGTATCGTCAGGCTTTGATCGATTTGGCCGCCCAGCTGCTGGTGCGCCGCTCCTGACCGTTGCAAGTGCGCTTGCAGATCAGCTGCATGGCCCACACTGCACACTGGGCAGCTGCAGGCCTTGTCCGCGCGGCGAGAAGTTGGGATGTCAGCTCGAACAGCCCCCAAGCCGGCACCGAGCCGGTCTGAGCCGCGTCACTGGGCTTTTTTCGCCTTCTTCTTTTTGCTCTTGGGCTTGCGCTGCTTCTTGCTTGCCGCCTTTTTGGACTCGGCTTCCGCCGCTTGTGCAGCCGGTTTGGCTGCTGCCGGCGCCGCAGCCTGGCTGCCCGCCGCCCCGCTGGGCGCAGCCGGGTTGGCTGGCGCTGCGGGGGCTTGAGCCAAAGCGCTACCAACCGCCAGGCAGGCGGCAAGTGTCATGAGACGGTTCATAGGGGTGTTATAGGTTGTTGTGATTGGGCACTTAGTTTAGTCGGGTACGCAGCGCACCTGCGTATCCAGGGCGCCCAAGAGCACACCTAGCCCTGGGGCAGTTTGCTACACTGCGAGGCTCTTTTTCGGGGTGTAGCTTAGCCTGGTAGAGCGCTACGTTCGGGACGTAGAGGCCGGAGGTTCGAATCCTCTCACCCCGACCAAAATTTTCCTTTGCGAATCAATCAGTTGCAGGCCACGCGCCTCCGACTTGGCTTTTTGTCCGATCACCTTGTCCAACGCCTCAACAGAATTTCGCCTCATCGCCCCCAAATCATCGGTAACGAATCTTGGTCCACAAGATGACCGAGGCCAGAGCCAGCGTGATGGCGTTCGCCAGGATGAGGGGCCATTGACCCAGACTGATGCCATAGACCAGCCAAAGCGCAACGCCGGCTGTAAAGCAGCTGTACATGCCTAGCGAGATGCCGCTGACGTTGCGCGTGCGCAGGGTCAGGATGGCTTGTGGCACAAAGGACACGGTGGTCAGGATGGCGGCGGCGTAGCCGATCAGTTCTTGGACAGACATGCGGGCATGTTAGCGGCAGTCGGATCCGCTTGCCGCCATGAGTGCTGCCCACGGACCGCAGACGCATGGCCCCTGATTTGACCTGCGGCGTCGAGCCATTGTCAGGGCAAGTTGGCGGTGAAGGTCGGTCCTGATCGTCTGCGGGAGACGAAAGCACGATCACAACCCGGTGCGGGCTTTGGGGGGCGCAAATCCTTTTAGCCCTGCGCCGATCATTCAACCCAGAAACCAGGACAGGGCCACCCAAGCGGCCAGCCCCCACACCGCCACGACAATGGCCAGTCCCGTCCAACTGCGCGGTTTGCGCTGCTGTTCAAGAAACCAGTTTTGCGCCAGCGCTCTGCTGTCTGCCAATACCTGTTCTGGAACCATTCTCAGCAGCAACCAAACCCCGATGGGCACCAGGATCAAGTCGTCAAGGTAGCCCAGGATCGGTATGAAGTCCGGGATCAGATCAATAGGGCTCAGGGCGTAGGCTGTGACGATGGTGGCCAATACGCGGGCATACCACGGTGTCTGTGGGTGCTTGAGCGCAAACCACAGAATCATTACATCGCGCTTCAAGGCTTGCGCCCACGCTATGAGTCGGTCCATTAGAAGTGGCTCCATAAAACCGAACCGGTGAGATAAAGCAGACTCCGGGCAAGGTGTTGAGTTCAGCAGGGCCCGCGAAAAGGGGTTGTGCGAGTAACAAGAGGGCATCAGGGCGGCGCGGCCGCCAATCTCACAGTCCTGACTTCAAGTCCAAGTTGGCGCTGGCGCCTTTGCACGCCAAGATCGGAAAGCCGGCCTTGCTATTCCTGCGGCACGCCGGCGTCTTTGACCACCTTGGCCCACTTCTGCTGCTCAGACTTGAGGTAGGTATCAAATTCGGTCGGGCTGTTGGTGCGGGCCTGAAAACCCAGGCCCTCCATGCGCGCGACGAATTCCGGTGTTGCCGCCGCCCGTGCGGTGTCCTGCGCCAGCCGCATGCGCAGCGCCATCGGCGTGCCCTTGGGCGCATACAGTCCCATCCAGCCCACCGCTTCATAGCCAGGCAGGCCCGCTTCGGCAGCGGTCGGCAGATCGGCCACCGCTGCCAGGCGGACCGGCCCGGTAACGGCCAGGCCGCGCAGCTTGCCGGCCTTGATGTTGGGGATCACGGTGTTGTCGAAAGCCACTTGCACCTGTCCACCGAGCAGATCGGCCAGCATGGGCGCGCTGCCCTTGTAGGGCACGTGAGCGATTCGGGTGCCAGCCTGTGTGTTGAACAGCTCGCCGGCCAGGTGCGGCGTGGTGCCGGTGCCCGAGGAGCCGAAGTTGAGCTTGCCCGGGTTGGCCTTGGCATGTGCGATGAGCTCGCGCAGGTTGGCGGCCGGAACATCGGGATGGACGGTGATGATGTAGGGCGTCAGCGCGACCAGAGAAATGGCGCCGAAGTCGGCTGCCGCGTCATAAGGCATCTTGCGGTAGACGGCCGGCGCAATCGCGTGGCTGCTGACGGTGGCCATCACCAGGGTATGGCCGTCGGGCGTGGCTTTGGAGACGCTGTCAGCGCCGATCACCCCGCCGGCGCCGGCTTTGTTTTCCACCACCACCGGCTGTCGCCACTGCGCCGACAGCCGGTCGGCCAGGGCGCGGGTGACGATGTCGACCGCGCCGCCAGCCGGATAGGGCACGACGATACGCACCGGGCGACTGGGCCACTCCTGCGCGTTCAGCGCGCCCATGCTCAGGGCCAGGCCACCGATCAGGATGGCCAGAGTGCTGCGTCTGCGGAAGTGGGAGCGGTGGGTGGGGTCGTTCATGCGGTGGCTCTCCATGGTGTTGATGGAGGCATCCTACAGCAGCGGTGGCCGGGGCGGCAGTTTTGCCGTCGGGACCAGATTTCGCCCATGAGAGACCGCCGCTGCAAAAAATGCACGCCCAGCCATCAGGGCGATGGCCAGGAAACCAGAGACCAGCTGCCCTCGGCTATCTTTTATTTGATAGAGACAGGTGCAAGCGCTCGCGTGATACTGGCTTCACCTCGGCCGTGCAGGCCCGGGCTGTAACCAAAAACAGTGTCAGTCCGTGCGGTATTGAGCAACTGATTGGTGATTTGAGTCGGGTTTGCCCGGGTGAATTTGCTGTTCAAAATGGCAGCATATCCACTGACGATCGGGGCCGCAAACGAAGTGCCATACAAGAGCGTTTTATGACCCTCTACACCCACCACCAAAAAATGCTTTTGGACTGTTGAATTGCTGCCCGCTATGTTGGAATAGCTTGCCAATGAGGCGGGGGCGGCAGTAGTACCGTTCGTGTTAAGCGCCCCAACAAAAATGGCAGACTGCGCACCAATCAGGTCGCGGTTGAGGTAGTCCATCTGGCCGCTGGTGTTGGGCTGACCCACCGCGGTGCCGTTGTCGTTGCCAGCGGCTTTTGCAATCACAGCCTGTCCGTTGCGGGCGTAGCTGATGATGGTCGATTCCTGCCTCGCCCAGTTCACCGCGCCGGAGCTTGCAGGTGCCATCATGCCGTAGCTCAGGTTGAGCACGTTAAAGCCGCGTGCCAAGGACACAGCATTGCCCAATGAAAAATCTTGCGAGCGCATGGAAGCCTGCGGGGCAATCAGTCTGGCTTCACGCAGCGTCCAATCTCCGTGGCGTCGAGCCTCTTTGGTACCCGTCAAGTTGCCGTAGAGCCCCGAGTTGCTCGTAAAGTCATCTACAACAGTGATGGAGACACCTTTGCCCTGATAACCTTTGCGCCAGGCATCGCCAACTTCTTGGCTCATCCACGAGTAGACAGTGGGCCCACTCGCTTGAGAATAGGCCTGGGAAGCAGTCAATAAAGCCGTAACTGCGATCAAGAGTGTCGATGGCATGCCCATGAAAAATCTCCCTAAACGAGGGCTCAGAAATTGATCGAATAACGAAAATTCAGGGTTACCCGGTCGTGCGGGGCCTGATTGAAGAGGTGTTTCAGAGTTTCCTGAGGTGGAAGTTCACTGGCGGCCAAACGGCAGTTCACGCTTTGAACCCCTCCAATATCGCCGTAGTCGGCCACGCACGTTCCCTCCCTAAGACCACCGCCAAAACGGGTTGCTGCCCTCAAGGACCAGGCGCTTTGCTTGCTCAGCGGTTGCTGGTACACAAAGCCAAGTTGCAAGCTGGGATCAATACGGTATTTCTTACCGCGCTCGCCCGTACCCAACCCCCATATCAAGCCCAGCTGGGAATGGATCTGCGTCATCCATGTCAAGCGCAGGTCTTGCCAGGGGGAGCTGTACCAGTCTTTAAACTGAACAATCTGCCCGCCTGATAACTCATAGCCTTGCGTCTTCAAGTTACCCACCTGGCGAGACAGGGGGGTGTTGTACTCAAGCCCGACCCATTGCGTCTTGGCTGACGACTGAAGATGAACACGGTCCAGACCCCCCGGGGCGGTTTGAGCCTGAGCGCGAACCGAGGCGCCAGGAAACATCACCGACAGCGCAGTCGCAAGTGCTCCCAAATAGGCAGGAATGTGAAGAGCAGCCATGGTGATGGTGGATACAGGAGCGAAACAGATGCAACAGCAGAGCCTTTGGTGTTATTAAGTGTATTCGCCCGGGGGCTTAAGGACAGGCCCTCGAGCCACAGTAAATATTAATTTTCGTTAAGTCGAGCTTGTGGAAAAGTCATTCATGCGCGGCAAGGCGCTGAAGGCAAAGCCCAAG
>JAJTGH010000012.1 GCA_021299555.1 Comamonadaceae bacterium
ATGCCGCCCTGAAAGACCTCTGACCTGTTGCCCGACCCACGCATAGGTACACCGGCCGATACGCACGATCCGGCACTGCGCAGCCAAGTGGCTCAAGCCAAGGCCGCGAAGGTTCTTGGCATCGAATCCACATCGGCGCACGCACGGTCAATCTCATGGATCCAGATGATGGGCATCACCAACAAGCGCAGCAGGTCGATCGTGGCTGGCGCAAAGGACTGCACAGGCGAGGTCCCAACAGACTCCACTTAAGCTAAGCGGTCTGAGCAGCCGGCTTGCGCAGCACCCGCCAGGCCATGACCAGCCAGATCAGCACGGTCATAACGCCCAGCGTGCCCGCGATCGGCCGCGTGAAAAACACCGTCGGATCGCCATCGGCCTTCATCATCGAGGTCAGGAAACTTTGCTCGAGCAACTCCCCGAGCACGACACCCAAAATCAGAGGGGCCACCGGAATGCCGTTTTCCTCCATCAACCAGCCGACCACGCCAAAAATAAGCATCACCAAAATGCCGTAGGGGCTGTTGGTGATGGCAAAAGAGCCGACGATGCAAAACAGCAAGATGATGGGCAGCAAGATTGCTCGCGGGGCGCGCAAGAGCCGACCAGCGCCCTTGATTGCGGCCCAACCCAGAGGCAGCATGAGCAAATTGGCCGCCACAAAGATCATAAAGACAGCATAGATGAGTTGCGGATTTTGCAGAAACACCGTGGGCCCCGGGTTCATGCCCTTCATGTAGAGCACGCCGATCACGATGGCGGTGATCGAGTCGCCGGGGATGCCAAAGACCAGTGCCGGAATCCAGGCGCCGCCCAGGGCCGAGTTGTTCGACGAGGTCGACTCGACCACGCCTTCGACATGGCCCGAGCCGAACTTCTCGGGCTCCTTGCTAAATCGCTTGGCCATGGCGTAGGAAATCCAGGCCGCGATATCGGCGCCCGCACCGGGCAAGGCACCAATGGCCGTGCCCACCACTGAGCCACGCACGAAATTGCGCCAGTAGCGACGCGCGACCCAACCGATGCCCTGAAACAGCGCGCCGACCTTCTCCTGCACCATGATGCCGGCGGTCTGCGTCGCGATGGAGCCCCTGAGCAACTCACTCAAAGCGAAAGCACCGATCATGGTGGGGATCAGGCTGATGCCCGACATCAGATCGACGCTGCCGAAGGTAAAGCGCGGAAAGCCCGCCACCGGATCGATGCCGACGCAGCCCACTGCCAGGCCAATGAGCAGGGCCAGGATCGCCCGGGTACGGCCGCTTGCCGTGATCAGCGTAGCGCAGCTAAGCCCCAGAAAGGCGAGCCAGAAGTACTCGAAGGATGAAAAATTGAGCGCAGCCTCGGCCAGCAGCGGCGCGGCTGCGATCAGAAACAGCACGCCCACCAAGCCACCAGCGACCGAGAAGACCAGGTTGGCGCCCAGGTTGAGCTCGAGCTGACCCTTGCGGGCCATGGCATAACTCTCGTCGGTGTAAGCCGCCGAGGCCGGCGTGCCAGGCATGCGCAGCATGGCCCCTGGGATGTCGCCAGCAAAAATTGCCATCGCGCTGGCCGTCACGATCGCCCCCAAGGCAGGCACCGGTGGCATGAAAAACGTGATGGGCACCAGCAAGGCCGTGGCCATGGTGGCGGTCAAACCCGGAATAGCGCCGACAAAAAGACCAAAGACCGCTGAAGCCAAAATGACCGCGATCACATAGGGATCGAAGACCAACGCAGCGGCTGCCACCATCGTGTCCATGCTTGTCTTTCGTGTCGATCAGCGTCTCAGCCGCCAGCCACCAGTTGCATGAACCAGCCCCGAGGCAAGGGAACGCGCATCAGTGAGCCAAAGAACCATTGCACCACCAAGGCGGTCAGCACACCCGTCAAGAGCGCGGCCCACAGCCGCACCCCGAGCCAGGCGCACAGGGCGGCCACCAGGATCGCAGCCGTCGGCAAAAAGCCCAGCCGCTCGGCAGCAAGCAAATAAAAGCCGATGGCAGCGGGCATGGCCAGCAGGGACAGCCATCCCGGCAGGCGCTTGAGCGGCTCACTCCAGTCCAGCCACGGCCGACCGGAGCGCCAGCCTCGCACGGCAATCACCAAACCACATGCCATGATGCCCAGGGCGATGAGCCGTGGGAAAAGGGCCGGGCCATAGCGCTGGCCCGGCATGTCCGGAAAGGTGAAGGTGTAGGCGAAAAGCGCCGCTGCCAGCGCAAGCAGCAAGGCCCCGAGCAAGGAATCGTGCAGTCGCATCGGGTCAGCCAGCCGCGCCCGGGTCAGGCCTTCTTGGCCAGACCTGCGGCCGTCATCGCAGTGCCCATCGCACGGTCGCCGTCGGCCATGTATTTGGCAAAGCCAGCCGGGTCGGCCCAGGTGGTGCCAAAGCCGCGGTTGCGCATGAAATCCTGGAACTCGGCCGAGTCATAAGCTTTTTTCAGCTCGGCCGTCAGGCGGGTGGCAATCGCATCGGGCAAATTGCGCGGGGCTGCAATGCCGCGCCAAGCACCCACCGAGTAGTTGATGCCCAGCGTCTCGTTGAGCGTGGGCACGTCCTTGAAGGCCGGGTTGCGCTGCGGCGCCATCACCGCCAGGCTGACCGCCTTGCCGGCATCGATCATGGCCTTGGCCTCGGGCACAGAGCAGGTCACGATGTCGATGCCACCGGCAGCCAGATCCTGCATGGCAGGCGCGGCGCCGTTCGATGGCACCCACTGAACATGGTTTGGGGGAAGCCCCATGGCCTGCAGCCAGCCGATCAGGCCCAGGTGCCAGATGCCGCCCTGCCCCGTGCCCGAGGCCTTGAAGCGCCCGGCCGGCGCCGCCTTGATCGCATCGGCCAGGGCCTTGATGGTCTTGTGCGGAGAGCCCGCGTTGACTTGCACGCCCGGAGGATCGACGTTCATCAGGGCCAGCGGGGTGTAGCTGGTGGGCCGCAAATCGGTCAGGCCCTGGTGGTGCATCATGGTGATCTCCACCGTGATCATGCCTATGGTGTAGCCATCCGGCGCGGCCGTGGCGATGGCCGAATGGCCCACGACACCCGAGCCGCCCGTGCGATTGACCACATTGAAAGGCTGGCCCAGATTTTTCTCCAGGATGGCCGCCACAATGCGTGCGGTGGCGTCAGTGCCGCCACCTGCGCCCCAGGGGCACACCAGCGTCACCGGACGATTGGGCCAAGCCCCCTGGGCGTGGGCCGGCAACATGGCGCCCAGACTGGCGGCTGCCAGACCACCCAGTACGGCGCGACGGTCATGCAATGTTTTGCGGGTCATCGGTGTCTCCTTGAGTTGGGGTTTAGAGCGTGAAATCTAGCTTGGATTCATCGTTCCACCGACAACCGGCCGCAGCAACCGGGAAAACCCTCTGAGCCCCGGTGAGGCCGGTTCCTGGGCCGGCGCGTCCCTGGCCCACCCCATCGGGACAGGCAGCAGCCCATGGGGCTGCCTCACGGAGCGCGAGGGCTGGTAGCTGCTGCGGCGATGCGCCAGCCCGATGCGGGCTCAGCGTATGAACTGGTCGACATAGGCCTCTCCCAGACCGTTGGTGCGATAGTGCTTGCGGCATTTTTCAATGCGGGTGAAGACGTCGTCAAAACCCGTGCAGTTGCCCTGCGGATCCACATAGATCATGGCGCCGTTGACCTGAAAGAAAGTGATCATCTCCTCGACGCCCTCATCGACCACGAGCGTGTGGGTTTCACCCGGGGCTTCATAGACATAAGTGCCTTCGCGGGCAACCCAGTCATGTTCAAGGTAGCGCCAGCTGCCCTTCATCACAAGGCCATGGACCGGTTGCGGATGGCGGTGACGGGACAAAACACCAGCGCGCCGAACCCGCAGCATGTTCATCCAGTAGCCGCGGCTGGCCGACAGACACAAGGGGCGAAACCAGACGTTGTCGTCAACCGGCACCCAGATGCGCTCATCTTGCGGGATGGCATTGGGCACCACCAGCTCGGGCGGCGACTCTTTGGGCATCGGATGGAGGTAGGGCAGCCACTTGTCGGCGTCGGTCGAAACAGGCGGTTTCATAGGTCTTGGGTTGGGTTAAAAAAGAAGCAGGCCTTCAGGCAATCAGATAGCCGCCGTCAACCGGCAGCACCACGCCGGTGACGAAGGCCGCTGCGGGGCTGGCCAGAAACAGCACGGGGCCGGCCACATCGGCCGGTGTGCCCCAGCGCCCCATGGGCGTGCGCGAGACAATGGCCGCGCTGCGCTGGGCATCGTCTTGCAGCATTTGCGTCAAGGGCGTTGAAATCCATCCCGGTGCCACCGCATTGACGCGGATGCCGTCGCTGGCGTAAGCGATGGCCAGACTCTTGGTCAATTGGGCAACGCCGCCTTTGCTGGCGCTGTAGCCGGGCACCAAGCCGCCACCAAAGAAACTCAGCATGGACGCGGTGTTGATGATGCAGCCCGAGCGCGCCTTCAAACCTTTCCGAGCGGCAGCACAGACACGCATCGTCCCGTTGAGGTTGACGTCAATGGTCTGCGCAAAAACATCGGGATCGAGCTCCGCACCGCGCCGGATGATGCCCGCGCAGTTGACCACCACATCGAGTTCGCCCAAAGCCTCGAGCAGATTGCACACCGCAACGCCGTCGCGAACATCAAGGACATGGGCGGAATTGACAGCAAGTTGCTCGCGTGCACGCTCGACCTCGGGGCCGGTGGCACCGGTCACGGTGACCCGATCTCCCTGAGCGGCAAACGCGCTGGCAATACCGGCACCGATTCCGCTGGTACCACCGGTGATCAAGATCGTCCTTGCGCCCATCGCATGGTCCTTTCGCGTTTGTCGACCGGCGCGCCCGCCTACCCAGGCAAGATCACCTTGGCGCCGGTACACCCCCGATTTAAACAGACTTGCGAGGGGTCGCTCAAGTTGCTAGCATGGCCGCCATTTCGAGCCGAGGAACGCCTTGACCCAAGTCGACTTTATCCGGGGCCGCACCCGCATGTTCGGCATCGTGGGTGATCCCATTGCGCAGGTGCGCTCGCCCGAGATGATCACCTGGGAGCTGCAGCGCCGTGGTGTCGACGCCTTGCTGGTGCCACTTCATGTGCCAGCAACAGAATTCGAGCAGACCATGGCGTCACTGATGCGTTTGGTCAACTTTGGCGGCTTTGTGATCACCGTGCCTTTCAAGACCCGTGCCATGGCCTTGGCCGATCGCTTCGGCTTGCAGGCTCAGGTCATGGGCAGCATCAATGTCCTGGTGCGCCGATCCGATGGCCGCTGGAGCGCCGACATGCTCGATGGCATGGGCTGCGTTGCGGCCTTCAAGCAGCGCGGCATTCGCATCGAGGGCCGCTGCCTGACGATTTTGGGGCTCGGCGGCGCGGGCGGCGCGATTGCGTGCGCAATGGCCGCCGAGCGACCGCGGCAGATGCGCCTGCATGACCTGAGCGCCGAGCGCCGGCAATTCATCGCCGGCTGCGTGGCCCGAATCAGCCCAGGCACCCGCGTCGAGAGCGGCCCACCCCGCATCGACGATGCCGATGTGCTGATCAACGCCACGCCCGTGGGCATGCTGACCGACACCCGCTTGCCCATCGATGTCACAGCCTTGCCGCCTCAGCTCGTCGTTTTCGATGCGATCGTAATGCCCGAACAAACGCCCCTGCTCGAACTGGCAGAGCGATGCGGCTGCACCGTGGTGCGTGGGCGCGAAATGATGCTCGGTCAGATTCCACAATTGGTGGACCGCTTGCTCGACCCCAATGCCATCATCGCCGCTTAGGAAACCATTGGAGTCCGACCTGGACCCCATCGGAGTTCTCATTCCGATGATCACGCAGCCTTGTCAGCCGTCGCGCCAATTTGCCCGGTGTGTGGCCTGTTAAACCTGTTTAGATTTGCGCAGCCATGGCGACTGACTCAGGGCTTGCCAGCTTCAGGTTGGGACGCCATATTGCAGGGCAGCCGCGGCTGCATGACCCGTTTGTACAGCGGTGGGACCATGGCCAGCAGGGACATGCCGGCATAGCCCAGGGGCATCTGAGGCGAGACCGGCGTTCGATGCAACTGATCACAGTTCAAAGAGGGCTCTAGATGGTGCGCCGCGTGGCGCGGCAGGTTGAAGAGCATCAGATCAGAAATGCGATTGGCGCAGTCCCAGGTGTGCGCTGCACCCATGCGCTCAGTCTTGCCGTGGATGTGGGCGCGCACCAGCCCCCAATGCTCGACATAGTCCACCGAACCCACAAGCAGCAAAGCAAAAGCAGCCTGGATGCAGCAAAAGGCCAAGGCCTTGCTGCCGCCTGTTCCATACATCAGCACGAAAAGCAATGCAGTGGCTGCGAGCAGAGCGAGCGCTTCGTTCAAGCGGCCCGCTTGCTTGCTCGACAGGCGCACCGCGTCCCTGAAAACGCCCCAGAAGTAGCGGGGCAGAAAAACCCACAAGCCCTCATGCACTCGGGCAGTGGCCGGGTCTGTATGCGTGGCGGCACCCCGGTGATGCCCTTTGTTGTGTTCGATGGCGTAATGGCCGTAGGCCACAGACAGCAGGAGCAAGCGGGCGAGCACCCGATCGACCAGCGCCCTGCGGTGCCCCAATTCATGCGCCAGCACAATCCCGATGCCGCCGAGCACATAGCCGCAGGACAGAGCCAGCCAGACCAGATCGGACCAGGCCAGCATGTGGGCTTGACTGGCCAGACCCAAGCTCACCGCAAGCACCAAGGCCATCACCAGCCGGGGAAAGTGGCGCCCCCAGGCCGGCTCGGTCGTCCGAACGCGCCCCGGCCCGACCCAGGCTTCGGCGATCGGCAGCACCAGAGCAGCCAGGAAGACTGAAAGGCCATACCAACCGCTGGTCCAAGCCAGCAGGGGCGAGAGCGTAAAGGCCAGAGGCAAAAGTAAATGCATAAAAAATGAGTATTAAAGTAATATATATTACCGCTTTTTCGGTGCTGTGCCTGTACTCTTGTTGCAGCTTGGGTTTTGGAGCATCATCGGTGAACCCGATTGCTCCTCGAGGGAGGTTCTTGCCATGACGAAAGCGCACTCCAGCGACCCATCGCTTTTTGCTGAAATCCGCAGCAGGCTTTTTACCTCAGTCATCTCCGATGCGCTCGACAGTGTGGGCCATCGCCAGCAGGCAATGTCCTCGCACATCCGGCCTCTGGATGACGCTTTGGTGCTGGTCGGACGCGCCCGAACTGCCTCCTTTATGGAGGTCTGGCACCATGAGGAAGGTACCAATCCCTATGAGCTTGAAATCGCCTTGGTCGACAGCCTCAAGCCCCATGAGATTGCGGTGTTTGCCTGCTCGGGATCGGCCCGCATCGGCCCTTGGGGTGAACTGCTGTCGACTGCAGCCATGGCCCGGGGCGCTGCCGGAGCGGTCATGGACGGGTGTACCCGCGATGTCCGCGCCATTCGGGCAATGACGTTCCCGGTCTTTCACGGTGGCATTGCCCCCCTGGACAGCAAGGGGCGGGCGCGCATCATGGCCGTGGACATCCCGATCGAGTGCGCGGGCGTGCACATCCAACCGGGAGACCTGATGGTCGGTGATGTCGACGGGGTCGTGGTCATCCCTCAAGCGGCCGAGCAAAAAGTACTGGAAATGGCCTTCAAGAAAATCTCGGGAGAGCACAACACCTTGCGAGATTTGCAGCGCGGTGACAAGTTGGCCGATGTCTTTGCGCGGTACGGCATTCTTTAAGGGATCTGCACCTCGGATTCGACCGGATCGAAACCGATCGAGTACGCCCCCCTAAGCCCAGGCCGCCTTTGTTGGTCGGCCGCCTGTGTTACCGTGAGACCTCATTGGTTCACAGCAAGGCCGCCATGCAAGTTCGTCTGCTCTATGTCAGTAGTGCGGTGGGGCCCCAGACCACCACGGTCACCGGCTCCATCCTCAAGACAGCGCGTGCGTTCAACAAGGCGCAGGACATCACTGGGGTGCTGTGCCAGGGCCAAGGGCTTTTTCTCCAGGTGCTCGAGGGCCAGCGCAGCGCGGTCAATCGGTTGTACGCACGCATCCTGGCCGACCAGCGTCACAAGGATGTGGAATTGCTGGCCTATGAAGAAATTTCGGCAAGGCGTTTTGGCGCCTGGGCAATGGCGCATGTTCAGCTGTCATCTTTGGACCCGATGATTCAGATGAAGCACCCCGAGTTCGACCCCTACACCGCCTCCGGCAACTTGGTCATGAAAGAACTCGCTGACCTGGTCGCTGCAGGCCAAATACTCGACGAGCTGCCCCAAGAGTGAGGTGGGAGCGCCATAAATGAACCGGTCTGGCACGATCGCCTGCCGACTTGCATCTCTTGACCAGTTGGTAGGGACTGTGACCCTCTTGTGTGTCTTCATGCGTCGCCCTGGATCTTGGAAAGAAGCAGAGTGATGGTTGTTTTGGGCGACGCCTGCCAAGACCGATATTGCGCAGTTCATCGCTTGGTAAAACACCCAGCGGCCTCACGTCTGCGCGGACCATCAAATGCCGGACCAGAACTGCTGGGCGCCGCTGCCAATGCCGCACCATTTGCAACCTGCCTGCAGCCCATTGACAACTCGGGGAAAGTTGTCCAAAAAGCGGGGCTACTTCCCCGGTCAGGATCATCAGCGCTTCAGGCGATGTTCTGAGCCAGTGTTGAGACCAGCTTTGACAACATGCCCTTGGTCTCTATCGGGCTCAGAGCCTGGTCTACGCGCGGTAGCGCTCCAGAACGGTGCGGTCGACTTCAACGCCCAGCCCAGGCCCCTGGGGTATTTGCACCCAACCGCCCTGCTGGATGATCGGCTGGGTAATCAGTTGCTGGCGAAAAGGGTGACTTGAGCGGTCGTATTCGAGCACCGGGCCTTGCGCAAACAGGGCGTGATGCGTGATTGGCAGTGCGGCAATCAGTTGCAGCGAGGCGGCCTGTGCGATCGCCGAGCCCCAAACATGAGGGTTGACTGTCACGCCATGCGCCTGTGCCAGGGCGGTGATGTGGCGCGCAGCGCTAAGGCCGCCGCAAGAGCCCAAATCGGGCTGTGCGATGTCAACCGCATGGGCGCCCAGAAGCTCCCGGTAACCATACAAAGTGTGTTCGTTTTCGCCGCCCGCAATCGGCATGGTGAGCTTATTGCGCATTTCGGCGTAGCCCCGCAGGTCTTCCGGGGCAACCGGCTCTTCATACCAGAGCAGGTCGTAATCGGCCAGGGCCCGTCCCAGGCGCAGCGCATCAGCGCGGCCGTAGGCATGGTTGGTGTCCACCATCAGGCGTATGCCCCGGCCTTCAATGGCCCGTCCGATGGCGGCCATGCAAGCGATATCGTCGGCAACGCCGTAGCCCAGTTTGACCTTCATCATCTGAAAGCCAGCTTCGCTGTGCTCAATGGCTTCGGCGGCCAAGCGCGCCGCCTCACCCTGACCTTCGATGCGGTAAAAGCCAGTGGCATACGGCGCCACCCGGGTGCGAAAAGCACCTCCCAGCAGGGCATAGATGGGCACACCATAGGCCTTGCCCGCGATGTCCCAAAGCGCAATATCCAGCGCGCTGATGGCCGCTACCACCGAACCCTTGCGCCCGTAGTCTCGTGTCGCGTGGTACATGCGGTGCCACAACACCTCGGTGTCAAGTGGGTTGGCCCCCAGCAGCAGAGGCTTGAGCGCATGCTCGATCGCGGCAGCTGCAATTTCTGGCGGCTCCAGGCCCTGGGCAAAGGCCTCGCCCCAGCCGATCAGGCCGGCGTCGGTGACAACCTCAACCAGGGTGGCACTGCGCTGGCGCACCCAGCCTTGGGAGAACGCAAAGGGCCGGGCGAGCTCGCTTTTGAGCACGTGCACCCTGATCTCGGCGATCTTCATGGGCAGCATCAGCCAGTCCTCAGCCCAGCCGCCTTTTCAGTTCTGGCGGGTTGGAGGACTTTTCGCGAAACTCCTGAGCACCAGCCGCAAATTTGACCCCCGCTTGCTTGATTGCGGCGTTGTCCACCTTGTCAATGGGCGTGTAAAAAGGGTGGTGGTGTTCCAGGTAGGGGTTGTTGCGGGCAGCGTTGTAGCAGTGCAGCACGGTCCAGCGGCGCTTGTCCGATCGGTTTTGGTCGGAGCGGTGCAGCACATTGCTGTGAAAAAACAGCCCATCGCCGGGCTCCATCTCGGCATACTCGATGGGCATGCGCTTGAGGATTTCTTCTACCCGCCGGGGGTCGGCGCCCACCTGCTCGCCCGGCAGCACGCCGTGCTCAAGTCGGCCGCAATGGTGCGAGCCTCGAACCACCTGCAGGCACCCGTTTTCACGCGTGCTGTGATCAAGCGCCACCATCACGCTGGCCATGTACGGGAATACACATCCATTGTGGTACCAATAGCCGTAGTCTTGGTGCCACTCCCAAGCCCCCCCTTCGAACGGCTCTTTGGCGGTTAGTTTGGAGTGGTAGTGGTAGACCTCGCCACCGAGCAGGTCTTCCATGGTATCGACCACCCGATGCGAGCGGGCGGCCAGGCCGTAGACGCTGTCGCCGGGTTGGTTCCAGATGGCCATTCGGGTTGATTTGCCGCTAGCATCATTACGGTCAAAGAGGCGGCTTTTCAGGGCCGCGTCGTTTTCAATGGCAGTGCGCAGGATGGCGATTTCCTCACCATCAAACAGCTTGCGAACCAGGGTGTAGCCATCGCGCTCATAGGCAGCACGCTGCTCGGCTGAAAGAATCGATCCGGGCATGGAAAATTCCCCCAAAAGCCCATCATAAACCGCAACAAGGGGCTGGCCCGCGCAAGCGTAACCAAGCCCCACCGTATGCTGCAGAGGGGGGCACAGGTCTTAGGCCTTGGCTCACACTTGGCTCCCTCCAGACAAGAGACAGCGCATGTGCCAGTGAGCAATATTTTTTTGGCATGCTTTTGGTTGTGTGTAAAACAAGAACGCGCCCGAAGGCGCGTACTTGCTTGGCTACTGGCGGCCCAGAAGGTATTGTTTAACTAACCCACTCAGTTTTCAGAGCCCCTGTTTTTGGTGATGTCGGGGTTTCGAACCACAAACAACTTCACCTGCTGCTCGTTCGAATTTGAGGATGGCACTCCACCAGGCTTGGCTAGATACCCGACAACACCGCGTCCATCGCAGACACCAAGGCAGACGCCTGCGCTGCGACGTTGTCGACCCGACGCCGCAGAACTTTGGCAGGCAAGGGCGCCGCATAGTGGGCAAGCGCGTGCAGGCGCTTGCCTTTGACCGTGATGACGGGGCAAAGTGCGGTCGGTATGCGGGTGGCAGCATCGAACACCGCCAATGGCATGGTCAGGCGCGTGGCCAAGGCATCCAGCAGATCGCTCTGGATCACGACCACATAGGGGATGCTCGCACTGGCGCTGCTGCTCGGATTAGCAAAGACATCGTACTGGGCCATGCATGTCTCACCAAGGACGCAAGTCGGCACCAGGAACACCGTTCGCCTCGACGCGGGCGTTTTCGCCGGCGATCCAGTCGCCGAACTCGGCTTCGAACCTCTTCTTGCGCCCGGCGCGGCTGGCCTTGTCGTGGTTGGCCTGCAGCGCGTAGTAATGCTCCGCAGAAAGGATCACAGTGTCGAGTTGCCCAGCCTTTTCGACGAACACCGGTTCACGCTTGGCTTGCGCAGACAGGCTGCCAAATCGATTTTTGGCTTCAGTGGCAGAGACGCGCATGGTGAACCCTCGAGTGATTGGCCATTTTAGCTAACCAGTCACTGCCACGGCAACACCACCATGCCGAGCTCAAACAAAACAGGCGCCCGAGGGCGCCTGCAAGTTGGAATTGAAATATTGAAGCAATTGGCGGAAACGGAGGGATTCGAACCCTCGATGAGGCTCTACACCCCATACTCCCTTAGCAGGGGAGCACCTTCGGCCACTCGGTCACGTTTCCAGCTAACACAAATTATGGCATGACTCGGGGGGCTCGGTAAGCCCTGCGCCCAACCACCTCAGGCCGGCGTCTGGTCCAGGTCGAAGGCTTTGTGCAGGGCACGCACGGCCAGTTCCATGTATTTCTCGTCTATCACCACCGATGTCTTGATCTCGCTGGTGGAGATCATCTGGATGTTGATGCCCTCTTCGCTGAGTGCGCGGAACATCTTGCTGGCCACGCCCACGTGGCTGCGCATGCCGATGCCAACAATGGACACCTTGCAGATTTTGGCGTCACCAATGACCTGCTTGGCTCCGAGCTTGGGGGCGATCTGGCTTTTGAGCAGGTCGCTGGCGCGGGCAAAGTCGTTGCGATGAACTGTGAAGCTGAAGTCGGTCTTGCCTTCGTTGCTCACGTTCTGGATGATCATGTCCACTTCAATGTTGGCCTGCGCCACAGCGCCCAGGATCTGATAGGCAATGCCCGGGGTGTCGGGCACACCCAGCAGCGAGATCTTGGCCTCGTCACGGTTGAAGGCGATGCCCGAGACAACAGCTTGTTCCATGTTTTCGTCTTCCTCAAAACTGATCAGGGTGCCCGAACGGGCCTCTTCGTCAATGTCAATGTCCCAGGCGGTGAAACTCGAAAGTACGCGCAGAGGCACTTTGTACTTGCCAGCAAATTCCACGGATCGGATTTGCAGCACCTTGGAGCCGAGCGAGGCCATCTCGAGCATTTCCTCAAAGCTCACAGTTTTCAGGCGCCTGGCCTCGGGCACCACCCGCGGGTCGGTGGTGTAGACCCCATCGACGTCGGTGTAAATCAGGCATTCCTTGGCCTTCATGGCGGCGGCCACCGCCACAGCCGATGTGTCCGATCCACCCCGACCGAGCGTGGTGATGTTGCCCACGCCGTCCACCCCCTGAAAACCGGTGATGATGACCACCTTGCCCTGGGCCAGATCGGCGCGCACCCGCTCGTCGTCGATCGACTCGATCCGGGCCTTGGTGAAGGAGCTGTCGGTCTTGATGGCCACCTGCCATCCGGCATAGCTGACCGAAGCCATGCCCTCGGCCTGCAAAGCGATGGCCAACAGAGCCGAAGAGGCCTGCTCCCCGGTGGACGCAAGCTGATCGAGCTCGCGGTGGTAGGCGTCGTCTGCCTTCCCGGGAGCGAGCTCCTTGGCCAGGCCGAGCAGGCGGTTGGTCTCGCCGCTCATGGCACTGGGGACAACGACCATCTGGTGGCCTGCTCGGGCCCATTTGGCCACGCGCTTGGCGACATTGCGTATGCGCTCGGTCGAGCCCATCGAGGTGCCGCCGTATTTGTGAACGATCAAAGCCATGAAATGTCTGAAAAAAAGAGGCGACGGACAAGAACTTGGTTGGCCTTGACCCGCAACGGGGAAACCCAAGATTATAAAAGGCCGCCCTGCACCGGGCTGACAGGCTGTGCGGACCAGCGCAGCGGCTGGGCCTACCGTGGCAAATAGATCAGCTCCGGGCCTTTGCGGCTCACCGAACCGCTGGCCACCTTCAATTCGATGCGGTGTCCGCGCGTGGTGCAGGCGGCCACCTGGGCCAGCAACTCGTCGAGCTGCGCGGCGCTGGGCCGGACACTGTGGTCACGGGTCAGCCAGTGGCGCAGCACGTTGGTTTGGCGCTCGGCGGACAAGGCCTGGAGCGCCTGCAATCGGGGTGGGCAGCCAACGCGCTGCAAATCCTGCTCAGCAAGTTCGTCCAGCAGCACTTGCGCCTGAGCCGCATGTCGGGCCGAGCGTGCAAACGTGTCGCGGTAGTGTGGAATCAACTCGGCAAGCACCGGTATGAGACGCTGGCGCAAGCGGTTGCGGCTGTAGTGTTCGTCCCGGTTGCTCGGGTCATCAATAAATGCATGACCACGGCCGATCAGCCACTGTCGCAAAGACGCGGCAGGCAAGGACAGCAAGGGCCGACCGAAGGCCATGCCATGGCGCTCAAAGCGCTCGGCCATGGCGGCCAGGCCGGGCAGTCCAGCGCCGCGACCAAGGGCCAGCAGCAGGGTTTCGGCCTGATCGTCAGCGTGCTGACCCAGCAGCACCATGGCGCTGCCCTGGGCTGCGGCGGCGTCGGCCAAGGCGCTGTAGCGGGCGCGGCGGGCCGCATCTTGTGGGCTCTGCCCGGCTTGTGGGTGGGCCTGGACGCGCAGCACCTCAAGGGGCACATCCAGCGCCTGGCAGGTTTTTTGGCACTGGCGCTCGAAATCGTCGCCCGCCGCTTGGAGTCCGTGGTGCACGTGCAAGGCTCTGACCCGTCCCGGCCAGAGGCGGGCGGCGGCATACAGCAAAGCCGTGGAATCGGCGCCGCCACTCAAGGCCACGGCACAGGGCAACTGCAGGGCGCATCGGTCAGCGAAAGCTTGCAAGGCCGGCGCTGCTGGATTGCCGGCATACAAAAAAGCCGGCTCACAGGCCGGCTCAGGACGGGTCTGGGAGCTCGCGCCAGGCACTGCAGCGGCTTTAACCTCAGCGCGAATCGGCTTTGGTGTCGGTGTAGCGGCCATAGCTTTGCACCCGCTCGTAGCGGCGCTCGAGCAGCTCTTTGACCTTCAGGTCACTGATCTGGCGCAAGGCATCACCCAGAGCCCTTTTGAGGAAGCCAGCCATCTGCTTGGGATCGCGGTGCGCCCCACCGACGGGCTCGTTGACGATTTTGTCGATCAGCCCCAGGGCCTTGAGCCGATGCGCCGTGATTCCCAGGGCTTCGGCAGCCGTCTGCGCCTGATCGGCGGTCTTCCACAGGATGGAGGCGCAGCCCTCCGGGCTGATGACCGAGTACACCGAATACTGCAGCATGATGACCTGATCGGCCACCGAAATGGCCAGCGCGCCACCGGAGCCGCCCTCGCCGATGATGGTGGTGATGATGGGCACCTCGAGTTGGGCCATCTCGAAAATATTGCGGCCAATGGCCTCAGACTGGCCGCGCTCTTCGGCGTCGATACCAGGGTAGGCGCCGGGCGTGTCGACGAATGTGAAAACCGGCAATTTGAATTTTTCGGCCAGCTTCATCAGCCGCAGTGCCTTGCGATAGCCCTCGGGCTTGGTCATGCCAAAGTTGCGCGCGGCCCTCTCCTTGGTGTCGCGGCCCTTTTGCTGACCTATCACCATACAGGCCGAGCCGTTAAAGCGGGCCAGCCCGCCGACGATGCTCAGGTCGTCGGCGAAGTGGCGATCGCCGTGCAGTTCCACAAAGTCCGTGAAAATTTCGCTGACGTAGTCGAGCGTATAGGGACGCTCGGCGTGGCGCGCGATTTTGGTGATCTGCCAGGGACTGAGGTCGCTGTAGATGTCTTTGGTCAGCTGCAGACTCTTTTTGGACAGCTGATCGATTTCGGTCGAAATATCGACGGCCGACTCGCTCTGAACGTAACGCAGCTCTTCGATCTTTTCTTCGAGGTCGGCAATCGGTTGCTCGAAATCGAGAAAGGTCTTTTTGGCCATGTGCTGTTCCTTCAAAAACGGGCCCGCCTGCCAGCGGGCTTGGAGACGCTGCGGGTCGAATCAGTATTCGACCGGCAACGGGTCAAGCGAGCGCCAAATATACCAAGTCGCCACGGTGCAGTACGGCGCCCAGGCCAGGGCGACCTCGCGCGCCTCGCTGCGGCTGACCGATTCGCCCGAAAAATAGTTCTGACTGATGCCGTTGATCAAGCCGACGTCGTCGAGCGGCAAGACGTTGGGGCGCATGAGGTGAAAAATAAGAAACATCTCGGCCGTCCATCGGCCAATGCCGCGTATGGCCACCAACTCGGCAATGATGTCTTCATCGCTCATGGCCTCCCAGCCCTTGACGTGCACAGCGCCGGAATCAAAGTGCAGCGCCAGATCCACCAGGTACTCCACCTTGCGCTGCGAAAGCCCGGCAGAGCGCATGTCGTCGACCTTGAGCTTGAGCACGCTGCGCGGGGTCATTTGGCGCGGCAATTGGACAAACCGGTCCCACACGCTCTGAGCCGCCTTGACCGAAATTTGCTGGCCCACAATGCTTCGTGCCAGGGTGACAAAAGCATCGCCGCGTGACTGCAGGCAAGCCTGGCCGAACTGAGGAATCAGGCGCTTCATGACCCGGTCTTTTTTGACGAGGTGGGCGCAAGCGTCCTTCCAGTAGTCAGGCAACGTGGTGCCGACCGGGGCTGACTCTGTCAGTTCGGTCTTGGCTGGGCCGGTCTTGGCCAAAGTCTTCACGACTGCGCTTCCCACGTGGTGCCGCCGGCCGAGTCCTTGAGCACAATGCCGCGGGCCAGCAGATCCTGTCGAATCCGGTCGGCAGCAGCGAAGTCGCGCGCGGCCTTGGCTGCTGCGCGCTGGGCCACCAGGGCGTCGATGTCCTGCGCGGCCATGGCCACGCCCGCTTGCAAAAACGCAGACGGGTCGCCCTGCAGCAGCCCTAAAGTGCCACCCAAGGCACGAAGCAGGCCCGCGTCCTGGGCAGATTTGCCTCGATTGACTTCACCGGCCAGATCAAACAGCACGGCAATGGCCTCGGGTGTGCCAAAGTCATCGTCCATGGCCGCCTTGAACCGCGCCGCTACCGGATGATTCCAGTCGATGACCACCGGCTCAGGTTTGACCAGATCGAGCGCGGTGTACAAGCGCTTGAGCGCGCCCCGGGCGTCGTCCAGGTGAGCGTCGCTGTAGTTCAAGGGGCTGCGGTAATGGGTGCGGACAATGAAAAAGCGCACGGTCTCGGCGTCGTAAGTGGCCAGCACGTCGCGAATCGTGAAGAAGTTGCCCAAGGACTTGGACATTTTCTCGTTGTCCACGCGCACAAAGCCGTTGTGCATCCAAAACCGCGCCAAGGGCTGACCGCTTACCCCTTCACTCTGAGCGATTTCGTTTTCATGGTGAGGAAATTGAAGATCGGCGCCGCCGCCGTGGATGTCAAAACTTTCTCCCAGGGTCTGACAACTCATGGCCGAGCATTCGATGTGCCAACCGGGCCGGCCCGCACCATAGACGCTGGCCCACTTGGCCTCGGCCGGCTCATCGGCCTTGGCCGATTTCCACAAAACAAAATCCAGCGGATCGTGCTTGCCTTCGAGCACAGCCACCCGCTCGCCAGCGCGCAGTTCGTCGATCGACTTGCCCGAGAGCTTGCCGTAGCCCGGGAATTTGCGCACAGCAAAGTTCACGTCGCCGTTGTCGGCCTGATAGGCCAGGCCCTTGGCTTGCAGCCGGCCAATGAGATCGAGCATCTGCGGCACATACTCGGTGGCGCGTGGCTCCACGCTCGGTGGCTCGATGCCCAAAGCGGCAATGTCCTGGTGCATGGCGGCCGTCATCTCGCCGGTGAGCTGGCCGATGGTGATGCCGCGCTCGACCGCACGCTTGATGATCTTGTCGTCGATGTCGGTGATGTTGCGCACATAGGTCACCTTCAGGCCACTGGCCTTGAGCCAGCGTTGCACGACATCGAAGGCCATCATCATGCGGGCATGACCTATGTGGCACAGATCGTAGATGGTCATGCCGCAGACATACATGCGCACGTGACCGGGTTGCAAGGGGGAAAAATCCTCCACGGCACGCGAGAGCGTGTTGTAGATACGAAGGCTCATGGAAAGAACGGGCGAAAAGGTCAGGCTGCGCGCTGCGGGGATCAGGAAAAGACGGCCAGGCGAATTGAGCACTCGCTCATCGGGACGCAAGCCGTCAACTATACCCCTCCGCTACAATTTGCACTCAGGGTTGGGCCCGAGCTGCGGCGATTTTTTGTGCCAAGCCAGCAGCCAGCCCGCAAAATGGCAAAGCGCTTGCCTGAGCCCACCGCTTGAACACACCCGGCCATGACACCTGCGACCCCCCTGCTGCGCAAAGCCCATGCTGGCGCCAATTCAATGCCAGCGGCCAGCCGGTGGCAGGCCCTGGCACTGGCTTTTCTGGTCGCAGGGCCGATCACGGTCTGGGCTGATGAATACACCGAGGTCAACCGCCTGACCCGAAGTGGCCAACTGGCTCAGGCTTTGGCCCGCGCTGAGAGCCACTTGTCAGCCAAGCCGCGCGACCCGCAGATGCGCTTTATGCGCGGGGTGATCCTGTCCGACAGTGGCCGCAAAGACGAGGCCGAGCAGGTGTTCGTGGCCCTGACTCAGGACTACCCGGAGTTGCCCGAGCCCTACAACAACCTGGCCGTGCTGCTGGCCGCCAGAAGCGAGCTTGACAAAGCCCGCGCTGCGCTGGAGATGGCGATCCGCAATGACCCAGCCTATGCCACAGCCCATGAAAATCTGGGTGACGTGCTGGCCCAGCTGGCGGCGCGCTCCTATGGCAAAGCGCTGCAAATTGAGCCCGGCCGCCAGCGCATTGCTCCAAAAATCGAAGCGTTGAGGCAGCTGGCCAACCCGCCCAGTACGCCCTGAACGACTGAAAAACCGATCGACACAAAAGGGTCCTACACATGTTCTTTGCCCAGACTTTTCGACGCCTTTTGGCCACCGCCCTGATGGCCGGCGCTGCACTTCATGTGTGCCTGGCCCAGGCACAAAACACACCTCGGGTGAAATTTGTCACCAGCGAAGGAGAGTTCGTAGTGGAGTTGTATGCCGACAAGGCGCCGAAAACCGTTGAGAACTTTCTGCAGTACGTGCGCGACAAACACTATGACGGCACGGTGTTTCATCGGGTGATCGAGAGCTTCATGATCCAGGGTGGCGGATACGACGGCAAGTACCAGCAAAAACCAACCCGGGCGCCCATTGCCCACGAGGGGCGTGAAGCACTGGCGCGGGGCGGACCCCTGAACACAGTGGGCACGATTGCCATGGCCCGCACCAACGACCCAAATTCGGCCTCATCGCAGTTTTTTATCAACGTCAAAGACAACGACTTTCTCAACCCAACCCCAATCCCGCCGGGGGATCCGGTGCCGCGTTTTGAATACCAGGGCCGGGTGTATGAAAATGTGCCCCGCGCCAACTTGTTATCGGCCCCACAACTGTTCGGTTATGTGGCTTTTGGCAAGGTCATCAGCGGCATGGATGTGGTGGGCAAAATCAAGTCCCGCCCCACTGGCGCCGGCGGCCCCTTCCCCACCGATGTGCCACGCACACCCGTGGTCATCCTGTCTGCAACCGAAATGCGCTAACGCCATGAGCAACCCAAAAGTCCAACTGCACATCACCTCCTTCGGCTCGATCACGGTCGAGCTCGACGCGGCCAAAGCGCCCAAGACCGTCGCCAATTTCCTGAGCTATGTCAGCAAAGGGCATTAC
>JAJTGH010000013.1:0-19059 GCA_021299555.1 Comamonadaceae bacterium
TCTTCAAGCCGCTGACACCCCACAGACCTGCAAAGCCAGCCAGCAGACCGATGATCAAGCCGCCGCCGATGCCCACGTTGCCCGCGGCCGGGGTGATGGCCACCAGGCCGGCCACCGCGCCCGATGCGGCGCCGAGCATGGACGCCTTGCCCTTGAGCATGGCCTCGCCGATGCACCAGGTCAGCACCGCGCCAGCGGTAGCGGCCAGCGTGTTCATGAAGGCCAGGGCTGCAAAACCGTTGGCTTCGAGGGCCGAACCGGCGTTAAAGCCAAACCAGCCCACCCACAGCAAGGCCGCGCCCACCATGGTCAGGGTCAGGCTGTGCGGGGCCATTGCTTCCTTGCCGTAGCCGATGCGCTTGCCCACCATGTAAGCACCCACCAAACCGGCCACAGCCGCGTTGATGTGCACCACCGTGCCACCAGCGAAGTCCAGCGCGCCCGACTGCCAGATGTAACCGGCTTTGGCTGTCATGGCGTCAACCACCTCTTTGCCTGTGTAGGCGTCCGGGCCCATCCAGAACCAGACCATGTGAGCAATGGGCAGGTAGCTGAAGGTGAACCACAGCACCATGAAGGCCAGCACCGCAGAAAACTTCATGCGCTCGGCAAAAGCGCCGACGATCAGCGCGCAGGTGATGCCTGCAAACGTGGCCTGGAAAGCGGCAAACACGATCTCGGGAATCACCACGCCCTTGCTGAAGGTCGCTGCATTGGCAAACGTGCCAGCCGCGTTGTCCCAGATGCCCTTGAGCATGAAGCGGTCGAAGCCGCCAAAGAAGGCGCCGCCTTCCGTGAAGGCCAGGCTGTAGCCGT
Source organism: Comamonadaceae bacterium (assembly GCA_021299555.1). Lineage (GTDB taxonomy): Bacteria > Pseudomonadota > Gammaproteobacteria > Burkholderiales > Burkholderiaceae_C > Polaromonas. The sequence continues at coordinate 817 of JAJTGH010000013.1, forward strand.
AGATCACCCACAGCACGCAGATCATGGAGAAGGTCACCATCACCTGCATCAGCACAGACAACATGTTCTTGCTGCGCACCAGGCCGCCGTAGAACAGGGCCAGACCCGGGATGGTCATCAGGATCACCAAAATGGTGGTGGTCATCATCCAGCTGGTGTCGCCCTTGTTGGGCACGGGGGCCGGTGCTGCTGCGGCCGGAGCTGCCGGGGCACCGGCAGGGGCGCCGGCAGCGGGCGCTGCCTCAGCCGGTTTGGCCGCTTCGGCCGAAGCCGCGGCGGCTGGTGCAGCAGCGGGCGCCGCAGGAGCGGGCGTTTGGGCCAGGGCGGACACACTGCTGGTCAGCAGGCTCAGGCCCAGGGCCAGGGAGGCGAGTAGTTTTTTCATGGCAGTGAAGTTCTTTCTCTGAATTAGCAGCCTGAACGCCTTACAGCGCTTCTTTGCCGGTTTCACCGGTGCGAATGCGCACGACTTGCTCGAGGTCGTACACAAAAATCTTGCCGTCGCCGATCTTGCCGGTGCGGGCCGAGCCCTCGATGGCTTCGATCACACGCTCGACCAGGTCTTCGGACACCGCCGCTTCAATCTTGACCTTGGGCAAAAAATCCACCACGTATTCGGCGCCGCGGTAGAGCTCGGTGTGCCCCTTTTGCCGGCCGAAGCCCTTGACTTCGGTGACGGTGATGCCCTGCACGCCCATGGCCGAGAGCGCTTCGCGCACCTCGTCGAGCTTGAAGGGTTTGATGATGGCCGTGACGAGTTTCATATTCGGATTTCCTTTCTCACTAGCACGCTTAAAGACAAGTCCGGGTTGTTTTAAGCAGAGTCCGTGCCAGTGGCTGCCCGCGCAATTGGCCCGCTTCTGTAAAGAATGGTTGCTGCAGTGGGGGCGGCGTGCAGTTGGCCGCGCTGCGCGGCCCGTCAGCCCCTACAGTCTGAACAGGAACAGTTTCAGCAATGCACCCAAAAGGTGCGTCCAGATGCACCTTTTTGGATCAAGCAGCCCTGCGCCCCCACCATGAGTTTGTCCGTTGTGCACAGCCATGCCCTGCTGGGCTTGCAAGCCCAGCAGGTACAAGTCGAGGTTCACCTGGCCAACGGCCTGCCGAGCTTTACGCTGGTCGGTCTGGCCGACACCGAGGTCAAGGAGGCGCGAGAGCGGGTGCGCGCAGCCATCGCCAACAGCGGCCTGGAATTTCCAGTGAACAAGCGCATCACGGTCAACCTGGCGCCGGCCGACCTGCCCAAAGACTCGGGCCGCTTTGACCTGCCGATTGCCCTGGGCATCTTGGCCGCAGCCGGCCTGCTCGACCCCGTCAAGCTCGGGGGCTATGAATACGCCGGCGAGCTGTCTTTGGGCGGTGAGCTGCGTCCGGTGCGAGGCGCGCTGGCCATGGCCCTGGCGCTGGCTGCGTCTCAGAGCCATGGACAAGGCCGCGCCTTGGTGCTGCCCGAGCTCAGCGCACAAGAAGCGGCCTGCGTGCCCGACGCCCGGGTTTACGGCGCCAGGGATCTGAGCGAGGTCGTGCGCCGCCTCTTGCCCGCAGAGCCCACCGAGGGCGAGCCCTGGGTGCGGGTCAGCCCGCCCCATCGCCTTGCGCCAGCACCCCAGCCCGATATGGTCGATGTCAGGGGCCAGGCTGGCGCACGGCGCGCGGTTGAAGTGGCCGCCGCCGGCGGCCACAGCCTGCTGCTCATGGGGCCGCCCGGCTCGGGCAAGTCCATGCTGGCCCAGCGCCTGGCCGGCCTCTTGCCCCCCATGCAGACCCAAGAGGCTCTGGAAAGCGCGGCCATCGCCTCACTGGCCGGCCGCTTTGTGCCCGAGCACTGGGCCCAGCGGCCCACCTGTGCGCCGCACCACACCGCCAGCGCGATCGCCCTGGTCGGTGGTGGATCGCCGCCGCGGCCGGGTGAAATCTCGCTGGCCCACGGCGGCGTGCTGTTTCTGGACGAACTGCCCGAATTTCCGCGCGCCGCCCTGGAGGCGCTGCGCGAGCCACTGGAGAGCGGCCGCATTCACATCGCCCGGGCCGCACAGCGGGCCGAGTTCCCGGCCCGCTTTCAGCTGGTGGCCGCTATGAACCCCTGCCCCTGCGGCCACCTGGGCTCGAGCGTGCGGGCCTGCCGCTGCACCCCGGAGCAGGTCGCGCGCTACCAGGGCAAGATCAGCGGCCCCCTGCTCGACCGCATAGATCTGCAAGTGGAGGTGCCCGCTTTGCCCCCCCAAGATCTGGTGCAAGCGAGTGCCGGCGAGTCCAGCGCAGCCATTGCCCAGCGTGTGCAAGCCGCCCGCCAACTCGCCCTGGCCCGCCAGCCCTGCGCCAATGCCCTGCTCAGCGTCCCCCAGATCGACCAGCATTGCCTGCTGCACGACAGCGCCAGAGAGTTCCTCACCCACGCCGCCACCCGCCTGGGCTGGTCGGGCCGCAGCATTGCCCGCTGCCTTAAAGTGGCCCGCACCATCGCCGACCTGGCCGCAAGCCAGCGCATTGAAACGGCCCATGTGGCCGAGGCGATGCAGTACCGAAGGGGGTTGAAGGGGGGGTAGGGGCTTGAAACTGTCAGCCCGCGCCCTCAGGCCACAGCCTCAAACGGCAGGCCTACAAAGTTCTCCGCATAGGTCAGGGCGCCAGTGGGGTCGGTGGTCATGTACCTGAGGCGCTCTTTTTGTGCGCGCCAATTGAATTCGCTGGTGTTCGGAAAACGATGCAGCAGGGTACACATATCGGCTGAAAACCGCTGCACTTGCCAGACCCGCTTGAGCGCAGTTTGCGAATAGCGATCGAGCAGCCCCCGGTCCCCGCGATGGTAGAAGGCGCTGAAGGCCGGCGCCAGGATGCTTATGTCGGCCAACGCAGAATTAAGGCCCTTGGCGCCGGTGGGCGGGACGATATGGGCCGCATCGCCGGCCATGAACAGCTGCCCGTACTGCATGGGCTCAATGACAAAGTTCTTCATCGCGGTCACACTCTTCTGGGTGATCCGTCCTTCGACGAGTGCGGGACGTTCTGGCACATCCATGCGGGTGTGCAGTTCGCTCCAGACGCGGTCGTCAGACCAGTTGTCTGGCTTGTCATCAACGGGGCACTGCAGGTAAAGCCGGCTGACCTCGGGCGCGCGAAAGCTGCTCATCGCAAAGCCGCGCTCGTGGCAGCTGTAGGCCACTTCCAGCGAGGGGGGCGCCACCTCGGCGAGGATGCCGAGCCAAGCGAATGGGTAGTTTTCTTCGTAGACCTTGAGCACACCCTCAGGGATGGCCTGCTTGCAGGGGCCATGGTAGCCGTCGCATCCGGCAATGAAGTCGCAGCTGAGCATCTGCTCTTGGCCATCCCGCAGGAAGTACACGCTCGGCTGTGGCGTATCAACGCCGGCGATGCGGGTGACCGGCGTATCGAACAGAATCTCCTGGCCGGCCTCGGCATGGGCCTGAAGCAGGTCTGTGACGATCTCATATTGGGGGTAGATGGTGAAGCAGCGCTGGGTCATCGCTGCAAAATCAACCCGGTGCCCCTGGCCGTCGAAGCGGAAATCGGTTTGGCTAACGATCAGGCCAATGTCTTTCAGACGTTGGCCCAAGCCCACCCTTTCAAGCAGCGAAACCGCGCCATGCTCCAAGCCGCCAGCCCGCATGCGGGTGCCCACATGATCCTGGTTGCCGCGCTCTAGCACCACCGACGAGATGCCCGCCAGGCGCAGCATGTGCGAGAGTAAAAGTCCCGCCGGTCCGGCGCCAACAATGGCCACTTGTGTGTGCATGATGTGAGCGCTTGGGTTTGCTCTTCAGTCCAGCTTGGCGCCAGACTCCTTGACCACTTTGCTCCAGCGTGCCAGTTCAACCTGAATGTAGGCGCGAAACTGTTCTGGCGTGTCGCCAATCGGCACCGAGCCGATTTCCTGCATGCGGGCTTGAAAGGCTGGCTCGCGAACAATCCTCTGGGTCGCCGTGGACAATCGATTGATGATCTCAGGCGGGGTTTTGGCAGGTGCCACCAGGCCGTTCCAGGGGCCTGACTCGTATCCGGTCAGACCGAGCTCAGCCAGGGTGGGAACATCGGGCAGTGGAGCCTGGCGGGTGGCGCTGGTCACCGCCAGACCGCGCAGGCGGCCAGAGCGAATGTGCGGCAGCGCGTCATACATATTGTTGAAAGAAATCGGCACTTCGCCGCTGATCGAGGCTACCGCCAAGGGCGCGCCGCCCTTGAAGGGCACATGGATCAGGCTGACTCCGGCCATGGACTTAAAGAGTTCGCCCGACATGTGGGTGGTGCTTGCCACACCGCCCGAGCCGAAGGCATGCTTGCCCGGCTCTCTTTTGAGCAAGGCAATTAGTTCAGGCACCGTCTTGGCGGGAAACGAGGGGTGGACCAGCAGCACCTGCGCATTGCTGGCCACATTGCTGATGGGGGCCAGGTCGCGCACTGCGTCATAGGGAATTTTGGGCATCAGCGCCGGCATCACCGTGTGCGGCCCGGTCGATGACATCAGCAGGGTGTAGCCGTCGGCCGGCGCTTTGGCCACGAAGTCGGTGGCAATCACCCCGCCGGCGCCGGCCTTGTTTTCTACCACCACACTTTGCCCCAGCAATTCCTGCAACCGTGTGGCCGTCATCCGTGCCACCGCATCGGTATTGCCGCCAGCCGGGAAAGGCACCACGATTTTGATCGGTCGGTTGGGCCATTCCTGCGCCAAGGCCGTCAAGCCCAGGGCCGATGTCATGAGGCCGATGAGGACAGTCGCCAATCTTGAACGAACCATGGTGCCAACCTTTCTTTGACAAGCCTTGCCCAGCGGGGCCTCTTTTATTCGCGATTATTGACGAAATATAAGCTTACTAAGCAAGAAGATTCCGGCATTGCGAACAGGAAGCTCGGCCGGCCTAGCGGCCCGGCCCGCAGCCTGCGCCTGGACGCTCACGCCGACAAGATCGACGAGTACCTAGCCAAGGGCATCGACAAGCGCTCAGTGGCCAAGCTGCTCGATGTCGCGCCGAATACGCTTTATGCGTGGTTGAAGGTGAGGCGTCCAGACAAGGCGTCCACCGCACAAGCATCGCCACCGACCTTCAGGCCATTGTCGGCACAGCAGGAATTCGACGAGGAAAACGAGGACCTAGCGATAGCGAGAGCGGTGCTAAAAAAGCCGCGTATGTCCTAGATTTCCATTGATCGGAATCTTGATCTTGATGAGCGTAACGGCCAGATTGCCCATCTCGATAATTTCTAGCCCCCCTTTTTTCCAGCAAGGGTGCGCCAGCGGCGCCGGCCAGTAAAGGCCAAGCCCTTCGGGTGCTTCGCAGCCTTGACAGTCCGTCCCCGCTGACGCCTGTGGCGCTCATGACGGGTGGGGTACCCCCGCACGCAAAGCGTGCCAGGGGCCACCACACAGCAGCTGGGAAGAATGGGGTCACTGACCCCGTTCTTCATTCATAGGCTTGAAGTTGCTTCCTAAACATCACCGCCCTTCTCTCATCCAGACGGTTTCAAAACTGCGCTTACTTCGCATGGCAGTGAGCGAAACAAAATTTATCAATCCTTGCCGAGCCGCTGCATAGACTCGTCTGCCTATCGCCCATGCTCAATGTGGGCTTCAGATTTAGGCAAACACCATGCGCAAAGTTCTCTACATCGCTGCTTTTATCTGCTTCGGTGCAACTGCAAAGCTCGCCTGGGCAGACAGTTTCAAAGCTGCGCTTACTTCCTACCTTGCAAACGACTACCAAGCGGCGTTACCGCAATTCCAAATCGCCGCAGAACAGGGGAACGCAGGGGCCCAATACTTTCTGGGCGAAATGCACGACGACGGCCTGGGCACACCGCAGGACTACGGCCAGGCCCTGCGCTGGTACCGCCTGGCTGCTGATCAGGGCGTTGCAGCAGCGCAGCTCAACCTCGGAGTTATGCACAGCCAAGGCCGGGGCACACCGCAGGACTACGGCCAAGCCCTGCGCTGGTACCGTCTGGCTGCTGATCAGGGCAATGCCCGCGCGCAGTTCAACCTCGGATTTATGCACAGCCACGGCCGGGGCACACCGCAGGACTACGGCCAAGCCCTGCGCTGGTATCGCTTGGCCGCTGATCAGGGCGATGCACAAGCGCAGTTCAACCTCGGAACCATGCACGACGACGGCCTGGGCACACCGCAGGACTACGGCCAGGCCCTGCGCTGGTACCGCCTGGCTGCTGATCAGGGCCATGCCAGCGCGCAGAGCAACCTCGGATTTATGCACAGCCACGGCCGGGGCACACCGCAGGACAACGGCCAAGCACTGCGCTGGTATCGCCTGGCTGCTGAACAGGGCCTTGCACAAGCGCTACGCAATCTGGGCGTCATGCACGGTACAGGTCAAGGCACGCCGCAAGACTATGTGCGCGCGCACATGTGGTTGAACTTGGCTGGCTCGCGCGGGAACAAATCTGCTGGCGAGCAGCGTGATAGTTATGCGAAGCGGATGACACCTCAGCAGGTGGCTCAGGCTCAGAAAATGGCCAGCGATTGCTTGGCCAAGAATTTCAAGAACTGCGATTGAATCGGCTATTGCTGCCGGTCCGTATTTGTCCCCACCCTCTTTCCCAGCGAGGGTGCGCCAGCGGCGCCGGCTGGGACGAATGGGGACAACATGTCCCCGTTCTTTATCGCTCCCGCTGCGCTTTCCAGACCGCGACCTTGGCCGTGGCCGTGGCCGTGGCCGTGGCCATGGCCTGCGCCGCGATTTCGTTGGAGCGCTTTTCCAGAATCATGGCCAAGATGGCTGCATCGCCGCACCACTGTCGCTTTTGAGCCAGGGGCGGCCCCGCTTCCGTGGGAAACTGCGGTCTTGTTCGGGCTCGGGCGTGCGCTGGCAGGGCCTGTGCCACTTTGATCGAACCAGGTCCTTTCTTTGCCCGAGCGGCGTTTTGCCGCAGGCCTTCATGAGTTCGCACGTTCTTGACAAGCCCCTGGTGCTGCGCCTGATCGGCCTGATGTTTCTGGCCCATCTGGCTTTTGGCGGCATCCGACTGACGTTGACGCTTTGGGCGGTGGCCCAGGGCATGTCGACCCTGGGTGTGGGTTTGCTTTTGAGCCTGCTGACGGTGATGCCCATGCTCACGGCGGTGGCCATGGGCCGATGGAGCGATCGGGCGGGGTTCAGGGCGCCGGTGCGGCTGGGGATGGTGATGCTCCTGGCCGGTGGATTGCTGGCCGCCTGGGGGCCGAATTTGGGGGTCATGGGGCTGGGCTGCGTGCTGGTCGGATGGGGCGTGACCATGGTTCAGGTGGCGGTGACCCAGGCCATCGGCTTGGCTGCAGGCCCGGCTGGTGTGACCTGGGGCTTTGCAGGTTTGAGCGTGGGTTTTTCGCTTTCGGGTTTCGCCGGACCTCTTGCCGCCGGCGTGCTGATCGACGTGGCCGGCCATGCTTTGACGTTTTGGGTCATGTCCGTCACCCCGCTGTTGGGCTTGTTGCTCTTGCGTCTGACGCAATCGCCCTTGCTGCAGCCGCCGGCCCGGTTGGCCGAAGACGCTCCGGGTGCGCAAACGGGGAGCTTGCTGGTGCACGGCCCGATCCGGGCGGCCCTGATCACGGCCGCTTTGGTGGCTTTGTCATGGGACCTGTTCAATTTTTTCATGCCGGTGCATGCGGCGCAGTTGGGCCTGTCTGCCACGGCCATTGGGTCGCTGGTTGCCGCGTATTCGGCAGGCAGCCTGGCGGTGCGTTTGCTCCTGGGCCGCTTGCCGGCCGGGACTGACGAGGCGCGCCTGCTCACCGGCGCCTTGCTGCTCACTGTGCTGGTTTTTGCGGTTGTTCCGTTGGTCTCGGGCTATCTGACTTTGCTGGTCTTGGCCTTGATCATCGGCTTGATCCTGGGCATCGGGCAGCCGTTGGCAGTGAGTTTGCTGCACCACAGTGCGCCGGCCGGGCGGGCCGGCGAGGCCATCGGCATGCGCTCGGTGATCGTCAGTGCCAGCCAGACGTTTTTGCCTGCCATCTTCGGTGCGCTGGGCTCGGCCATGGGCACCGGGCCGGTGTTCTGGGTGGTGGCCGTGACCATTTTGCTGGCGCTGGCCGTCGTGCGGCCCACCCGATTGAAGTCCGGGCAGACCTGAGGGTGCCCGGAGCTTCTGGCTTTTTTCAGGGGGCGAGCTGCGGCGATCGGGTGCGGCCCCGACCTTGCACGCAAGCGAGCGCCGCCTGGATCACCTGCTGTTCTGCAATGCGTGCCTGGGCCTCGAGCACCGGGGCGTAGCCCACGGGGATGCGCGGCCCGCCAAGCCGGCGCACCGGAATGCCCAGTTCCTGCGCCACCGTCGCAGCGATTTCGGCGCCAAAGCCGCCGGCCTGTATGGCCTCATGCACGACCAGCAGGTGGCCGGTCTTGGCGCACGAGGCCAGCACGCTCTGGCGGTCCCAGGGCCAGAGGGTGCGCAGGTCGATCAGCTCCACCTCGATGCCCTGGGCCGCCAGTTGCGCGCAGGCACTGGCGCACACTTGCAGCTGCCGGCTCCAGCTCACCAGAGTCAGGTGCTTGCCCGGCCGAAGGCAGGCGGCGCGCCCCAGCGGCACATGCAGCGACTCGTCGAGCGTGCCCTGCAGGCCCCACAGGGTCTTGTGTTCCATGTAGACCACCGGGTCACCGCACTGCATGGCCGAGCGCAGCAGGCTATAGTTGTCTTGCACCGAGCCCGGGCAGACCACCACCAGGCCGGGCATGTGCGCGAACCACGCTTCGAGCGACTGCGAGTGCTGCGCGGCCGAAGCGTCCCAGATGCCGTTGGGCATGCGTGCGACCAGCGGCACGCGGCCCTGGCCGCCAAACATATAGCGGTTCTTGGCCGCTTGATTGATGATCTCGTCCATGCCGCACAGGGCAAAGTCGACCACCCGCATCTCGACCACCGGCCGCAGCCCGGCCAGGGCCATGCCCACGCCCGCGCCCATGATGGCCGCCTCGCTGATGGGCGTGTCAATGATGCGCCCACTGCCAAAGCGCTGCTGCAGGCCTTTGTACTGGCCAAAGATGCCGCCACGCCCAACGTCTTCGCCGAGCACGACCACGCGCTCGTCGGCCTGCATTTCGCATTCGATGGCGCGCACCGCGGCCTGGCTGTAGCTGATCGTCTCCTGGCTCAGAACCATTGCCCCTCCCCGGTGGTCTGGATGTCGGTGTAGGCAGCCTGTGCCTCGGGCCAGGGCGCGGCGTCGGCTATGGTCATGGCCTGCTGCACCTGGGCCTGGGCAGCCGCATCGAGCGCCTGCAAGTCGGCCAGCGCGCCGCCGAGTTGTTGGTAGTGGGCCTGGGCCCGCAGCAAGGGGTCGAGCAGCTGGGCCTGGCGCACCTCTTCAGGGTCGCGGTAGGCGGCCAGATCGACTGACACGTGGCCCTTGAGTCGGTAAGTGATGGCGTGCAGCAGGCGCGGACCGCCTCCCGCGCGCACCTGGCCGATCAGCTCGCCGGCCAGCGCGTGCACGCTCCAGACCTCGTTGCCGTTGACCTGGCTTGCCGCGATGCCCAGGCTTGCGCTGCGCGCCGAGGCGCCGGCGCCAGCGATCATGGGGGCGCTGGCCGTGGTGGCGCTCCAGCGGTTGTCTTCGCACACAAAGAGCACGGGCAGCTGGTGGATGCGGGCCCAGTTGAGCGACTCTAAAAACGGCCCGCGGTTGATCGCGCCGTCACCAAAAAAGCACACGGTGATCGCATCGCGGCCTTGCAGCTTTTGCGCGTGGGCCGCGCCCACTGCGATCGGCAGTCCGGCCGCGACCACGCCGTTGGCGCCTAGCATGCCCACTGAAAAGTCGGCAATGTGCATCGAGCCGCCCTTGCCGCCGTTAAAGCCGCTGGCCTTGCCGTAGAGCTCGCACATCATGCCAGTGAGGTCGGCGCCTTTGGCCAGCGTGTGGCCATGGCCGCGGTGGGTGGACGTGAGCAGGTCGTCCTTGCGCAGATGGGCGCACACGCCCGCTGGCACCGCTTCCTGGCCGGTGGACAGGTGCAGCGGGCCGCGCACCTTGGCGCTGCCGTCGGCGGTTTTGTTGTAGGCGCTCACGCCGCCCTGGCTGACGATTTCGGCCGCGTCCTCAAAGGCGCGGATGCGGCTCATGCAGCGGTAGAGCTGGCGCAGGGTGTCTAAAGCGTCGTGTGCCGGCAAGTGCATTCCTTGGTGTTTGGGTCGGCTGGCAAAGCGCGAGAGCGCGCTTTGCGTGGGCGCTGACCGCCTGGGGACCGACACAGTTTAGGCTATGCTCATCTGTATGAAGCCCGCAGCCATTTTCGAAGACAAGTTGGCCGGCCTCCTGATGGCCGCTCTCCTGCTGATCACGCTGGTCAATGTGTTCGTTCGCTACTTCACCGACCAGTCATTTGCCTGGACCGAGGAAATTTCCTGCTTTTTGATGCTTGTGCTCAGCCTGGCCGGCAGCGCCGTGGCGGTGGCGCGCGACAGCCACATCCGGGTCGATTATTTTTTTGCTTCGGGCAGCGATGCGCGACAGCGGCGCCTGGCCATGGGCTCGTTTTTGGCCACCGCGATCTTTTTCGCTGCGCTGGGCATGCTGTCGGCGCAAATGGCCTGGGATGAGTTTCGCTATCAGGAAACCTCGCCGGCCATTGGCATTCCCAAGTGGTGGTATTCGGTCTGGCTGCCCGTGTTTTGCGGCATTTTGTGCGCCCGCGCCCTGCAGGGCTGGCAGCGCCTGAGGACGGCGTCATGATCGGCGCCAGCCTGTTTGTGGTGTTCGTGGTGCTTATGCTCGCGGGCGTGCCCATCGGGGTGGCGCTGGGGGTGGGCGGGGCGCTGGCCATCGGGCTGTCCAACCTGGACACACCGAACTGGGGCTTGCTGGCGGCGCCGCAGAACTTCTACGCCTCGCTGACCAAATACCCCTTGCTGGCTTTGCCCATGTTTGTGCTGGTGGGCTCGATCTTCGACCGATCGGGCATTGCGCAGCGCCTGGTCAATTTTGCCGTGGCCGTCATTGGCCGCGGGCCGGGCATGCTGCCGGTGGTGGCGATCCTGGTGGCCATGTTTTTGGGTGGCATTTCCGGCTCGGGCCCGGCCAACGCGGCGGCCGTGGGCGGCGTGATGATCGCGGCCATGGCGCGGGCGGGTTACCCGGGGCCGTTCTCGGCATCCGTCATCGGCGCGGCAGCGGCCACCGACATCTTGATCCCGCCCTCGATCGCGCTCATCATCTACAGCGTCATGGTGCCCGGCGCCTCGGTGCCGGCGCTGTTTGCTGCGGGCATGATCCCCGGCATTTTGGCCGGCCTGGCCTTGATCGTGCCCACGCTCTGGTTGGCGCGCAAGCATGGCATGGGCCAGTTGGAGGCAGGGCTGCCCCGCCCGCTGTTTTGGGCCAGTTTGCGCGAGGCCGCCTGGGGTCTGTTTGCGCCGGTTCTTATTTTGGGGGGTATGCGCCTGGGCTGGTTCACCCCCACTGAAGCCGGTGCTGTGGCCGTGGGCTACGGACTGCTGGTGGGCATGCTGGTGCATCGCACGATCAAGTGGGCCGATTTGGGGCCGATTTTTCGTGAGGCGGCCGAGATCTCGGGCGTGATCCTGATGGTCATCGGGCTGGCTTCGATCTTTGCCTATGCGGTCAATACGCTGGGCATCATTGACCCGATCACGCGTGCCATCACCAACAGTGGTTTGAGCTCCATGGGTGTTTTGCTCTGTCTGGTGGCCCTGCTGCTGGTGGTGGGCATGTTCCTCGACGGGGTATCGATCTTCCTGATCTTTGTGCCCCTGGTCATGCCCTTGATGCGCACCTACGGCTGGGATCCGGTGTGGTTCGGCATTTTGATGACCATGATGGTGGCGGTGGGCCAGTTCACCCCGCCCATGGCGGTCAACCTGATGGTCTCGTGCAAAATGGCGGGCGTGTCGATGGAGCAGACCTTCCCATGGGTCTGGTTCCTGGTGCTGGGCATGATGGTCAGCCTGCTGGCCGTTTTGTTCATGCCCTCTCTGGCGCTATGGCTGCCTGCTTATCTGGGCTACTGATTTTTTACTAGACAACCGAAGGAGACAAGATGTCATCAACATTCAAACCCCTGACCCGCCGCTTGATCGGCGCCCTGGCCTTGGGCCTGGGCTTGAGCCTGAGCGCGCAGGCGCAGCAAGCCCTGCCGCCGGGCTACAAGGCCGAGTACAAACTCTCCACCGTGGTCGGTACCGCTTTCCCGTGGGGCAAGGGCGGTGAGATCTGGGCCAACCTGGTGCGCGAGCGCACCCAGGGGCGCATCAACATCAAGCTCTACCCGGGCGTCTCGCTGGTCGGCGGTGACCAGACGCGTGAATTCACGGCCATCCGTCAGGGCGTGATTGACCTGGCCATCGGCTCGTCCATCAACTGGTCGCCCCAGGTCAAGGAGCTGAACCTGTTTTCGCTGCCTTTTCTGATCAGCGACTATGCCGCGCTTGATGCGCTGACCTCCGGCGAAGTGGGCAAAGAAGTCTTTGGCATCATTGACCGCGCTGGCGTGGTGCCGCTGGCTTGGGGCGAGAACGGCTTTCGCGAACTGACCAACTCCAAGCGCGAAGTGCGCACACCGGCTGACCTCAAGGGCCTGAAGATCCGCGTGGTCGGCTCGCCCCTGTTCATCGACATGTTCACCGCCCTGGGCGCCAACCCGGTCCAGATGAGCTGGGCCGATGCCCAGCCGGCGCTGTCTTCGGGCGCCATCGACGGCCAGGAAAACCCGGTTTCCATCTTCACCGCCGCCAAGCTGCACACTGTCGGCCAGAAAAACGTCACCATGTGGGGCTACATGATCGACCCGCTGATCTTCGTGGCCAACAAGGAAATTTGGAACAGCTGGAGCGCGCAGGACCGTGAGATCGTTCGCCAGGCTGCCGTCGATGCCGGCAAGCAGGAAATTGCACTGGCCCGCGCCGGCCTGGTTGAAGCCGGCCGGCCGCTGCTCAAGGACATTGAGGGCTTGGGCGTGAAGGTGACCCAGCTCACTGCGGCCGAGCGCGCCCAGTTTGTGGCCGCCACCCGTGGCGTGGCCTCCAAGTGGAAGGGCCAGATTGGCGCTGCCCTGGTTGACAAGGCTGAGAAGGCTGTTGCTGGTAAGTAAACACCAACATTTAAAAATCAAAATCCCCGCTATTCGGCCGGCGCAGGTCGGGCAGCGGGGATTTTTTTCGCCTGGCCGATGGGCGCCCGGCCGGCTTGGGGTTTAGTGCAGCAGGGCGGGCATGGGCTCGGCCGGTGCTGGGTCAAGCGGCGTGCTCCAGATCTCGCGCAGGGCGGCCAACTCTTCGCTCGTCAGTGCGGCGCTGCCGACAGGCCGCATGTCTGGGCGCGCAGCCGCACCGAGCGCGTTGGGCGTTTGGGCCATGCGGCTGGCCAGGGCCATCAGTTGTTCGAGCGACATCGGGCGTCCTGTTATGGCAGTGCCCGTATCATGGCCGGTCTGCGGCGATCAAAAGTTAAATCTTGCAACAAGATGTTGGCAAGCGTGTGCTGCCAGCCGCTCGATGCCCGCGAGGCCGAGCGGTCAACCGGCAAACAGGGTTTCGGGCAGGCCCTTGACCCCGGGGATTTGGGCGCCCTACAAAGTGGTGCTCGACCAATACCTGGCCGCTGGTGCAGGTCACGGCCCTCATGAAGTCCCTGGACCACGAAACGGTGCTGATGCAACTCATCAAGGCTGAGAAGGCGCAGCGCGAGGTGCATTCCATGGCCTATCCGATGCGTGTGGCCCGATTCCCGGAACACTACGCGGTGCTGGTGGGCTACTGGGCACGGGTAAAACCCACCCGGTCGCCCGCCTGGGCGTTCAAGCCATTCGTACCTATGGCAAGAGGGCGCGTTTCTTTTATTGGAGAAAGCGAAAAACAAGGCCGGCCAACTGGCCTGGCGGCTGATGTACGTGACATGGTGATCCTTGATGAAATGGGCCAGCTGCCGCCGCGCCCTCCAATCCTCAGCGGGCCAAGGTCCAGAGAGTAGGAGCCAAAGCCACCGAGCAGCTAGACTTATCCACAACCCACTGAACCGAACTTCCCTAAAACCAGTGGCTCAATTTGGCGGATGAATCAACACGGATGGGCTTTGCTGACCATCGGTCCATTGGATGGCTGGGCGCTTGCCGTTTCCTTTCCTCACTGAAGTACAAACCGCGACCATGACCACCCCCGCATTGATCGCCCTCGATTGGGGCACGTCCAACCTGCGCGCCACTTTGCTCGATGCACACGGCCACGCGCTCGAGCATCTGAGTGCGCCCGGCGGGGTGATGAAAGTAGCCCCCGGTCAGTTCAGTGCCAGCTTGCTTGCCTTGTGCGGTCCGTGGCTGGCCGAGCATGCGGTGGCGGTGATCGCCAGCGGCATGGTCGGCAGTCGCCAGGGCTGGAAGGAGGCCCCCTATCTGCCGTGTCCGGCGAAGTTGCATGAGGCGGCGCACGCCCTGGTTCGTGTGGAGATCGAGGGCGCACCCGGATCGACTCGGCACGTGCACATCGTGCCGGGCCTGCGCTGCGAAGATGCGCGTGGGCAGGCCGACGTGATGCGCGGCGAAGAAACCCAGCTCTGGGGCGCTGGGTTGCCGCCCGAAAGTGTGTGTGTCTTGCCGGGAACGCACAGCAAGTGGGTCTGGCTCGGAGGTTCTGGCGATGTGACGTCTTTCAAGACCTATATGACCGGCGAGTTGTTTGGCTTGCTGACCCAGCATGGCATCTTGGGTCGCCTGATGACCTTTGTTCAGGGCGCAGCCCTCGACCGCGACGCCTTTGACGCGGGCGTGGCGCTGGGGCGCCAGGGCCATGCCGATTGGGCACACACGATTTTTGCGGCCCGCACGGCGGGTTTGATGGGGCGCTACGAGGCGCACAGACTGCCCGATTTCCTGTCGGGCATCTTGATGGGCAGCGAAATTGCCAGCGCTTTGGCTCAAGGCAGTCTGAGGTCCGTCAGCCTGCTTGGCGATGCGCCTTTGTGCGAGCGCTATGCAGCAGCTTTGAGTCAATTCGCGATACAGAGCCAACTGATCACCCAAGAGGCGACCACCCGCGGGCAGTGGATGCTGGCCCAGGCCGCAGGCTTGTGCGATTGAGCCCGTGAGGGTACGGCAGCGCTTTGGCCCGTGCTTGACTACAAATTGGGCGCGAGCAGCCGCTCGAGCTCGCGCAGATCACGCCCTCGGCGCCGGGCCAGATCTTGCAACTGGTCCTCGCCGATCTTGCCGACATTGAAGTACACCGCCTCGGGGTGGCTCAGGTAAAAACCGCTGACGCTGGCCGCCGGCGTCATGGCCAGGCTCTCCGTCAGACCCATGCCAATTTCATGGGCCTTGAGCAGGTCGAACATCTCCTGCTTGACGCTGTGGTCCGGGCAGGCCGGATAACCGGGCGCAGGCCGGATGCCGCGGTATTTCTCGGCGATCAGGTCGTCGCAGCCGAGTTGCTCATCCGGGGCATAGCCCCACAGGTCGCGCCTCACCCTTTGATGCAGCGCTTCGGCAAAGGCCTCGGCCAGACGGTCGGCCAGGGCTTTGAGCATGATGGCAGAGTAGTCGTCGTGGTCGTCTAGGAAATACTTTTCCTTCTTCTCCGAACCGATGCCGGTCGTCACTGCAAACAGACCGATGTGGTCGGCAATGTGAAAGCCGTCTGCCCCTTCGGCGCCAGCGGCGCCGGCGCGGGCGGCGATCACCTCGGCCGCCAGCACTTTGGGCGCCACGAAATCGGCCAGGCAGCGGTTGGGACGCGTCACCGGCTTGCCTGCGGCCCCAGGCACGGTGGCCTTTTCAGCTTGCTGACGCAGGCCGTACCACGTCATGGCCACTTTTTGTCGGCTCTCGTCGGTGTAAATCTCGATGTCATCGCCTACGCTGTTGGCCGGATAAAAAGCCACCACCGCGTTGGCGGTCAACCAGCGGCCCTCGATGAGTCGGCGCAGCATGCGCTGTGCGTCGCCGTAAACGCGCACGGCCTCGGTGCCCACCACCTCGTCCTTGAGGATGGCCGGAAAAGGGCCAGCCAAATCCCAAGTCTGGAAAAACGGCGTCCAGTCGATGAACGGCGCCAGCTCGGCCAGATCGTAGTTTTTGAAGACGCGCCGGCCTATGAACTTGGGCGCCGGTGGCTGATAGTGCACCCAGTCCAATGCGGTGGCGTTGGTCCGCGCCTTGGCCAGCGTCGTCATGGGGGCCTGCTTCTTGCCCGCGTGCAGGGCACGCACCCTGTCATAGTCGGCGTTGAGCTCGGCGATGTACTGCGCTGCCTGATCCGACAGCAGGCTTTGGGCCACACTCACGCTGCGCGATGCATCGGGCACGTAGACCACGGGCCCCTCGTAGTGCGGGGAGATCTTGACCGCGGTGTGCACCCGGCTGGTGGTCGCGCCGCCGATGAGCAGCGGGATTTTGCGCACGCGAAAGTGGTCGTCTTTTTGCATTTCGGCCGCGACGATCTGCATTTCTTCGAGCGAAGGCGTGATCAGGCCGGAGAGACCGACGATGTCAGCGCCCTCGACCTTGGCGCGCGCCAGAATTTCGTGGCAGGGCACCATCACGCCCATGTTGATCACCTCGAAGTTGTTGCACTGCAAAACCACGGTGACGATGTTCTTGCCGATGTCATGGACATCGCCCTTGACCGTGGCGATCACGATCTTGCCCTTGGTCTTGACGTCTTGGCCAGCCGCTTCCTGCTGACGCTTTTCTTCTTCGATGTAGGGGATGAGGTGGGCCACAGCCTGTTTCATCACGCGTGCGCTCTTGACCACCTGGGGCAGGAACATCTTGCCTTGGCCAAACAGGTCGCCGACCACGTTCATGCCGTCCATGAGCGGGCCTTCGATCACGTGCAGCGGGCGGCCGTTTTCAGCGCGCAGCTGTTGCCACATCTGCTCGGTGTCTTCGGTGATGAATTCATTGAGACCATGAACCAGGGCGTGTGTCAGGCGTTCGCGCAGTGGCAGGGCCCGCCATTCGTTCTTCTTGCTGTCGTCCTTGGCGCCGCTTTTGGCCGATTCGGCGATTTCAATGAGCCGCTCGCCGGCGCTCAGACGCGGTTCACCCGCTTTGTAGGCAGGCTCCCGGTTGAGCACCACGTCTTCCACACGTTCGCGCAAGGTGGGCTCGAGCTCGTCGTACACGCCCACCATGCCGGCGTTGACGATGCCCATGTCCATGCCCGCTTGAATGGCGTGGTAGAGGAACACGGTGTGGATCGCCTCGCGCACCGGGTCGTTGCCCCGAAAGCTGAACGACACGTTGGACACGCCACCGCTGACCTTGGCACCCGGCAGGTTGTGCTTGATCCAGTGCGTCGCCTCGATGAAGTCCACCGCGTAGTTGTCGTGCTCTTCAATGCCGGTGGCAATTGCAAAGATGTTGGGGTCAAAGATGATGTCTTCGGGTGGGAAGCCGACCTCGTCGACCAGCACACGGTAGGCGCGCTCGCAAATCTCGATCTTGCGGGCGTAGGTGTCGGCCTGGCCCTTTTCGTCAAAGGCCATGACCACGGCGGCGGCGCCATAGCGCTTGATCAGTTTGGCCTGGCGTTTGAATTCCTCCAGGCCCTCTTTCATGCTGATCGAGTTGACGATGCCTTTGCCTTGAATGCAGCGCAGGCCCGCTTCGATCACGCTCCACTTGGAGCTGTCGATCATGATGGGCACGCGGGCGATGTCGGGCTCGGAGGCGATCAGGTTCAGGAATCGCACCATGGCCGCCTGGCTGTCGAGCATGGCCTCGTCCATGTTGATGTCGATGATCTGCGCCCCGCTTTCCACCTGCTGTCGCGCCACGGCCAGCGCTTGCTCATAGTCGCCGTTGAGGATCAGTCGGGCAAATGCTTTTGAGCCGGTGACGTTGGTGCGCTCGCCGATGTTGACGAACAGGCTGCCTTGGCCCAACAAAATAGGCTCCAGGCCAGACAGGCGCATGGGCGGCAGGGGGTTCAACCGGGACTGGGACATGGGCTCACCTTTGTGTCAGAAGGTGAGCGTCGTTGCAAGCTGAGGGTTGGCGAACCCTGTCCCCAAGCCTGGCCGGTCGCGGGGACGGGCTGCAACGCTCCTCGGGAAGTCTTGTATTTTACCGGCTCAGAGCCGGTACATCCGTTGGGCATTGCCGCCCAGTACGGCTTGGCGGTGCGCGTCGCCCAGGGGCTCGAGCCAGCTCAAGCTCCATGAGCGCCACTGGTCATAGCGGCCGGCGAGCTCGAGCACTGGCCAGTCGCTGCCCCAGATCAGCCGCTCGGGCCCCCAGATGTCGAGCAGCGTCTGCGCCCAGGGGCGCACGTGTTCGCAAG
>JAJTGH010000013.1:19067-35601 GCA_021299555.1 Comamonadaceae bacterium
GGTCCACAGGCCAGAGAGCTTGCACATGAGGCGATCGGCCTGGGTTTGCTCGGCCAGCTGTTGCAGGCCGCTGCGCCAATGCTGCATGGCCTGGGGCGAAGCGCTCATCAGGGGCTTGGCGCCGTGATCGATCACCACACGCAAGGTGGGATGGCGACGCACCAGCTCGGCCATGATCGGCAGGTGCCGGGGCTGGATCAGCGCATCGAACACCAGGTCGCATTCGGCCATGGTGACCAGTGCTTGGTGCGCGCCTTGCTGCAAGATCCATTCGGTTGCAGCCAGGTCCTGCAGCATGGGCCGCAAGCCCTTGAGCCGCGGGTGGGCGGCCCGCGCGCGAATTTGTTGCGGTGCATCGCCTGCCAGCAGGTCCACCCATCCCACCACCCCCAGCACCTGCGGGTGTTGATCGGCCAAGCCGAGCAAAAAGTCGGTCTCTGCGGCGGTGGGCGCGGCCTGCACCAGCACGCCGCCTTCTACCGCCTGGCGCCGTGCCTGTTCCCACCAGTGACCGACAGATACGTCGCGGTAGATCGGCCCCAGTTCGGGCGTGAGCCAGCGGTAATCGCCGCGAGCGATTTGCCAGGCATGGAAGTGCGCATCAATGTTCATGGTGTGGGCGCTTGCTCGGGCAGCAGGCCTTCTCGCTTGAGGTCGAGCCAAAGCTGCGGGTCGATGCGCAGGCGTGCGTTGGCCCGCGCCTGCTGCCACTGCTGCACCGTGCGCGCACCCAGCAAAACAAGGTGTGCGGCCGGATGGGCCAGGGCAAATTGCAAAGCGGCCGCTGCAATGGGCACTCGGTGGCGGTCACACACCGCTTGCAGCCGCAGTGCTTTGCTCAGCCACTGGGGCTCGGCGGCGGCGTAATTGAAGGTCGGTTGGGCTTGGGCGTCAACACGCTGGGCCAAGATGCCGGAGTTAAACACGCCGCCCAAAGACAGCGCCACACCTCGACGCTGCAGCTCGGGCAGCAGGTGCGGCAGTGCCGTCTGGTCCAGCAGGCTGTAGCGCCCGGCCAGCAACAGGCAATCCAGGTCGGCGTGGGCCAGCACCTGCAGCACCACGTTGTGGTCGTTCACGCCCAGCCCGATCCCGCCGACCAGTCCTTCCTGCTCAAGCGCGCGCAAGGCCGGCAGGCTCTGCTCCAGCACCTGCGCCAGCACGCGGGGGGCATCGGCGCCATGGGTCTTAGCGTCGATGTCATGCACAAACACCGCATCGAGCCGGGCCAGCCCCAGGCGCTGCAAGCTGTCTTCAACGCTGCGGCGTATGCCCGCCGCCGAAAAATCCCAGCGCTGCACAAAGGGCGGAATTTGCACATAGCCGTGTTGCGTGTGCGGTGCCTGCCCATCGGGCGACAGCAGCCGAGCGACCTTGCTCGACAGGCTCAAGGCCGCCCGAGGCCTGTGCCACAGTGCCTGACCCATGCGGCGCTCCGACAGTCCGTGCCCGTAGTGCGGCGCGGTGTCAAAGCTGCGGCAGCCATCGGTCCAGGCGAACTCCAGCAGCGCTGCGGCCTGCCCGTCTGTGACGGCCTCGAACAAATTGCCCAGCGGCGCGCCGCCCAGACCCAGGCGCATTCCATCCGTGCAGGGGCGAAACAGGGGAGCCTTTGGGGCGGTGTCGGCGGGCATCGGTGGGCCTGTCGTGGGGCGGGGCAGTGGACTGCTTCGGGGCTAGGGATGGTGCTGACATGTCAGCCTTAGATCCTCATTTGAACACCGGGATGCATACTCAAAATACCCGGGTAAGCCCCAGTTCTGATGATGAGAGAAGCCACTAACATGTTAGCCAGTCATGCTAAAAAATCTTTCGCCCTTGCTGACGCCGGAGCTGCTTTTTGCGCTGGCCAGCATGGGCCATGGCGACGAGGTGGCCTTGGTCGACGCCAATTTCCCGGCCGCTCGGATCGCGGCCGAGGCTGGCGCCGCGCTCATTCGCCTGCCCGGTCAAAACACCGGCGAGGTGTTGCAGGCGGTGCTCTCGGTGCTGCCACTCGATGCCTTTGATGCCAATTGCGCTTGGAGCATGCAGGTGGTGGGCGATGCGGCGGCCGTACCCGCGCCAGTGGTGCAGTTTCGTGCGCTGCTCGCCGCTGAAGGCCATGGCCTGGCCAGTCTGGAGCGCTTTGCTTTTTACGCGCAAGCCCAGCGTGCCCGTGCGGTGGTGCAGACCGGCGATCTGCGCAAATACGCCAACGTCTTGCTGCGCAAGGGCGTGCTGTCTGTTGACTGACAGATCATGAATGCCCCGGTCGCCCCATTGAGTCTGCGCGCACGCGCTTATGAGAATTTTCGCCAGCAGATCTTGCGGGCGAATGTGCGCCCCGGGCAGTTTGTCTCGCAGCGCGAATTGATGCAGTTGCTCGACATGCCTTTGGGTGCGGTGCGCGAACTCATTCCCCGGCTGGAGGCCGAGGGCCTGCTGCGCACGGTGCCCCAGCGCGGCCTGCAGATCGCGCATGTCGACTTGAAGCTCATACACAACGCCTTTGCCCTGCGCAGCTTGCTAGAGCGCGAAGCGGCGCTGCGTTTTGTGCAGGTGGTCAGTCACAGCGAGCTTGAGGCCATCGAGCGCAGCCATCTGGACATCGTGGCCCGTGCGCGCAGCGGCCCGATTGACGACGAGCTGCTCACCGATGCGACTTCGGTCGATTGGGGCCTGCACGACCTCATGATCGATACCCTGGGCAATGAGTTGATTTCCCAGACCTACCGCATCAACAGCCTGCGGGTGCGGCTGATCAACCTCGAGCGCTCGACGCTGTCGGCCGAGGTCTTGCTGCCCGCCATGCAGGAACACTTGAATCTGATCGATGCCTTCAAGCAGCGCGACCCGCAGCAGGTCGCGCAAAAGTTGGCCCACCATATTCACAGCGCCCACCAGCGCGTGTTGGGGCAGGACCGGCGTGTGCCTGGCGCCGCCCCGCCTGCCCAGGCGCTGACCTCTATCTTTTCATCCTGACCACCTGGAGCCGCTGTGACCGCTTCCCACATCAATGACCGAAATGGCTTTCGCGGCGCCTGGCCGGCCCTGCTCACGCCGCTCGACGCACAGTTGCGTATCGATCACGACAAGTTTGCTGCCCATGCCCAGGAGCGTTTGACCCACGGTTGCACCGGCGTGACACTGTTTGGCACCACGGGAGAGGGCCCTTCGTTTTCGGTGGCCGAGCGGCGCGAGGCACTGGACATGATGATTGCGCGCGGGGTCCCTGCCGACCGCATCATGGTGTCCACCAGTTGCGCCGCCTTGCCCGATACGACCGTGCTGACCCGCCACGCGGTGGAAGCCGGAGTGCATGGCTGCCTGATGCTGCCGCCCTTTTTTCTCAAGGGCGTGAGTGACGAGGGCATCGTGGCCTGCTACGAGCAGGTCTTCGCTGCAATGCCGTCGCAAGGCTGGCGCATGTACCTCTATCACATTCCGCAGGTCGCGGCCGTGGGCTTGTCGCACGCTGTCATTGGCCGGTTGATCGAACGCCACCCCGTGATAGCCGGCATCAAGGACAGCGCCTGCGACCGGGCCCACTCGGTGGGCTTGGCTCAGGCCTTCATGCCACCCATCAGCGTGTACGTGGGCTACGAGCCCGATTTACCAACCCTGGGCCGACTCGGCAGCACCGGCGCCATCAGCGGTCTGGCCAACTTCTTTGGCCGGGTGGTTGCGCGCATGGTGCTCGAGCCCGATGCGCCAGGTACGGCGCGCGATGCGCAGCGTGTTGATGCCATGCTTGAGTTGATCAAGCCCCATTCGCTCATGCCCGCACTCAAGAGCGTCATGGCCACGCTGCACAATGACCCAGGCTGGCTGCGGGTGCGCCCCCCGCTGATGCCGCTGTCTACTCAGGCACACGCCCAATTTTCTGCGACGATCGAGTCCTTTGGCATCGACCGTTTGCGTGAATGAGTTCCCTCACCGCAATCTGCATATTCCCTCAAGCAATACTCACAAGGAGACCGTTATGACCCCAGCATCCTCTCTGCGTCGCGGCCTGATCGCCGCCAGCGTATCGGCCCTGGCCCTGTGCGGCCTGGCCGGCCAAGCCCTGGCGCAGACCAAGATCCCGATGCGCATTTCAACCCCAGCCGTTCCCGATGACTGGCATGCCAAGATGTGGACCGTGTTCAAAGACGCGCTGGAAAAGTCCAACCCCAATCAATTTGACGTCCAGATCAATCTGAACGCATCGCTCTTCAAGCAAGGCACGGAGCCGGCGGCCATGGCGCGTGGCAATTTGGAGCTGTCGTCGATTTCGGCCTTTGACATCGCCAAAATGGTCCCCGAGTTTTCGATCTTCACCGCCGGCTACGTGGTGCGCGACCCACAGCATCAGCAGAAGGTGTTCAACGGCCCGATCGGTGAGCAGCTGTTCAAGACCGTCGCCGAAAAAATGGACGTGACTGTGCTCTCGACCATTTATCTGGGCACCCGCCAAGTCAACCTGCGCGAGGTACGCAATGTGCGCACACCGGCCGACCTCAAGGGCGTCAAGCTGCGCATGCCCGGCTCCAAGGAGTGGCTGTTCCTGGGCGAGGCGCTGGGCGCCACGGCCACCCCACTGGCCTTCGGTGAGGTCTATCTGGGTCTGAAGACCGGCACCATCGACGGTCAGGACAACCCCCTGCCCACGGTGCGGGCGGCCAAGTTCTACGAAGTGACCAAGCAGCTGGTGCTCACCAACCACCTGGTTGACGGCATCTTCATTGCGATTTCCAACAAGACTTGGAATGCCCTGTCGGCTGCGCAAAAGCAAAATGTGCGGGCTGCTGCTCAGGCGGCAGCGCAGTACAACAACGAAAACCGCATCAAGGAAGAAGGCCAGATTGTGGACTTCTTCAAGCAGCAGGGCTTGCAAGTGGCCTCGCCCGATGTGGACGCCTTCCGCAAGGCGGTGCAAGACACCTATGGCAAGTCCGACTATGCCAAGGTCTGGCCCGCCGGTTTGCTCGATCGCATCAACAACACCCGCTGACCGATGCTGCTGCTGCGCCGTGCCGCCCACTGGTTGGGCGGCCTGATCTTCGTCTGCCTGTTTGCTGTTTTTCTGATCCAGATTGCGGCGCGCTTTGGCTTTAACCGGCCTTTGCCGTGGACCGACGAGCTGGCGGTGATCCTTTATCTGTGGGTCATCCTCTGGGCCTCGGCATTTATGGTCAGCGAGCGCGAGCAGGTGGTGTTCGATCTGCTGTGGAACAGCGTGGGCAAGGCGGCGCGGCGCTGGATGCGCATCGCGGGCAACCTGATGATCGGTGTCCTGGCTGCTGTGGCCATTCCCGCGAGCTGGGACTATGTGCGCTTCATGGCGCGCGAGGGCACACCTGTGCTCGGCGTGTCTTTCCAGTGGGTTTTCATGCCCTTTGTGCTGCTCTTGGTTGCACTGGTGGTGCGCAGCGCCTGGGGCATTTGGCAGGCCATCGTCGGCCAAGGCTTGCAAGAGCAGGGCCTTCCCTCATGAGCCCTGCACTTTGGGCCCTGGCGTCCGTGGTCGTGGTGGGCATGTTGCTGCGCATGCCCATCGGCTTTTCCATGCTGATGTCGGGCGTGGCTTACCTGCTGGTCAAGGGCCAGGACGTTGGTCTGGTGGCCGAGCAGGTGGGCAACGGCCTGTACAACAGCTACGTGCTGCTGGCCGTGCCGCTGTTTGTCTTTGCGGCCAACATCATGAACGCCGGCACGGTCAGCGAGCGCATCTTCGATTTTTGTCGCATCTTGGTCGGGCGCATGCGCGGTGGTCTGGCGCAGGTGGATATTTTGGTGAGCGTCATTTTTTCGGGCATGAGCGGCAGTGCGATTGCCGATGCCGCAGGTCCGGGCCTGGTGACCATTCGCCAGATGCTCAAAAAGCCGGAATATTCGCGTGGCTTTGCCGGCGCGGTGGTGGTGGCCAGTGCCACGTTGGGCCCCATCATTCCACCCTCGATCCCGATGGTGATTTATGCGCTGGTCTCGGGCGCCTCGGTCGGCGCCTTGTTTTTGGGTGGTGTCATGCCCGGCGTTTGCATGACCATCATCATGATGGCCGTGGTGGCCTGGATCGCCCGCAAGCGCAACATGCCGCGCGAAGAGCCGATCCCGCTCAAAGACTGGCCGGGCATTGTGTTCAGGGGGGCGTTGCCGCTGTCCATGCCCATCGTGCTGCTCGGGGGCATCTATTCGGGTGCATTCACGCCCACCGAGGCCGCTGCGGTGGCTGCGTTGCATGCGCTCATTCTTGCAGCCTTTGTGTTTCGTGCCCTGAACTGGCGTTCGTTTTGGGGTGTGGTGCTCGAGTCGACCCGCGCCAGCGCGGTGATCACCATCATCTTGGCCGGATCCTTCATGCTCAACTACGCTTTCACGGCCGAGGGCGTGCCGCAGGCCATGGCTGCCTGGGTCGACAGCCTGCAGTTGAGCCGTTTGCAGTTCCTGTTCATGGTCAACGCCTTGTTCCTGGTTTTGGGCTGCTTTCTCGATGTGTCGGTCCTGCTGCTGGTGTTCGTGCCCATGCTGCTGCCAGCGGCCAAACTGCTGGGCGTCGATCTGGTGCACTTTGGCGTGCTGGTCGTGCTCAACATGATGATCGGTCTGATCCACCCGCCCTTTGGCATGCTGCTTTTTGTGACCAAGGCGCTCACCGGCATCCCCATAGGCGAAATGATGAAAGAAGGCTGGCCTTTCCTGGTGCTGCTCATCGCCTTGCTGGTGGCCATTACGGTGTTTCCGCAGATCGTGCTGTGGTTGCCGCAGACCATGGGCTACGGCGTCAAGGGGGGATAGTGGCGCCCGAGGTGGTGTGCATTGCCAGCTGGAACGTGGACCTGATTGCCCGGGTCAGCCAACCTTTGGCCCGCGGGCAGACCCTGTTGGCCAGCCACTTTGAACGTCTGCCCGGGGGCAAGGGCAGCAATGCCGCCATTGCGGCGGCCCGCCAGGGCGCGCGTGTGGGCCTGGTGGCCCGCATTGGCGGCGATGACTTTGGCCAGATGGGCTTGGACCTATGGCGGCGTGAAGGCATAGACAGCGGCCATGTGCAGCGCGCCCATGGCCAGGCCAATGGCACGGCGCTGATTCTGGTCTATCCCGATGGCGACAACTCGATTGCCATCTACCCGGGCGCGGGCAGTGGGCTTGATGTCCGGCAGGTCGAGCAAGCCCACGACATGATCGCCGCGGCCCGGTTGGTCATGGCCTCGTGCGAGGTGCCGCTGGCAGCCACGCAGGCCGCCTTTGGCTGGGCCCGTGCCCAGGGAGTGACCACCCTGCTCAACCCGGCCCCCGCCATGGCTTTGCCCGATGCGCTGTGGCCCTTGATCGACGTGCTCACCCCCAACGAAGGTGAGCTGCACCAGCTCGCTGCCTTAGAGAGCACCGACAGGGCCGCCCAAGCCCTGCTGGCCCGCGGTGTGGGCGCCTTGGTCGTCACGCTGGGCGCTCGCGGATGCCGGCTTTACCGAGCTGGCCATGCGCCGCTGGCCGTGGCAGGTCATGCGGTCAATGTGGTGGACACCGTCGGC
Source organism: Comamonadaceae bacterium (assembly GCA_021299555.1). Lineage (GTDB taxonomy): Bacteria > Pseudomonadota > Gammaproteobacteria > Burkholderiales > Burkholderiaceae_C > Polaromonas. Next base: position 26,564 of record JAJTGH010000013.1, read on the forward strand.
GCGGGGGATACCTTTACGGGCGCCCTGGCCGCAGCCCTGGCACGCGGGGCAGATTGGCCGCAGGCGCTGACCAGCGCCAACGCAGCGGCCGCCCTCTCAACCCAGGGGCGTGGCGCGGTGGCGGCCATGCCCAGCCTGGCGCAGGTGCAGCGCTGGCTGGCCCAGGGCTAGGGTACAGCGGCGCACCCCAAGCTGGCCCCACGGTGCCTATGGCAACGCGGCTGCGCCTGCGCTTTCATGCCCAAGCTGGCAAGTGACCCTTGATCCGCAGTGCCAAGGGTGCTCGGTCAGGCAACACGTTCAAGGCCGACTATTTGGAGATGTCATTCCTGACTTGCGCGGTCAGCCAGGGCATCAGCGCGGACCACGGCAGGCTCACGCTCGACGCGCCGGCGGCATAAGGCGCGACCTCGTAGGGGTTGAACGTCAGGGTCAGTTCTTTCCGGCTCAATTGCCAACGGGCCGGGTCAATGACCAGCTCCTTGAGGTCTGCGCGTGATTTGACGTCATAGAAGTCTGCAAGCTTTTCTTTCAGATCCTTTTCAACCAGTGCCGTCAGACCATCCTTCCACGGGCTGCCCTGAAAGATATCGGTGGCAAGCATCGGCCGTGCTTTAGGAAGGTAGAAATGCTGCGTGCTGGAGCCGCTGACAGGGTGCGCGGCACCATGGCCATAGAAGTAGCCGGAGGTTTCGGTGCTCAGCAGCATCGACAGACTTGGGATGAAGCGCCGGCCAGTTTCAGAATCGGAAACGGCATCGATGGCCTGGCCGGAAGGGGCCATGTCCTTGCGCAGCCAGCGATCGATCAGCATCGCAAGATTTTTCTTATCATGGGCGACCTGGCCGAGATCGACCGCCGGGAAAGAGGTGACGCTCTGTGCGTATTGGATCCATTTCACCTTGGCATTGGATCGACGGATGCTGTAAGTGCTGACCGGATACAGGACGATGTCACCGTTTACGGAGTCCTGCTCCTCTAGAAGAGAAATTCGGTCCTTGTAGCGGGCCGCGGCGCAGTCCTGCGCATCTTTGCTTTTCGGATTCAGGGGCTCACTGCCTGCCCGGCAGGAAGTGGGCCAGAAGGCCAGCCACTCCCGCTGGCTGCGGCGCACATCATTTTGCGCTTGCGGGGACAGACGCTGCATGAGCGCCTTGTAGGAAGATGCCATGGACGCATCGAGGCGGCTCACCTCGGGGCTGGCACAAATCAGCTTTTCCTGCGGCCGCGTCGCCTTCGCGCAATCGAAGCTGGCCGCCGAGACCGGCCCGGCGGCCAGCATCAGCAACACAAAGGCTTTGCGTTTTCTCAAGTCCGTATCCATGGCCCTCTCCTTGCGAGACTCGAGTGTCATGATACGTTCAGACCGCGGCAGTGCCCCGCCACCCGGCCACAGTCTCGGCTGCGAAGAAGTGCAATTGCATGAAATATTGGGCGATGGCGTATCCTTGCGCAAGTATGAAAAACTTCCTGCGTTGCCTGATCCTGGTTCTGGCTTGGCTGCACGCTGCGGCGCATTCGGGTGAATTGGCCCAACGGCTCAAGGATGGCGCTCACGTGTTGCTCATGCGCCATGCTTATGCACCTGGCGTTGGCGACCCGCCCGGCTACGTGCTCGAGCGATGCGAGACGCAGCGGGTGCTCAACGAGGAAGGTCGGGCGCAGGCGCAGCGCGCGGGGCGTTGGCTGCGCGCTCAGGGCTTGGACGGGGCTCGCGTTTTTTCGAGCCCGTGGTGCCGATGCAAGCAGACGGCCCAGTTGCTGGAGATCGGTGGCGTGGCGGTGGAGCCTTCTCTGGCCTCTTTTTTTGACAGCCCAGATCGGGCTGAAAGCAGCAATAAAAGCCTGCAGGCTTTTATCGCCAGGTCGTTGACGGTCAGCAATTCGCTGCCGCTGGTTTTGGTGACCCACCATGTCAATGTCCGCGCCCTCGTGGGCAAAGACATCGGCTCAGGCGACATGGTGCTGGTACGGGTCGACGGTCAGGGTCGGGTGCTTGAGTACCGCCACTACGCCAGCCCGTAAAACGAGCACCGGTTCGCGCAAAAGCTGGCTACAACCGCCGCGTCTCAAGATGCCAGGCGCGTGGCAGCGTAGGGTGCTGGGTCGAGGAAGCAGGGTTGGTCTGAAATCATTTCAGCCAACAGCCGGCCCGCCACAGGCCCGAGCGTGAAGCCCTGGTGGCCATGGCCGAAGTTCAACCACAGGCCGCTGTGATGCGGCGCCGGGCCCATGACGGGCAGCATGTCGGGCATGCAGGGGCGGCTGCCCATCCAGGGGGCCAGCGGCGAGGGCTGGCCCAGCTCGACCAGGGTGCGTGCGCAGGCCTGGGCCGGTGCCAGTTGCGTCGGCTGCGGTGCATCGTCGCGCAGCGCCAATTCGGCGCCTGTGGTCAGGCGCAGTCCGGCTCGCATCGGCACCAGCAGATAACCTTTCTGCGCATCGAACACCGGGCCGTTGAGTCCGTGCGCGCCATCGTAGTGCTGGTGGTACCCGCGCTTGACGAACATGGGGAAACGGTAGCCCAGAGCAGCCAGCAAGTCCTGTGACCACGGCCCCTGGGCCACCACCACATCTTGAGCAGACAGCGGACCTTGTGAGGTCCGCAGGTTCCAGCCCTTGAGCTGCGGCTCCAGGGCCTGCACCTCGGCACGCATCAGCTGCCCGCCTTGCGCCACAAAATCAGCGGCGTAGGCTTGCACCAAAGCGCCCGGATCGCGCACCGACCAGGTCGAGGCGTGGTGAATCGCCCCGGCCAGACGCTGCTTCAAGCCCGGCTCACGCCGGGCCAGCTCGGCGCCGTCCTCCACCCGGTTGTCGATGCCCCAGGTGCGGGCCAGGCGTTCTGCATCCCGGGCGGCTTGCTCAAAAGCCGGCGCGGTGCGATAGATCTTGCGGTAGCCGCGCGTGTCGATCAAATCCTGTGCACCTGCGGAGCGCACCAGGGCGTCGTGTTCTGTGATGCAAGCGGCAATCAGAGCGCCATAGTGCGAGGCCACACGGGCATGGCGCTGCGGCTGCGAATGCCATGCGTAGGCCAGCAGCTGGGGCAAGACATGGAGCAGGGCCGATGCACGCCAGGCTATGTCAAAACCCTGGCCGCTGGCCACCTGCCAGATTTTGCCCAGCTCCCGCGGGAAGGGGTAAGGCTCTGCGGCCTCGCGCTGGATCAGCCCAGCGTTGCCGAAGGACGTTTGCTGACCGGGCTCGCTGCGATCGATCAGCACCACCTCGTGGCCGCGCTGTCGCAGGTGCAATGCCGTTGAGGTGCCGACCATGCCAGCGCCGATGACCACGCACGACTTGCCCATGTGCTCTCAGGTATCCCGGCAGCGCCACTGCCGGATCAACACGGGCACCATCAGGGCCAGGCCCACCATCGAGACCCACAGTCCCGGTGCGACCAGGCACAGCGCCGCCAGATAGCCCAGTGCCTGCTCCCAAGGCTGCATCCGCGTGAGCATGTAACGGCTGAGCGTGGCGGCCAGCACCGTGATGCCCACGATGCAGCCGGTGAAGGTGATCACAAAATCAGGCCAGTTGAAGCCCTTGGCCACCAGCAGCAGCGAAGGCGAAAACACGAACACGAAGGGCACCAGCGCCTTGGCCAGACCGAGCTTGAAGGCCTGATTTCCGGTGCGAAAGGGATCGCCCCCGGCCATGCCGGCGGCCGCATAGGCGGCCAAGGCCACCGGCGGCGTGATGTCGGCCAGCACGCCATAGTAGAAGACAAAGAAGTGTGCCACCAGGGGCTCAACGCCCAACTGCACCAGAGTGGGCGCTGCCACCGTGACCATGATGATGTAGTTGGCCGTCGTGGGAATGCCGCAGCCCATCAGGATGCAGACCACACCGGTCATGACCAGCGCGGCCAGCAGCGTGAGGGTTTGCATGCTGCTCCAGCCCGCAGGCAGGAGCATCGAAGTCCAGCCGGCCACAGCCTGCGACCATTGCGTGATGATGAAGCTGATCTTGAAGCCCACCCCGGTGAGCGTGACCACACCGATCACAATGCCGACAGTGGCGGCCGCAGCGCCCACCGCCAGCGCGTACTTGGCGCCGGTTTCAAAGGCCTCGACCAGCACCTGGGCCTCGATGCGCCCGCGCAGCTGCGCCCAGCGGTGCAATGCCCACCACAGCACCACCCCAACCGCGAACAGGCTGAGCTTGATGGTTTCGCTGTGCTGTCCCCAGTCCACAAAGGCAATGAGTCCAAGCACGCCGTGCAGCAAAACCAGAGAGAACCACTGCACGGGCCGGTTGCCCTGCACCTGCGTGGTCAGGCCAACGATGATGCACGATGCAATGCCAGTGAAGGCAGCCAGATAAGGCGTGCGCCCAGACACCAAGATGCTGATCAGCAGCACCAGCGGAATCAGTGTTGGCCAGCGTTGCCGCAGCGACTCTTTCAGACGTGGCATCTCCGCTTCGCTCAGGCCGCGCAGCCCGTCGCGCTTGGCCACAAAGTGCACCTGCATGAACACGCCGAAAAAGTGCATGAAGGCCGGTATGGCCGCCGCCGCGATGATGTTTTGGTAGGGGATGTTGAGAAACTCCACCATGAGAAAGGCCGCCGCCCCCAAGACCGGCGGCGTGATCTGTCCACCTGTGGAAGCAGCCGCCTCCACCGCGCCGGCAAACTCGCGCCGATAGCCCACGCGGATCATGGCCGGAATGGTCAGCGAGCCGACCGTCACCGCATTGGCCACTGAAGAGCCACTGAGCATGCCAAACATGGCCGAGCCAAACACACTGACCTTGGCAGGCCCTCCCGCATAGCGGCCCGCCACGCTGGAGGCGATGTCCAGAAAGAGCTGCCCCAGGCCGATGCGCGTGGCCAGCACGCCGAACAGCACAAAATGAAATACGTAGGTGGCCACCACGCCCACGGCCACCCCATAAATGCCCTGGCTGGTCAGGTACTGGTGGTTGATCATCTGGGACCATGTGGCCCCTGCATGCTTGAGCAGGCCGGGGAAATAGGGCCCGGCCAGCGCGTAGGCTGTAAAGCCCAGGGCGATCAAGGGCAAAGGCCAGCCCATGGAGCGCCGGGTCGCCTCGAGCAGCGTGACAAACAGGATGGAGCCAAACAGGACGTCCCAAAACCCCGGGTTGCCCACACGGAAAGCCAGGTCGTCAAAGATCCACGGGATGTACAACACGCTCAGGGCCGCCGCCGCAGCGAGCAGCCAATCGAAAAGCGGTACCCCGCCGGGCGACCACGCGCTCGAGCGCTGGGGCTCAGACTGCCCCCGATGCGTGGCAGCAAACACCAGAAAAATCAGGCCCAGGACAAAGGCCAGATGCACGCCGCGGTGAGTTGCCTCGCGCAATAGGCCAAAGCCAGCGGTATAGAAATGAAACAGTGAAAGCGCAATGAGCAGCCCGCGCACCAGCACCGTGGCCGGCGGCACCACCGGCCGAAATCTCATTTCGGGATCGAATTTTTGCTCGAGTTCCTGCAGCTGCTGGGCATCGAGTTCTGTTTGGGTCTTCATGGCATTAAAAAGCGGGTCCAGCCTTCGGTAGGCTGGCCCGCCCTGGGCAATCGAAACACCGCGCCGTCAAACGGCAAAAGCCGACTCACTTGAGCAAGCCGACTTCCTTGTAAAAACGCTCGGCGCCGGGGTGAAAGGGGATCCCCACGCCGGCAATCGCATTGGCTCGGGTGATCAGCTTGCCCTTGGCATGGCCTGCGGCCAGGCGTGACTGCGTGGCATCGCTGTAAAGCGACTTGGTGATCTGATAGACCGTCTCGGCATCCATCTTGGCGCTGGTGACCCATTGCGCGCCCACGGCCATGGTGGTGGCTGCGGCCACATCCTTGTAGGTGCCCGCCGGGATGGTGTCAATCGCCAGATACGGATTGGCCTTGCGCAGTGCATCGGCCTGGGGGCCGGTCAGGCTGACCAGTTCGATACCGGTGCCGCTGGAGGCCAGCTCGGCGATCGCACCGGCTGGCGCGCCACCCACAAAGAAGAAGGCGTCCAGGGCGCCGTCTTTGAGTTTGTCTGACGCCTGATTTGGCTTGATGTAATCGGGCTTGACGTCGGACTCCTTCAAGCCCCAGGCGGCCAGCACCGCGCGCGCATTGACCAGCGTGCCCGATCCGGGCTCATCGAGCGCCACACGCTTGCCCTTGAGATCGGCCACGGTCTTGATGCCTGAGCCCTTCTTGACCACCAGGTGGATGCTCTCAGGGTAGAGGTTGGCGATCATGCGCAAATCGCTCATCCGCGGCTTGCCCTCGAAGATGCCGGTGCCGTTGTAGGCCCAGGTGGCCACATCCGACTGCGAAAAGCCCGACTCCATGGCCCCGCCCATGATGCCATTGACGTTGGCCACCGAACCGTTTGAGGCCTGCGCGGTCACCACCAGTTTGCCGGCTTGGCTCACCGAGTTGGCGATCATTCCCCCCACCGGATAGTAGGTTCCGGCGGTACCGCCGGTGCCGATGCGGAAAAACTGCTGTGCTTGGGCGCTCAGGGCGACAGCGGCCGACAGGCCAAAGGCCACGACAAAGCGGGAGAGCTTCATGGGAGAACTCCTTAAATAAAAACGGTTTTTTAACACGATGCCAGGGTGCCGACAATCGGGAGATCTCCGACCGGCGCGCGCGCCTGCGCCGGTCGGGCGGCCAATTGCGCGCCCCGGCTTGCTCAAGCCAGAGTGCGCAGCAGCGTCAGTTGGTGCCTGTAGATTCCCAGGCTCGCCGAGCCCGATAAGGCATGGCTGGCCAGTGCCTGGGGAGCGAGCTGCGAGCCGACCAGCTGAGAAAAAGAGGCTTCGTCTGCCCAGCCCTCGACCAGCAGCACAATGGGCGGCACGGCGTTGGCGGCGCCTCGGGCCCGCTGCTCGGCATTGACGTAACCGCTGGCGATGCGATCGGCCACCAGCAGGCTGACCGAGCAAATGCCGGCGCTGCCGGCCAGGGCAGGGACGATGACGTGCTGGAATATTTCCAGGTGCGCTGCCTCCTGTGCTTCCTCGACGTCATAGCGCAGGGTTGCCATCAGCCCGGCCTGCCCGGTGCCCGACTCACTGGCCTTGTGCGTGACGATCACCCGGCACAGCGAGCGAGCCACGTTGCGAAAGTGCCTGACGGCCGAGAGCGTGCGTGGGGTGGGGCTGTCCAGTCTGGCCTTGTAGTCCGGCCCGCGCACGACCTCGGGCGATTGCGTTTCGTAGAGGTTGAAGAACTGCAGGTCGGCCGCGTGTGCGATGAAACGCCGCCCGCTGCGAAAGCCGGGAATACCAACCCGCTCGGGCATGTGCTCCTGGCCATGCCAAGCATAAAACTCGGCCAGCCCCTCGGGCACGATGTCGTGCCAGATTGCCACTGCCCCGCTCATGGCAGCAGTCCGTTGTCGACCATCAGGCGCCGAATCTGCGCCCGCTCGGCCTCGTCTATGCCAAGTTGCGGCTCGCGCACCGCAGCACATTCAAACAAGCCCTGCAGCCGCAAAACCTCTTTCATGCGTGGCCGAAAGTCTCGGATCGGTGGCCGCCAGCAGTACCTTGCGATTGGGCCCAATTTTTCCCAGATGGCGCGGGCCTTGGCGATATCGCCGCCATGCACACCTGCGTTCATTTCAACGAGTTCTCGGGTGAAGCTGCCGGCAAAGCCAATCAGCGCGCCGTGGCAGCCCATCATCATCGCTTCGAAAATAAAGGTGTCGCTCCCGGTCAGCACTCCGATGGGCTTGGGCAGCGAGGCTGCGGCCTCTATGGTCGAGAGCGTCTGTGCCACATCGAATGACGCCTCCTTGATAGCGACCACCTCGGCAATTTCGGCCACCCGACGCAAGATTTCTGGCGAATAGTCCGGCCCCCAACCCTTGGGGAATTGAAAGCAAATGATGGGCAGATGCGCGGCATCGGCGATCGCCTTGTGATAACGATAGATCATTTCGCTGGGAACCGGCGCTCCGCTGAAGGTGGGGAAGGGGGGGAAAACTGGAAAGCCTTCGACCCCCATGCGGGCATAGCGCTCGGCCTTTGCGGCGGCGCTGCGCGTTGAGCCCGCAACAATGCCCGACAAGAAAGGCACGCGTCCGCCAAGCGCGCCCAGGCACACGCGGATCACCTGCTCTTGCTCGTCCTCGCTCAGGGCGATCACCTCCGAGGCGTCCATGTTCATGGCAATGCCCGCTGGGCTCTGCGCGGCCAGCCCATCCATGTAGCGCTCGAGGCCGGTCCAATCGATCTGAAGCGTCGGCTGGTGATTACCGCCTTGTGGCGGGGGCGGGGCAGGTCGATCTCGATGATGCGCTCGATGCGACCGGGCCGAGGCGTCATGACGATCACCCGGTCCGCCAGGGCCACCGCCTCCGAGATGCCGTGCGTGATGAAAAACGTGGTCTGGCCACGCTCGAGCCAGAGCTTTTCAAGATCGATCCGCATCTGCTCTCGCGTCAGTGCATCGAGCGCACCAAACGGCTCGTCCATCATCAGCAGCGGGGGCTGATGAATCATCGCGCGCACGATGGCCGCGCGTTGGCGCATGCCGCCCGAGAGTTCGCGCGGCATGCGGTTTTCGAACCCGGCCAGACCCACCTTTGCGAGCAAGGCCCGCGCTTGGTCGCGGTAGGCGGCTGGATCGCCTCCGCGCAGGTCGATCTGCACCAGCACGTTGTCGAGCACATTGCGCCAGTCCAGCAGAACCGGGCTTTGGAACACGATGCCCAGATCGGTATGCGGGCCTGAGATGGTCTTGCCCGCGATATCGATGCGGCCCTCGCTGGGCGGCAGCAGCCCGGCGATGATCTTGAGCAGGGTGGACTTTCCGCAGCCCGAGGGCCCGACCACGGCAATGAACTCGCCGGGCCGGACCGAAAGATCGACCCGCTCGAGCGCCTGGGTCTGCATCTGCTCCCGGCGAAAGACCTTGCTCACGCCTGCGATCTCGACCGGCACGCCCGCTGCGCGACTTTGCAGGGCCTGACCTGCCTCAGAAGGCGAGGGAGGGTTCTGAGGCTTCATGTCCTCGCCTTATCTGGGCAGGAATTCGTTGGTGTGAAATGCTGTCCAGTTCAGCT